>CADASK010000047.1 GCA_902790495.1 uncultured Eubacteriales bacterium
CCTTCTTGTTGGTGTAGCAACTACAATTAGAAGTCTTCTGTGCTCTTTTTGCAACCCTTTTTTCGGCCCTTTCCCTAAAAAAACGTGAAGAACCAAAAAAATAAAGAAGCCCCTCCGTCTGAGATTGGACGGAGGGGCTTTGCTGCGGCTGACATGAGCCTTATGATGTGCTTAGCTTCTGCAAAAAGGGTTTCGGCCTGCGGGCCGACCCGGGGGCTTTGCGATCGGTCCGGGGCTGCCGCCCGCTCTCCGCTGAAAACGCCATAACAGGCGTTTTCCAGGCGCTCCGAGCCCCCGGGACCCCTTCGCGGCACATATTTCGTATTACTTCAGCTGAATACCATACAGATATGAGGTGCCCTTGCCCTGGGTGCCGATAACCAGCATATCCTTGTATACGGCGGGGGAGGCGCTGATCTCACCCTCCAGCTGGAGGCTGGAGATCAGGGAGCCGGTGGCGCCGTCGAGCAGGTACAGCATGCCGGAGCTGGTGGCCTGGATGATCCAGCCGTGGCCGTCCTCGTTGTAGACCGCCACGGGGCTGGAGTAGCTGACGCTGTCCAGGGACAGGGACCAGACCTCCTGGCCCGTGGTCTTGTCGATGGCCACGAGCACCGCGTCCTCCGCGTTCTCGCTGCCCAGCAGAGCCTGCGCGCCGCTGGCGGAGACGCCGGTCAGGGTGTAGTAGACCAGGTTGTTCAGGCCCTTCTGGCCGATGACCGGGCTGGCGACCGCGCCGGGGATGTAGGTGTTCTTCTTGTTCTTCGCCACGCCCACGTTCAGCGCCCAGTCCTGCGCGCCGGTGGCGGCGTTGAAGCGGTAGATGGTCGCGTCGCCCTTCTTGCGGTTCTGCAGGGTGTTGGCAGCGTAGAGCCATACGGTGCCGTCGGCGTCCTTGTCCAGGGCGATGGAGGCGTCCACCTCGTCGCCCAGGGCCACGGCCCAGACCACCTTCATGGTGGTGGTGTCCATGCAGCGCAGGTAGCCGGCTACGTCCGCGTAGAAGACGTAGTTGCCGTAGCCCGCCAGGGAGGACTCCACGGCGGTGCTAACCTTCTTCTCCTTGTTGGCCAGGGTCTTCACGGCGGTGGAGGACACCGTCACCTTGAAGGTGCCCTCGTTGAGGGAGAACTTCGGGTTGAGCTGATTGACGTAGAGCATGCCGTTGGTGCCGGCGGTCAGCAGGGTGGAGTTGCGGTTCTCCTCGTCGCCCCAGATGAGGGCGGAGGTGTTGAAGGAGCCGACCTCGTTGTAGGGGCGGTTGGCCTTGCCGTCCAGGCCGTCCAGCAGGTCGATCTGCTTCTGGGTCAGCAGGTTATAGTACCGCATGCCGATCTTGCCGGTGCCGCTGGCCATCTTGCGGGCGTACTGGCCCACGGCCATGAAGGGGAAGCCCAGCGGGTCGATGGAGGGCGCGGAGCGCATCGGGTAGCCGACGTTGATGGGCTCGCGGGTGTTCTGGCCGTCGGTCAGGTCGACGAAGTAGATGTATCCGTCCTCGCCGGCGACGATGACCTCGCGCAGGCCGGTGACGGCCTTCTTCTCGTCCACGATGTTGCTCAGCTCGCGGACCTCCTTGCTCCACTTGACGATGGCGGGCTGGTCGTTGAGGCCGAAGCCGTAGTAATACTTTTTGCCGGTGGCTCTCACGCTGCCGGCCTCGCGCTGCCAGGCGACGGCCATGGAGCTGATGTCGCCCACGGTGCCGAAGGCGGCGTTCTGGCGGAAGGAGGAGCCGCGGAAGGTCAGCACGCCGTAGGGCTTGCTGAGGTAGGTGTCCGCGTCGCCGAGCTTGACCACCTCGTCGGAGGCGCGGTTGTACTCGTCCACCTTCTTGGTGCCGCTGTAGATCACGCTGGTGGGGATCAGCTTGGGATCGGCGCTCTCGTCCGCCTCGGCGACGAAGACGGGGCCGGCGGGTTCAGGCGTCTCGGTGGCCTCGGGCTGCGGGGCGGGCTCGGCCGTGGCGGCCGGCTCCTCGCTGGTCTCAGGCTGCGTCTCCGCTGCGAACACGTCCAGCAGGGCGGCGTCGGGATCGGGGGTCGGGGTGGTGGCCAGGCTGGACATGGGGCGCTGGGTCGCCACAGGCTGCTCCGCCTGCACGGCGGGCGCGGGGGTGACGGCGGCCTCGGCTCCTTCAGCTCCCTCTGCTGGCGCGTCGGGGTCGGCCTCGGCGTCCAGGCCCTCGTCCTCGGGCAGATCCTCGATCAGCACATTCTGCACGAGGTCAGTGTCGAACCACTCCTCGCCGGAGCGCACCTGCAGCATGATCTCGCCGTCGTACATCTCCTCGAAGGCGGCGATGATGCTCCAGTCGCGCAGGCCGTTCTCGTCCTCGCTCATCTCGACGTCGGCGGCCAGCGGCTCGCCGTTGTCGCCGATGAGGCGAACCTCCTCGATCTGTGCGCTGGTCACGGCGGCAAACTCCACCTCGGCGGGCGCGAAGGCTTCGGAGCCGTACACGCTCAGGTCATAGGCCTGGGCGGCGGGGGAGGCATCCTCCGTGGGGACGGCGGCCTCGGTGGGCTCGGCGGTGGGCACCGCGGTCGGTTCGGCGGTGGGCACGGGCGTGATCTCCACCGGCGGGGCGGTCGCCACGGGCGGCGCGGAGATGGCCAGGGTCACGGAGCGGTCGGTGTCCTTCCACTCGTCCGCGGAGAAGATCTGGGCGCGCACTTCACCCTCCATGGCCTCGGCCACGTCCAGGTTCAGCACCCAGATGGCGTTGTCGCCGTTGTTCTGCTGGATGCCGGAGACCGCGTTGAGCGGCACGCCGCTGGCGTCCACCAGGCGAACCTCCTCGACGCCGGGCGTGGTGGTCAGGCTGAAGACCACGGACATGGGCGCGTAGCCGGTGGTGGGCGCGGCGGTCAGGTCGATGGCCTGGGCCGCGGGGGCCGCTGTGACCGAGGGCCCGCCGCCCAGCAGGCTGCTGAGGCGGTTCTGGACACTGGTCTTGGCGCGGCTCAGGGTCGTGTCATTCCCCGCGGGGATCAGCATAAAGCCCAGTACGATGGCGGCCAGCAGGAGCAGCACCACGCACAGGCCGATCAGCCCGCGGTGGGAGCGCGGCGCGTCCTCGTCGGTCTCCGTCTCGTCGGGCAGCTCGCGGCCGCGGTCGGGCTCCTGGTAGATATCGCGGCTGCGCGGCGGTACCTGGCTGCTGTATTCCTGGGAGAGGGGTCTGCGCTGCTCATAGCCCGCGGCCTGCACCGGACGGCGCACGGCAGTGCTCTTGGTGGTCTGCTGCAGGCCGGAGGCCGGCTGCGCGCTCTGTCCCGCGGTCTGCGCGGGGGCAGCGCTGACCCGGTTGAGGGCGTTGGGGCGCGGCACGCCCTGGGCGCGGGTCTCGCTCTCGGCCGGGGCTGTGCCCGCGGCGCTGCCCGTGCGGCGGCGGCGGTGCGTTCCGGCGGCCTCGCTGTCCACCACTGGCACGGCGCGGGTGGGTTCCGCCGCGGAGTCAGATGCAGATAAACGCCTGCTCTCTTCAAAATCGCTCAAAGTTCTACGCTCCTTTGCGATGGATTTCGATTCATACCCAGTATTATTATAGCCCAAAACAGCGAGGGACGCAACCTTGCGGGGAAAGTTTGTGGGCGTGGCGGCGGAAAAGATAAAGGAAGCGTCCCCTCCGCAAACAGAAAACGGTTCACAGGAGCGGATGCTTCCCGGATGGAAAAAACTCCCGCGCGGAGTGTTTCATCCGCGCGGGAGATAGAAGGAAATACCTTACTGCTTGACCTCATCCACCACAGCGAGCGTGACCTGCAGATCCACATACTCGCCATCGGGAATCGTATCCTTGGCCTCGGCCAGACCCGGCACGCGGTACACCTTGATGTTCAGCACATCGCCCTCCTTGTGCTCGGCGATGATGGAGGTCATCTGGGTGACGCCGGTGATCACGGTGCCGTCCACATCCACGATGATGTCATCGGCCTGCATGCCCGCCTTGTCCGCGGGGCCGTTGGGATCCACGGCGGTCACATAGACGCCGTTGGGCAACGCGCCGGAGAGGATGGCGGTGGAGTTAGTGTTCATCGAGGTCACGGTCACGCCCAGGCGGGGCTTGCCCACCAGGGTGTTGTTGGCGGAGGCGTTGTCGCCGCTCTGCATGTCGCTGGCAACCTCAGGTGTAGCGACCTTGCCGGAGAGCACGTCGTTGATCAGGGGCTTGGCGGCGTTGATCGGGATGCACATGCCGATGCCCTCGATGCTCGCGCCGGAGAAGGCGGAGCCGGAGTACTTCATGGTGGGGATGCCCATCAGCTCGCCGTTGACGTTGAACATGCCGCCGCCGCTGTTGCCGTTGTTGATGGCCGCGTCGGTCTGGATCATGGTGTTGGTGGTGGTCTCCTTGCGGCCGTAGCGGTCGTAGCTGGAGGAGGACACGGCGCGGTTCAGGGCGGACACGATGCCCGTGGTCACGGTGCCGTAGAAGTTGTTGCCCAGCGGGTTGCCGATGCAGATGGCCCAGTCGCCCACGGTCAGGGTGTCGCTGTCGCCCAGGACCACGGGCTTGATGTCCAGCTCAGGCGCGTAGATGATGGCGATGTCCAGGTTGGCGTCGCTGGTCACGAGCACGCCGTCAATCTCCTTGGTGGAGTTGTCCTCGGCCAGCACGGCGATCTTCAGGGAGCTGGCGCCGTCCACCACGTGGTTGTTGGTCAGCACATAGCCGTCGGCGATGACCACGCCGGAGCCGGTGCCCGCCAGCACTTCCTGGGTGGAGGGCTGCTGGTTGCCGCCGTTGCCGTAGTCGCCATAGCCGCCGAAGCCGCGGCCGAAGCCGAAGAAGTCACCCCAGCTGCCCCAGTTGCCATAGTTGTTGGAGTAGCGGACGGTCTGATAATTGTTGACGCCAACCACGCTATCCTTGACATCGGCGATGGCCGCTGTGAAGGGGCTGGTGACGACCACGGTGTTCTCAGCCTGCGCGGCCGAGGTGGAGGTCAGCCCCAGGGTCAGCCCGGAGCCCAGCATAACGCAAGCCACAGCCAGGGCGATGATGCCCAGCGTATTCTTCCTGTTGGTTTTCATAGAAATCCCTCCATTCACAATCGCGGAGCCTTGACGCTTCGCGCCGCCTCCGGATGGGTCTCATCCCTTGGCTACGATGGCAGTATAATACGCCAATATGAAAAGTGTGTGAAAAAAAGGTGAAAGATAGGCAGAAAATCTGTCACAATGCGCGCGGATGGGGTCTGGCGTCCGGAGATCCTGTGGCATCTGGCCACAAAAGCTCCCTGATATAAGAACAAATCATGAACATTGCGAAATCTGGTTGACAAATGACCAATCTATCGGTATAATGGCCTCAAGAACATCGGACATCTGATGTCGTGATGTGCAATCGGCCATACGCAACCGAAGAAAGGAACGCAGGGTGAGACAGGTAAGATTGGCCAGCACGGTATCTGACCAGATCCGGGCGATGATCCTGGACGGGCATATGCCGGCGGGCGAGCGTCTGCCGACGGAGAGCGACATGATGGAGCGCTTCAACGTGGGACGCTCGACCATCCGCGAGGCGATGAAGCAGCTGCAGGCTGAGCATGTGGTGGAGATCCGCCACGGCACGGGCACGTTTGTGGCCGACCGCATGGGGATCACCCGCGACCCGCTCGGGCTGGAGTTTGCGGAGCAGACGAAGCTGGCCAGCGACCTGATGGAAGCCAGGCTCATGATCGAGCCCTCTGTGTCCGGCCTCGCGGCCGAGCGGAGGAGCGCGGAGGACCTGGAGGCCATCCGGGAGGCCGAGGCGGAGATGGAGCGCGCCGTGGCGGCGGGGGAGAGCTATGACAGGCTGGACACCGCCTTCCACATCGCCATCGCGGCCTCGACCCACAACAGCGTGCTGGAGCGCATGTACCTGACGATCTTTGAGGCCATGGAGGCCAACTATCAGAGAACGCGGGGCGTGCGCGGCAGCGTGGACGCGGCCATCCTGTATCACACCGCCATCCTGCGGGCCCTCGAGGCCGGGGATCGGAGCCTTGCGGCTGAGATGACCGAAAAGCACATCCGTCAGACGATCGCCGACACCGAGGTCGGCGCCGATGCGACGAGACCCGTACCGACGAAAGGAGAACACACATGAAGAAGTTCCTGGCTCTGGCACTCGCGGCAATGATGTGCCTCTCGATGGTGTCCCTGGCGAGCGCCGAGGACGTGACCATCAAGTTCTGGTTCTGGGCTGACAACGACGCCTATGCGCAGACCATGCAGGAAATGATCGCTGACTTCAACGCCACCAACGGCAAGGGCATCACCGTGGTGGGTGAGCAGCAGGACTGGAACGGCGGCGAGTACAGCAACAACCTGCTGACCGCGGCCATCGGCGGCGGCGCGCCCGACGTGGCGACCTTCAAGCTGACCGCGACCCCCGCCTTCGTCAACAACGGCCAGCTGGCCAACCTTGACGAGTTCATCGCGAACTGGGCCGACAAGGACCAGATCAACGAGAACCTGTACAACACCATGAAGCAGGCCAGCGGCACCGACAGCATCTATGTCATGCCCTGGAACACCCAGGTGCTGTATGTCTACTATCGTCCCTCCATGTTCAAGGCGGCCGGCATCGGCGTGCCCACCACCTACGAGGAGTTCCTCGAGGCCTGCAAGAAGCTGACCCATGACGGCGTGTACGGCTTCGGCATGCGCGGTTCCAACGGCGGCCAGGAGCCCTGGGGCTGCTTCCTCTATGCCGGCGGCGGCGACTGGGAGCACATGGATTCCGAGGGCGCCATCAAGGGCATGCAGGACTACATCGACCTGTACAAGAACGGCTATGTGCCTGAGACCGCTCCCAACGACGGCTTCTCCCAGGTCATCGACAACTTCAAGAGCGGCCTGACCGCCATGACCATCCACCACATCGGCTCCTCCGCCCAGATGATCGAGACCTTCGGCGACGACGTCGACGCCTTCATCTTCCCCAAGGGCGAGGGCCAGTGGACCTCCATGGGCGACACCGAGACCGTCATGTTCGAGAGCTGCGCCAACAAGGAAGCCGCCTTTGAGTGGATGGCCTATCTGGCCACCGGCAAGGGCCAGGAGACCTGGTGCACCGTGACCGGCAACGTGCCTGTGGCCGCCCGCGTCCAGGCTCTGCCCCAGTTCCAGGAGAACAAGTTCATGAAGGTCTCCATCGAGGGCGCTCCCGTGGCTGGCATCCTGCCCGTGCGTGACACCACCACCCAGTGGATCAAGGACTGGCCCGGCGTCATCCAGCAGGCCCTGCTCGGCGATATCACCGCTGAAGAGTGCATGAAGCAGCTCCAGGCTGCGATGTGGGAAGAGTAATCCCATCAGCTTTCACTTACGTGGCAGGAGGGAAACCTCCTGCCACAATCTTTGAGAAGAGGCGGGCAGCCGCTGTCCGCCTCCTCCCGGGGCATTCCGTATAAGCGCCGCGAAGGACGCGAAGGAGGGCACTGCCATGCAGAAAACCGTGAGGCGGAAGCGCAGAAGCGGGATCTGGCCATATCTGCTGCTGGCTCCCGCGATGATCATCATGCTGAGTGTGGTGGTCGTCCCCATCATCAATGCCGTGGGCATGAGCTTTCAGAACTACAACCTGGTCAAGCCGAACAAGATGGGCTGGATCGGCCTGGGCAACTACCAGAAGCTCCTGACCAACGATCCCCAGTTCTGGAAGTCCCTGTGGCGCACCGTCGTCTGGGTCTTCTTCGGCGTGGGCGGCCAGTTCCTCTTTGGCTTCATGCTGGCGCTGCTGCTGAACAAGGAGTTCAAGGGCCGCGGCGTGATCCGCGCCGTCAGCCTGATTCCGTGGGTCACCCCCGGCGTGCTGATCGCCCTGATGTGGAGCTGGATGTTTGACGGCAACTACGGCGTCATCAATGACATCCTGCTGAAGCTGGGCATCATCAGCGACAAGATTGCCTTCCTGGCCAAGAAGGACAGCGCCATGCCCTCGGTGATCATCACGATTATCTGGCAGGGCATTCCGTTCTTCGCGCTGATGATCCTCGCGGGTCTGCAGGGCATCCCCGCCGATCTCTACGAGGCCGCGGCGATCGACGGCGCCACAGGCTGGCAGAAGCTGTATTACGTGACCATCCCCAGTCTGCGCAACACGATCTTCGTCACCACCATGCTGCGCGTCATCTGGGTGGCCAACTCCGTGGACGTCATCTTCAACATGACGGGCGGCGGTCCCGCCTACGCGACGCAGACCCTGAGCGTCTACGTCTACAACAAGGCGAGCGCCCTGGACATGGGCTACGCCAGCGCCATGGCGCTGATGCTGATGCTCGTGCTGCTGCTGGTGGCTATCCCCTACCTGCGGGCCAACTTCAGGGATCAGGAGGGATGAGAAGATGAACGAGAAAAAGCCTTTGTCCAGGATCCTGCTGCTGTGGGTTCCGCTGGTCCTCTTCCTGATTTTCCTGCTCTTCCCGTTCTACTGGACGCTGGTCACGAGCCTGAAGACCGACGCCGAGCTGCACAGCCTCACCGTGCGCTACTGGCCGACGCAGCTGACGCTGCAGGCGTATGAGCACCTCTTCGGCAGCTACAACTTCCTGCACCCGATGAAGAACAGCCTGATCGTCGCGGCGATCACCACGGTGGTCTCCCTCACGGTGTCCACGCTCGCCGCTTACGCCTTCTCCCGGTTCCGCTTCGCCGGGCGCAAGCCGCTGATGCTGCTGTTCCTCACCAACAACATGTTCCCGACCGTGCTGCTGCTGATCCCGCTGTTCACCATCATGCGGCAGATCAAGCTTCTGTACACCCCCTGGGCGCTGGTGCTCAGCTACACCACGTTCACCATTCCCTTCTCGGTGTGGCTGCTCAACGGCTACCTCAACGATCTGCCCATCTCCATGGAGGAGGCGGCCATGATCGACGGCGCCGACCGGGCCACGGCCTTCGTCAAGATCGTGCTGCCGGTGCTGCTGCCCTGCCTGCTGGCCACGGGCGTGTACATCTTCATGCAAAGCTGGAACGAGTACACCTTCGCGGTGCTGTTCACCAACGAGGCCAACCGGACGATCCCCGTCTCCCTGAAGATGCTGGTCGGCCAGCTCGGCGTGCAGTGGGACCTGATCACCGCCGGCGGCATCATCACGGTCATCCCCGTGTGCATCATGTTCTTCTTCGCGCAGAAAAGGCTGGTCGCGGGCTTGACAGCCGGCGCCGTCAAGGGTTAAACTATCCCCTGCCTGTCAGGAGACAGGCGAAACCATACGTTTCTCTCAACGCATTCAGAAAAGAGGAAAATGCGACATGGAACAGAATCTGGAGCAATTTGCACGCACTGTCCGCAATGACGTGGTGGACATGCTGTACGCGGCGCAGTCCGGCCATCCTGGCGGATCGCTCTCCTGCGTGGAGATCCTCACGGCCCTGTATAACGGCGTGATGCGCATCGATCCCAAGAACCCCAAGTGGGCCGAGCGCGACCGCTTCGTGCTCAGCAAGGGCCACGCCTGCCCGACGCTCTACGCCGTGCTGGCCGAGAAAGGCTACTTCCCCAAGGAGGAGCTGAAGGATCTGCGCCAGCTCCACAGCCCCCTGCAGGGCCATCCGGACATGAACAAGTGCCCCGGCGTGGACGCGAGCACCGGCTCCCTGGGCCAGGGCATGAGCATGGCCGTCGGCTACGCGCTGGCGGGCAAGCGCCCCGAGCATGACTTCCGCGTGTTCGCCGTGACCGGCGACGGCGAGAGCCAGGAGGGCATCATCTGGGAGGCCGCCATGGCCGCCGCCCACTATCATCTGGACAACCTGACCGTGCTGCTGGACCACAACGGCCTGCAGATCGACGGCACCAACGAGCAGGTCATGGGCCTGGGCGACATCGTCGCCAAGTACCAGGCCTTCGGCTGGGAGACTGTGGTGGTGGACGGCCACGACATCGCGGCCATCACCGCAGCTGCCTCCGCGCCGAACAAGAGCGGCAAGCCCCGCTTCATCTGCTGCAACACCGTCAAGGGCAAGGGCGTCAGCTTCATGGAGAACCAGGTCGGCTGGCACGGCAAGCCCATCAACCAGGAACAGTACGAAGCCGCGAAGCGCGAGCTGGAGGTGTGAGTCATGGCAGAAAAGCAATCTACCCGTATCGCTTACGGCGAGGCGCTGAAGAAGCTCGGCGCTGTGGACCCCAAGGTGCTGGCGTGTGACGCCGACCTGGCCCATGCCACCATGTCCGCCTACTTCGCGGACGAGTATCCGGACCGCTTCTACAACTTCGGCATCGCCGAGGCGGACATGATGGCCGCCTCCGCCGGTCTGGCCCAGTGCGGCTACACTGTGTTCGCCAACACCTTCGCCATCTTCGGCGCGGGCCGCGCCTTCGAGCAGGTGCGCAACGCCGTGTGCTACACCAAGGCGAACGTGAAGGTCGCCTGCTCCCACGCCGGCCCCAGCTGCGGCGAGGACGGCGGCAGCCATCAGGCGGTGGAGGACATCTCCCTGATGCGCACCCTGCCCAACATGACCGTGCTGGTGCCCGCCGACGCCGTGGAGATGGAGAAGGCTGTCTTCGCCGCCGCGAAGTTCGAGGGCCCCTGCTACATCCGCACCGGCCGCCTGCCCACCGATATCTGCACCACCGCCGAGACTCCCTTTGAGATCGGCAAGGCGAACGTGCTGCGTGACGGCAAGGACGCCGCCGTCATCGCCTGCGGCATCATGGTGCCCCAGGCCCTCATCGCTGCCGAGAAGCTGGCCGAGAAGGGCATCAGCGTCAAGGTGGTCGACATGCACACCATCAAGCCCCTGGACGAGGAGGCCGTGAAGGCCGCCGCCGCCACCGGCGCGCTGGTCACCGCCGAGGAGCACTCCATCATCGGCGGCCTGGGCTCCGCTGTGTCCGAGGTGCTGGCCGAGAACAGCTGCGGCGTGCCCTTCGAGCGCGTGGGCATCAAGGATCGCTTCGGCCAGAGCGGCAAGCCCGCCGCCCTGTTCGAGGAGTACGGCCTGACCGCCGACGCCATCGTCGCCGCCCTCGAGCGCGTGCTTGCGAAGAAGTAACGATTTCGCTGCCTAACGGCAGCGACCAAAGGGCTTTGCGATCGCCCTTTGGAAACCTTCGCCCGCCTTCTTAGACGAGTTGGTTTAGATCTTTGTATCAATAAGTATAAGCTCACTTTATGGAGATGCGAAGGGGTGCAGGGGGCGACCGCAAAGCCCCCTGCCCGCGCCCGCAGGCGCGGAACCTCTTAGACAGCATACACACGAAAGAAATCTTTCAAAGAAAAGAGGCGTTTCCTCCCATGGAAATCCTGAAGTATGCCTACGAAGGCGAGGGCCTGACCCGCGTCTTCGAGAACGAAAAGTGGATGGTCGGCATCAAGAATTGGAAGCCTGCCAACGACATCGCCAACCTGGACAACGTGGAGCGCCACAACGAGACCGACGAGCTCTTCATCCTGCTGGCCGGCCACTGCACGCTGCTCTTCGCCAATGAGAACGCCAACGGCGGCCTGGACTTCAGCTATGTGGAGATGGAGCCGCTGAAGGTCTACAACATCCCGCGCACCCTGTGGCACAACACGATCACCCAGCATGACACCAAGCTGGCCCTGATCGAGGACAGCGCCACCGGCAGCGCCAACAGCGATGTGCGCAACCTGACCGCGGCGGAGATCGCCGAGGTGCGCGCGCACTTTGCCTGAGATCAAGCGTTATGGACACAAAAGACCTCCCGAAGCAGATGCTTCGGGAGGTCTTTTCATGCATGGCGATCAGCGGTATTCACCCAGCTGGATCTTCACCAGATACCAGTTGTCGCCCATATCAGCGAAGGTGTACCGCTCACGGGTGGTCTCGCTGTCTCTGATGGCCAGCTCCAGCATGAAGCAGTGATATTTCACGCCGTCCACCTTCACGTTCTTGATCGGGAAGTACTTCTGCCGCAGAGCAGTGTGCTTCCGGGCGTTGTCGCGCAGGTTCTCCAGCAGCCGCAGGCCGTCCTCGGTGAAGCCCGCGCCTTCCAGCGCGTCCACGTGACCGGCGGCCGCGGTGGCCAGGTAGAGCTGCTCAGCGGTCTCCAGCTTGCTGAAGGCGTGGCGCTCGCCCGCGGTGAGGAAGCGGTTCATGTTCTCAATGGTGACCCTCACGCCGTAGTCGCGCAGGGTGTCGCAGCTCTCGCCCAGCAGATCAAGGGTCTCCAGCAGGGTGGGCATATCGTCCAGGTAGAGGCGATGCATCCAGTTGGCGTTGGTGTTGGTCCAGACCCACTTCTTGGGGGCCTTGGTGGGCGTGGGGGTGGGCAGCACATAGTAGGGAGGCAGCTGCGGAGGCGGAATGACCGCGGGGGTCTCCGGCACCGGCGGGCGCTGCGGACGGAAGGGAGACACGGGCTTGTCCGGGGTTTCCGGCTTCTCGGGCGTCTCGGGATTCTCAGGCTGCTCGGGGTTTTCGGGATTCTCGGGCGTCTCGGGATTTTCGGGATTCTCGGGATTCTCGGGCTGCTCGGGGTTCTCAGGGTTCTCGGGCTGCTCGGGATTCTCCGGGTTCTCAGGCTGCTCGGGGTTTTCGGGATTCTCAGGCTGCTCGGGGTTCTCAGGGTTTTCGGGCTGCTCGGGGTTCTCAGGATTCTCGGGCTGTTCAGGTTCCTTGGGCTCCTCGGGCGTTTTCTCCTCCCGGGTGGGGCCGAACATCCGATGATAGGCGTCGGCGCTCTCGACGGAGACGTCCTCGCTCTCCGCCTCGATCACCATGCTGGGATCATAGAGGCAGTCGTAGCAAACGTCGCTGCCCCGGTGATAGCGGTGGTAGACCTTCTCGTTGACGTTCTTCTTGACCAGCTTGTAGCTGAGGGTTTCGCCGCAGTCGTCGCAGGTCTTCAGCAGGTACTTGTCTCCGCGGACGCGGTGATACTTATCGTCGATCGGCTTATAGGTTGCGTTTTCATACACATACTCTTCCTCGATATGCGCATGCTTGCAGCCGCTGGCGGGCTTCGACGTGTCCTTCTTCTCATCGGCCGGCTGGGCGGGCGCTTCCGCCGCGGGAGCCGGAGCCGGCGCGGGCGTGACGGCCGGGGCAGCCGCGGGCTGCTCACCGCCGCCGAAGGCCGGGCGGCCGAAGAACGGCTGTCTCGGCGCGGCCAGCGCGCTGACGGTGCTGTAAACCATCGTCAAACATAACAACAGCGCGACGATACGTCTTCCTGATTTCATGCTATGAAGCTCCTTCCTCCCCCGCACAATGCGGGCATGTTTCCTCACCTGTATTTTACACCGGATCACCTGGTCTGTCTACCTTTTGCGGTTAAAGAGCGGTGAAAATGCTGTTGCGCAAGTGTTGCGATTTACGTTTTTACAAATGTTATTTTCAAAATATCATAACGGAATACTAACGGTGGCGAAGGGGTGCAGGAGGCGATCGCAAAACCCCTGACCCGTGCCAAAGACAGGTGGCCCGAAGAGTCCAGAGGCGATCAGAAAGCCTCTGGTCGCCGCCCGCAGGCGGCGAAACCCTGCGGCGACAGAAAAGTCCCGGTCAGTCTTCTCAACTGCCGGGGCTTCCAAGCCTTGCTCAGGCTGTTTTTTCCCAATTACTTGGCATAATCCGTCGCGCGGGTCTCGCGGATGACGTTGACGCGAATCTGTCCGGGATACTCCATTTCCTTCTCGATGCGCTTGGCGACCTCGCGGGCCAGCACCCGGGTGCCGTCGTCGCTGATGTCCTCGGGCTTGACCATGATGCGCACCTCGCGGCCGGACTGCAGGGCGTAGCACTTTTCCACGCCGTCGAAGGAGGTGGCGATCTCCTCCAGCTTCTCCAGACGCTTGATGTAGTTCTCCAGGCTCTCGCGGCGGGCGCCGGGACGGGCGGCGGAGATGGCGTCGGCGGCCTGCACCAGCACGGCCTCCACGGTCTGGGGCTCCACGTCGTTGTGGTGCGCCAGGATGCAGTGGATCACGTCGGGGCTCTCGTGGTACTTGCGGGCCAGCTCGGCGCCGAGGGTCACGTGGGTGCCCTCCGCCTCGTGGTCGACGGCCTTGCCGATATCATGCAGCAGGCCGGCGCGCTTGGCGAGCTGGACGTCCGCGCCGATCTCGGCGGCCATCAGGCCGGCCAGGTGGCTGACCTCGATGGAGTGCTTGAGCACGTTCTGGCCGTAGGAGGTGCGGTACTTCAGGCGGCCCAGCACCTTGACCAGCTCATGATGCACGCCGTTGATGCCGGTCTCGAACAGGGCGTTGTCGCCGGCCTCGCGGATCTGCTGATCCACTTCCTTGCGGGCCTTCTCCACGGTCTCCTCGATGCGGGCGGGATGAATGCGGCCGTCCATGATGAGGTGCTCCACGGCCAGGCGCGCGATCTCGCGGCGCACCGGGTCGAAGGCGGAGACGATGATGGCCTCGGGCGTGTCGTCGATGATCAGGTCGACGCCGGTGGCGGCCTCCAGGGCGCGGATGTTGCGGCCCTCGCGGCCGATGATGCGGCCCTTCATGTCGTCGTTGGGCAGGTTGATGACGGACACGGTGGTCTCCGCCACGTGGTCGGCGGCGCAGCGCTGGATTGCCAGGGCGATGATGTTGCGGGCCTTCTTCTCGCCCTCCTCCTTGGCGCGCGCCTCGATGTTGCGCACCTCGGCGGCGGCGTCGTGGAAGGCTTCCTTCTGCACGCGCTCCATGATCACCTGCTTGGCCTCGTCCTGGGACATGGCGGCGATGCGCTCCAGCTCACCCTGCTGCTTGTCGTGCAGGGCCTGAGCGGCTTCCTCGATCTTCTGGATCTCGGCGGCGCGCTTGTTGAGGCTCTCCTCGCGGGCCTCCAGGTTGTCCGCCTTCTTGTCCAGGGTCTCCTCACGCTGGATCAGCCGGCGCTCGTTGCGCTGGATCTCGGCGCGGCGCTCACGCATTTCCTTGTCGTTTTCAGCCTTTTCGCGGTCGCTCTCGGCCTTTTCCTTCAGGATTTCCTCCTTGGCCTCAAGGATTTTTTCCTTCTTGTATTCATCCGCCTTCCGCACGGCGTCGTCGTACAGGTGCTTGGCGTACTCTTCCGTGCGGCCGATCTTCTTTTCTGTGCCCTGCTTGCGATAGGTGTAGCCGCCGAACGCGCCCGCGGCCCCGCCAATGATCAGGGACAGGAGAATCAGCACCGCAAAGGTAGTTCCCATGCCCAGAAGCGTATTCAGTCCGGCCTGCTTCATCAGTTCCCCGAAGGAATAGATCACGTTTGTGGTGATGGACGTCGCCTCATAGTACATTTCGCCCATCTCCACCCGGATAATGACATCCGCATCGTGGGAACTGCCGTGGACGATCATATCGATCGTCCCCTCTGTCTTAGTAAATTCCGTGGATGCGCCTTCCACGGACACGATCTCTCCGATCTCCGGCAGCGCGTTCTCCCAGGCCTGGAGAGCCGGTCCGTAAACCGGATCCTCCTCC
>CADASK010000048.1 GCA_902790495.1 uncultured Eubacteriales bacterium
ATGGGCACCCCCGCCCGCTCCGCCCAGATGGTCAGCTGGTCGGCGGCGGCGGCGCGGAAGGTGTCGCCCGCGCAGATGATGACCCGGCGGCCCACCGTCTTCAAGCGGGCGGCCAGCTTGCCGATGGAGGTGGTCTTGCCCACGCCGTTCACGCCGATCACGAACAGCACCATGGGGGAGGCCAGACGCATGGGCTCGCTGCCCATGATGTCGATGAGGATCTCCCGCAGCTCCTCCCGGGCCCTGGCCGGGGTCATGCCGCTGTCCGCCTCGCACTTGGCGCGCAGCTTGCCCACGGCCTCGTCGGCGGTCTTCACGCCCACGTCCGCCATGATGAGGATGTCGGTCATTTCCTCGAAGAAGTCGTCATCCAGCGCCTCGGCGTTCTCGACGAGGTCGTCCATCTTGCCGGACAGGTTTTCATGGGTTCGGGTCAGGCGGGATTTCAGCCGGCCGAAGAAGCCCTTCTTCTCCTCCACCGGGGCGGGCTGGGGCTCCGGCTGCGGCGCGGGAGCCGCGTGGATCGGCTCGGGCTTCGGCGGGGTCTGAACCGGCGCGGGCTCCGGCTTCGTATCCACCGGCTTCACCGGCTCCGGCGCGGGAGCGCTGGTGGCTGGCTCGGCGGGCTTCACCTCGTGGGAGACGCGGGCGGCCTCGGCGTCCAGCGCGGCCTTGATGTCGCTCTCGGCATGGCGCTGAGGGGCGGGCTGCTCCTCCTGCTTGCGGTTCTTTCGGAATCTGTCGAAAAATGCCATATCATGTCACCTCGTTTGGTCAGTGGGGTTTTTCAGATCACCGCGTCCGACATCTTCACGGACACCATCTTCGTGACGCCCTTTTCCTCCATGGCCACGCCATACAGCGCGTCGCAGCGCTCCATGGTGCCCTTGCGGTGGGTGATGACCACGAACTGGGTGTTCTTGGAGTAGCTGCGCAGGTACTCGGCGAAGTTGTCGATGTTGGCGTCGTCCAGCGCGGCCTCGATCTCATCCAGGAAACAGAAGGGCGTGGGCTTGAGCTTCAGCATGGCGAACAGGATGGCGATGGCCGTCAGCGCCCGCTCGCCGCCGGAGAGCAGCGACAGCATCTGCAGGCGCTTGCCTGGGGGCTGGGCAATGACGTTGATGTCGCAGTTCAGCACGTCCTTTTCGTCGGAGAGCTGCAGCTCCGCCCGGCCGCCGCCGAAGAGGTTGGCGAAGGTCTCCTTGAAGTTCTCGTTCAGCGCGCCGAACTGCTCGCGGAACTGAACTTCCATCTTCTTCATCAGGTCCTCGATGATGCCGGCCAGGTCCAGCTGGGCCCGAACCAGGTCGTCCCGCTGGGAGGACAGCTCCTCGTAGCGCGCCTGGGTCTGGCGGTATTCGTCCACAGCGCCCACGTTCACCGCGCCCATGGCGCGAATCTGGCCGCGGATGGCGGCGATGCGCTTCTCCGATTCGGTGAGCTTGAAGTCCGCCGCGCGGAATTCCTCCGCCCCGGCGTAGGTCAGCTCATAGTCCTCCCAGATGCGGTCGGACAGGGTCTTGAACTCGCTCTCCAGCCGGGAGAGCTGCATTTCGGTCTTGTGCTGCTTGTCGGTGAAGGCGTCGAAATCGGCCCGCAGGCGGTCCAGGCTTTCGCCCAGCTCCCGCAGGGTCTTCTGCGCCTCCACGCGCTGCCTCTCGATGCCGCCGAACCGGGCGCGCTCCTCGTCCAGCGCCTTTTTCAGCGCCGAAAGCGCGGTCTCGCCGCTTTTCAGCTGGGCGGCGCTCTCTCTCAGCGCGGCTTCGCAGGCGGCCAGCTTCTCCCGGTTCTCGTCCAGCAGGCGGCCGAAATCGGTCTGCTCGCCGGTCATGCGGATCAGATCCGCGTTCAGGGCGGTGAGCCCCCGCTCCCGGGCGGCCTGAACCACCCGCTCGTCGGTGACGGAGCGGCGTTTGGCGGCCAGCGCCTCCCGCATGTCGGCGATCTCGGCCGTCAGGCGGGCGATTTCCGCCTGCTGATCCTCGCTGCTCTCCTGAGACGCGGCCTGCCTGGTCTCCAGCGAGGCCAGCCCGTCCCGGATGTCCTTGAGCTGCTCCCGCATGCGCTCGGTCTCCTCCCGGATGCGCTCGCCCCGGTCGGTCTGCTGCGAAAGCGCCTCCCGGGCGGCCTTCAAATGGGCCTCTTCCCGGGTGCAGGCGATTTCCTGCTGGCGGTTCTCCTCGAACAGGTCGCCCCGCTTCTGCTTCAGGGCGGTTCGGGCTTCCTCCAGCGCGGCCATGTCCTCCTGCAGCGCCTTGAGGCGCTCGGTGAGGTTTGTGAGCTTTTCCCTGTGCTCCGCGATCTCCCGCTCCCGGGAGAGCAGGCTGGTGACCCGGCTGGTGACGCTGCCGCCGGTCATGGAGCCGCCGGAGTGCATCACGTCGCCCTCCAGCGTGACCAGCCGGAAGGCGTGATGTCCGGCCCGCTGGATGCGGATGCCACTGTCCAGGTCCTCGGCCACCACGGTGCGGCCCAGCAGGCTGTCCACGATGCCCTGATACTTCGGATCGAAGGTGATGAGCTCGCTGGCCAGGCCCACGCAGCCGGGCAGCGACAACACGCTTCGCTCCTCCCGGCTCAGGGTGCGGCCCCGAACGGCGGACAGGGGCAGGAAGGTGGCCCGGCCCAAGCGGCCCTGGCGCAGGAAGTCGATCATGCGCTTGGCGTCTTCCTCCCGATCCACCACCACGTTTTGCAGCGCCGCCCCCAGCACCATGTCGATGGCCCGCTCCAGCCTGCGGGGCACGCTGATGAGGGTGGCCACCACGCCGTGCACGCCGCTGTTGGGCGTGCGGCGGGCCTGCAGAAGCACCTGCTTCACGGAGTGCTGATAGCCCTCGTAGTCCCGCTGCATTTCCTCCAGCACCCGAAGCCGGGAGCCGGTCTCCTGCCGCTCGGCGGACAGCGAGCGCTGCTGCTCGTTTTTCTGATCGAACTGCGCGCCGGACAGGGCGATTTCCTGCTGAATGTCAGCCAGCGCCTTGTCGATGGTTTCCTTCTCGGCGCGCTCGGCCCGCAGCTTCTCCTCCGCCTCCCGAACGGCCTGCTCGCAGGCGGCGGTGTCCGCGCCGGCGGTGTCGCTCTCGCCCTGCAGCACGGCCAGCCGGTTTTCCAGCGCGCCTTCCATGGCGCTGAGCCGAGCCTGCTCGCTCTTCACGTCGGACAGGCGGTTGATGGCGTCGATGCGCCGGGCCTTCAATTCCTCGGCCTGGCGCTCCTTCTCGATGAGGGCGTCGCTGAGGGCGGTCATGTCGGCGGTCATGTCCTCCAGCCGCTTGCCTGCGCTCTCGGCCTCCTCCGTCTCGCTCTTCACCCGCTCCGTCAGGTCGGCAAGGCGGGCCTTCAGCGCCTCCTCCCCGGCCTCGTCCGAGGCGATGGCGGCGGTGAGCCGATCCCGCTCCCGCTCGCTGCCGGCAATCTGCTCCCTCAGCACGCCGGAAGCGCCCTCCCGGGCCTCCACGTCGCGGATGAGGGTCTGCACGTTCTCCCGGGCGGCGGCGGCCTGCTCCTCCCGCTCGGCCAGCAGCTCCTGGGTGGCGTTGCGCCGGGCGGTGACAGACTGAACCTCCTCGCCGGCCTGGCCGATGGCGGCCTCCAGCGAGGACAGTGTCTCCCTGTATTCCGCGCTCTTCTGGTTGTAGCGGTCGCTGCGGATGAGGAAGGCGTTCAGCTCCAGCCCCTTCAGCTCGTCCCGCAGCTGCAAATATTCCCGGGCGGTGCGGCTCTGGGCCTCCAGAGGCTCCAGGCGGGACTCCAGCTCGGCGATGATGTCCTCCACCCGATCCAGGTTCTGGCGGGTGTTGTCCAGCCGCTTCTCCGCCTCCTGCTTGCGGGTCTTGTACTTGACGATGCCCGCGGCCTCCTCGAAGATGTGCCGCCGGTCCTCCGACTTGGCGGAGAGGATCTCGTCGATGCGGCCCTGGCCGATGAGGGAATAGCCCTCCTTGCCGATGCCGGTGTCCCGGAACAGCTCCACGATGTCCTTCAGGCGGCAGGCGTTTTTGTTCAGCATGTATTCGCTGTCGCCGTTGCGGTAGACCCGGCGGGTGACGGCGATCTCGTTGAACGCCAGCGGCAGGCTGCGGTCTTCGTTGTCGAAGGTGAGCGTCACCTCGCACCAGGCCAGCTTGCGGCGCTTCTCGGTGCCGTTGAATATGACGTCCTCCATCTTGCCGCCCCGCAGCGTCTTGGGACTCTGCTCGCCCAGCACCCAGCGCACGGCGTCCGAAATGTTGGACTTGCCGCTGCCGTTGGGGCCGACGACGCCGGTGATGCCGCTCTCAAAGTCCATTTCCACCCGGTCGGCGAAGGATTTGAAGCCGTATATTTCCAGTTTCTTCAGTTTCAACAGCCTGCACTGCCTTTCAGTTGGTTGTAGGCGGCCTGGGCGGCCTCCTGCTGGGCCGCGTGCTTGCTGTGGCCGCTGCCCCGGGCCAGCTCCTTCCCATCCAGCAGCACGCGCATCACAAAGGTGGGTCGGTGCTGCTCGCCGGTCTGCTCCACCAGCTCGTAGGAGGGCATGGCGCCGTAATCCTTCTGGGTGAGGATCTGCAAAAGCGACTTGTAGTCGTAGTCCACCTTGCGGTTCACCGGGTGATCCCGCAGGGGCTTTTCCAGCGCCCGAAGGATCAGCGCCTCGGCCTCGGCCCAGCCGCCGTCCAGATACACCGCGGCGAAGATGGCCTCCATCACGTCCGCCAGGATCGAGGGCCGCTCCCGGCCGCCGGTGCGCTCCTCGCCGGGGGAGAGGATGAGGTAATCCCCCAGGCCGTACTGCTTCGAGGCCTCGAACAGCGACTCCTCGCACACCAGCCGCGCCCGGGCCCGGCTCAGCGTGCCCTCCTGATCGGCGTAATGCTCAAACAGGAAGCGGCTGATGGCCAGCTGCAGCACGGCGTCGCCCAGAAACTCCAGCCGCTGGTAGTGGGGCACGTGGCGGTCGCCGCCGTAGGAGGGGTGGGTGAGCGCCGTTTTCAGCAGCGTCTCGTCGCGGAAGGCGTAGCCCAGCCGTTCCATGAGCGTCTTCATGAATGGAGCCTCCTTGCTCGTGACAACACAAATAGGACGCGCGCGTGCCCGTCCTATTTTGTCGTTCGGTCAGCTGGAATGTCAGCCGACGGTCTTTTCAAGGTAGTTCACGACGTCGCCCACGGTGCGGATCTTGGGCAGCACGTCGTCGTCCACGGTGATGTTGAACGCCTCTTCCACGTCCATGACCATGATCATGACGTTGGCGGAATCCGCGTGCAGATCCTCGAACAGGCGGGATTCCATCTTGATGTCGTCGGGATTGATCTGCAGCTGGTCAGCCAGCAGCGCCTTCACTTTTTCAAAAACCATGTCAATTTCCTCCCCATTTTTCAGTCAAATTGTAATTCCTGATTCCTCATTCCTAATTCTACTTAATTCCCCGTCAAGGCTTCCAGGCCCGCGCGGATCGTGCCCGTCACGTCCTTCTCCACCATCAGCCGCGCCTGGCGGATGGCGTTTTTGAAGGCCAGGGGGCTGGAGGAGCCGTGGGCCTTCACCATGGCCCCGTTCACGCCCAGCAGGGGCGCGCCGCCGTGCTCCTCGTAGTTCATACGGCTCTTGAAGGCGCGCATGGCGGGCTTCAGCAGCAGGCCGCCGATCTTGCCCCGCAGGCCTCCGGCCAGGATGGAATCCTTCAGCATGCCGGTGAGCGCGGAGGCCAGGCCCTCGGTGTATTTCAAAATCACATTGCCTACGAAGCCGTCGCACACCACCACGTCGGTGTCGCCGGTGGGCACCTCACGGGCCTCCACGTTGCCGGTGAATCGGTAGGCCGTCTGCGCCTTCATGAGGGCGAAGGCCGCCTTGGCCTGCTGGTTGCCCTTTTCCTCTTCCGTGCCGATGTTCACCAGGCCCACGCCGGGGTTCTTCACGCCCTCCACCTTTTCCATGTACACCGAGCCCATGAGGCCGAACTGGTTCAGGAACTCGGGGGCGCAGTCCACGTTGGCGCCGCTGTCGATGAGCAGGAAGGGATGGTTGCGGCCGGGCAGCACGGGAGCCAGCGCCGGGCGGTCGATGCCCCGGATGCGGCCCACCCGCAGGATGCCCCCCGCCAGCACCGCGCCGGTGGAGCCCGCCGACACGAAGGCCTGGCAGCGGCCTTCCTTCACCTCCAGCATGGCCTTCACCATGGAGGAGTTGACCTTTTTGCGCACGGCCAGGGTGGGAGATTCGTGCATGGAGATGACCTCCGGCGCGTCCAGAACGGTGAGCCGGTCGGCCACGTCCTCCGACCCGGCCAGCAGCGGCTTTAATGCCGCCTCCGGGCCGCACAGGGTGACGGCGATGTCCGGCATGTCCCGCAGCGCGAGGAGAACGCCCTCGCAGACGGCCTTCGGCGCGTTGTCACCGCCCATGGCGTCCACGGCGATGGTGATCTGGCCCATGATGGAATCACTCCCTCTGATTCCGCTCCCCGGAGGGATGGTGAGGAATCAATAACTAATCTTATAGAGTATAGCATTTTTTCGCCGGGCTGTCAATCATTTGCGTGTTATGAATAGGCCCCGGACTGATCCCCTGAGGGGGCGTCCGGGGCCGCATGGCGCGTTATTGCTGGCAGATGAGCCGCATCTTGTCGTGGGTCTCGCCGGTGATCCAGTCCACGTCGTCGGTGAGCCAGTCCATGATCTCCAGCTGGCGGGTCTCCCAGGCGATGGTGGAGGCCTTTTCCTCCTCGGTCATCTCGTGGTCGAAGGATTTCACCAGCTCGCAGTAGCCGAAGATGTAGCCGTTGGCGTTCCAGATGGTGAAGTTGCTCTCCGGGCCCTCGGAGACCTTGTCGCCCCGGGCTGCGATGAGCCCGTCGTGGCGGCGCTTGTATTCCTCGGCACAGCCGGGCTTCAGCTTCGTGGCGAACACCCGGTGGCGGATGAGGGACTTGTCCTCCCGGACGACGCCTATGTCGTGATACATCAGGGGCAGCGTGCCCTGGGCGGCGAACACCTCGCAGTAGGGGGCCAGGGCGTTTTCCCAGGCCAGAGCGGCGGCGTGCTCCGAGGCGGAGGGGGCCAGCTCGTCGGGATACTCGCCGTAGCAGAACAGGAAATCCTGAATATTCCAGATGGAGAAATTCGCGATGCCCTGGCGGTTCAGCGCGCCTCGGACCTCGTTCCACAGGCCGGAAAGGGTCAGAAGCCCCGCGTCCTTGCAGCCGGGCTTGAATCGGAGCACAAAGGGCAGTCTCTTCATGATGCGTACACCTCGCTTGTCCGTAATGGGTTTGCCTGACTCAAAGGATATGCCTTTCGGGGTGGTTTGTCAAGGGCTTCATCAGCCCTCGAAGGCCCGGCATTCCTCCAGCAGCGAAATGATGGGCAGATGCTGGGGGCAGGCGCTCTCGCACTGGCCGCACTGCAGGCACTCGCTGGCCTTGCCCTTGTCCTGGGTGACGATGCTGTATTCCCGCTTGGTGCGGAATTCTGGGCTGCCCTTGCGGCGGTTGGCCACGGTGAAGATATCCGGGATGGGGATGTTCATGGGGCAGCCCTCGGTGCAGTAGCGGCAGCCGGTGCAGGGGATGGACTGATCCGCGTTCAGCGCCGCCTGGGCCGCCCGGATGACCGCCTGCTCCTCCTCGCTCAGGGGCTTAAAGTTCTTCATGTAGCTCAGGTTGTCCCGCATCTGCTCCAGGTTGCTCATGCCGGAGAGCACGGTGACGATGTTGTCCAGGCTGGCCACGAAGCGGATGGCCCAGCTGGCGTAGGACAGGCCGGAGCCGGCGCCGTCGAACACCGCCTTCACGGTGGGGATGGGGTCGGCCAACACGCCGCCCTTCACCGGCTCCATCACGGTGACGGGCTTGCTGTGGGCCTTGCAGATCTCCCAGTTGCGCCGGGAGGCCACGCCGGGGTTCTCCCAGTCGGCGTAGTTCATCTGCAGCTGAACGAAATCCACCTCGGGATGGGCGTCGAGCAGCTCTTCCAGCAGTTCCGGGTCGGCGTGGAAGGAGAAGCCCCAGTGCTTGATGAGGCCCTTTTTCTTCTGCTCGGCCACGAAATCCCAGATGTGGTACTCGTCGTACTTTTTGTAGTTGCTGCGCTGGATGGCGTGCAGCAGGTAGAAGTCGAAATAGCCCGCGCCGGTGCGCTCCAGGCTGGTGTAGAACTGCTGCTTGGCGCTGGCCTCGTCGTGGCACTGCATCCAGGCGTTGAGCTTGGTGCACAGGGTGTAGCTCTCCCGGGGATGCCGCTCGGCCACCGCCTTGCGGAAGGCTTCCTCGGACTGGCCGTTGTCGTACACGTAGGCGGTGTCGAAGTAGGTGCCGCCGGCGGCCAGGAATTCGTCCGCCATCTGGGCGGTCTGGGGGATGTCGATGCTGCCGTCCGGGTTCTTGGGCAGGCGCATCAGGCCGAAGCCCAGCTTGAAGATGTCTTTGCCGAGATAATCTGCCATGCTCGTATCCTCCATTTGTGTGTCTGTGAAATATATTATATAGAATCGGGAGCGCTCCCGTCAATTCCTTTTTTCGGGCGGAGCGGAATCGCGGGAAAGAAAGGCCAAAAGTTGGAAGCGGCCCCCGCGTCCTTTCGGATGGGGGCCGCTTTCGCGCTTTGTCATTTTGGCAGGTCGCCGTAGATTTCCCGATAGCGGGAGGGGGTGCAGCTGCGGGCCTCCTTGAAGACCCGGTTAAAGGTGGCGATGCTGCCGAAGCCGGTGCTGGCGGAAATGTCCTGGATGGTCTGATGGGAGTGGATCAGCAGGTCCGCCGCCATGCTCACCCGCTTCTGGCGCAGGTAGTCCGAAAAGGAGATGCCGAACTGCTGCTTGAAGATGCGGGAAAAATAGCACTTGGAGAAGCCGGTGAAGGCGCTCACGTCGTCCAGGGAGATGTCGCGCATGTAGTTCTGGTCGATGTACAGCCGGGCGCTGTCCATGAGCTCGGGGTCGGTCTTGGCGGGCTGGGCATCTCCGCGCCGCAATTCCCTGGCCATGTTCAGCCGGCCCAGCATGGCGTAGACCTGCAGCAGATAGGAATAGCAGATGCTGTTCCACATGAATTCCTTTTTCTCATAGCAGGTCACGATCTGCATCAGCAGCGCGCGGATGGATTTCTGAACCTCGGGCTGCTCGGAGAGGTAGATCGGTATGTGCAGGAGCCCCTCGATGAGCTGCATATCCCGCATGGAAAAGATGTTGTCCGGCTCGAACAGCAGGAGGTAGCGCACGCTGCCCTCGTGCATGGTGAGGCTGTGGGTCCAGCCCGGGGGGATGATCAGCACCTCGTCCGCCTGCACGCGATAGCTGAAATCCGCCACCGTGTAGATGACCTCGCCCCGCACGGGCATGATGATCTCCACCGCCGAATGGCAGTGGCTCTCATAGTGCCAGGGCACTTCGGAATACCACACCCGCAGGGAGGAATGCTCGATGTAGGTCACGTATTCCTGATTGCCCTTCAGGATGCGGAAGCCATCCGGAAAGCGGCTGCGGGACATGGCGCGTTCGTTGTTTTCCATGCTCGATCCTCCTCGCGTTGGGGAATCAGCCCTTCACGCTGCCCAGGGCCATGCCTGTGACGAAATACCTCTGCAGGAACGGATACACCACCAGGATGGGCACGGTGGAGATGACCGTGATGGCGCAGCGGATGGTGATGGGCGTGGTCTGGGTGGTGCTCTTCAGCGCGTCCGCGGAGGTCTTGGCGGCGTTGGCGCTGGCCTGGGTGGTGGCCAGCTTCATCTTCAGCAGGTACTGCAGGCTGTGCAGGTTCTTCTGGCCGCCGCAGTACAGGTGGGTGTCGAACCAGGAGTTCCAGCTGCCCACGGCCACGAACAGGGCCACCGTGGCCAGCACGGGCATGCACAGGGGGAAGATGATCTGCCAGTAGACCCGGATGTCGCCCGCGCCGTCGATGCGGGCGGATTCCACCAGCGCGTCCGGCAGGCCCGTGATGTAGGTGCGGATGACGATCATGTTGAAGCAGGAGAACATGGTGGGGATCACGTAGACCCAGTAGCTCTTGCTCAGATGCAGGGTCTTGGAGATCAGCAGGTAGTTGGGGATCAGGCCGGCGTTGACGTACATGGTGAGCACCATCACGGTGGTGATGAATTTGCGCAGCACGTACTCCTTGCGGGACAGGGTGAAGGCCAGCATGCCGGTCCAGAACAGGTTCAAAAGGGTGATGATGACGGTCTTGCTGGCGGAGATGAAGGCGGCCTGATACACGGCGTTGTCCTGCAGGATGGATTCGTAGCTCTTCAGGCTGAACACCCGGGGCCACAGGCCGATGTTGCCCCGCAGGGCGTCGGTGCCGTCGTTGAAGGAATAGGCCACGGTATTGATAACGGGATAGAGGGTGACGAACATCAGCAGCACGAGGATGATCGTGTTGACGATGGGGAAGGTCACATCCCGGTGTATTCTGTTTTTGCGGTTGGGCTTGATGGAAGCGGTGGTCACGGAAATCCCTCCCTCACAGTAGTGTGTCTTCATCCAGCCGCTTGGCCAGGGTATTGGCCGCCACGAGCAGGATGATGGCGACGATGCTCTTGAACATGCCGGCGGCGGTGGCCACGCCGTACTGCTGCTTGGAGATGCCGTACTGCAGCACGAAGATGTCGATGGTCTGAGACCAGTCCATCACCACGGAGGAGCCCAACAGATACTGGATCTCAAAGCCAGCTTCCATCAGGTGGCCGATGTTCATGATGAGGAGGATGACGAAGGTGGACTTGATGCCGGGGAGCGTGACGTGCAGGATGCGGTGGAACCGCCCCGCGCCGTCGATGGCCGCGGCCTCGTAGAGGCTGGGGTCGATGGAGGTCATGGCGGAGATGTAGATGATGGTGTTCCAGCCGACTTCCTTCCACACGTTGATGACGCCGACCAGCCACCAGAAGTAGCGGCCCTCGCCCAGGAAGAACACCGGCTCCTTCACCAGGCGCAGCGACTTCAACAGGCCGTTCACCGCGCCGTCGCTGGCGAAGATGTTCTGAGCCATGCCCACCACGATGACCATGCTCAGAAAGTGAGGCAGGTAGGTCACGGTCTGCACCGTGCGCTTGAAGCCGCGGTTTCTCACCTCATTCAGCAGGATGGCCAGCAGAATGGAGGAAACCGTGCCGAATACCAGGTTGATGACGCTCATGGCCAGCGTGTTGCGGATGCTGTTGATGAAGTCCTCCCGGCCAAACAGCCACATGAAGTTCTTCATGCCCACCCACTTGCTGCCGAATATGCCCGCCTTGGGCTTGTAATCCTGAAACGCCGTGATCCAGCCCCACATTGGCGCGTAGTTGAACAGAATGACATAGAGCAGCATGGGCACGGACATGAGCATCAGCTGCCACTGCCCGGCCAGAGTGCGGAAAAAGCCCTTCTTGCTGACGGGCCGCAGTTCCTTATTGGAACGATGGGAAACACTGGTCATGGCCTAAACCCCTTTCCGTTAAAAACCATGGGGAGAGAAGCGCTTCTCTCCCCACGGGCGACTGAACGCGATTACTTGTCGAGAACCTTGGCGGCCTCAGCGCGCACGGCTTCCTGCATGTACTCGCCGAAAGCGGTGGCGGAGGGGGTGATCTCCTCGACGAAGGCATCCCACTTGGCGTCGAACTCGGCCGGATCGCACATGATCAGCTCGGGCAGGCGCTTGTCCTGGATGTTCAGGAAGTCCTGATGATCCACGTCCACGGGGGTGTAGTCGATCTGCCAGGCTTCGCCGTAGGGCGCCAGCTCGATGGGCGGGTTCACGAAGTCGGCGAACTTGGAGTAGCCGTAGGCGGAGAGGAATTCCTTGTCGTAGTCGTTCATCAGGCCCAGCACGATCTCAGGCTGGTTGGCGGGATCCCAGGCGTTGCCGGCGAATTCGCCGTCCAGGATCCAGCCCTGCTTCTTGGGGCTGCTCTCGAAGAAGGCCAGCGCGCGGTTCTGCACCTTCCAGGCGTTGTCGTTGCGCTGCATGTACTGCTCCTCGGTCATCAGCAGGCGGCCGTCTTCAACGTAGTAGTCCTCGCCCTCGATGCCCCAGTTGAAGATGATCTGCCACTCGTCGGACAGCATCTCTTCCCACATGGCCACGATGCGCTCGGGGCACTCGCAGTTCACGGAGATGCCGAAGCCGCGGCGGACATTGGGCAGGGAGCCGTTCACATAGTGCTCTTCGATCTCCTGGCCGTCCACGTACTCGGGATCGTACACCAGGCCCAGGGCCACGTAGGTGTTCTTGTCCATCTTGGCGTCCTTCAGCGCGGCGGTGGCGTTGCCGAAGTCCCAGGTCTGATCGAACATGCCCAGCACGGTGCCGCTGGAGAGCTGCGCGATGTACTGGTCATAGTTCATGACGAAGGTGTCCTTGCTGATGAGGCCCTTGTGGAACTCCTCGTTCAGCTTCTGATAATAGGCCTTGGCGTAGGGCTTGTCGATGAAGGTCTCGGTCTTGAATTCCTCGGAAGGATCGTTGCCGGTCACGGCGTAGTTCTGATCGGTCACGCAGATGTAGACCTCGCCGTCGTTGGGGCGGCCCATCAGGTGCTGCACGGGGTTGATGAGGCAGAAGTGGCGCCAGTCCTCGCACAGGATGTCGAAGCCGACATAGGGGCTGCCGTTCTCATCGGTGGGGTTGGCCTCGATGAACTTCTCGATCAGGTCGAAGTACTCGTTCAGGGTGTGGATCTGGGGATAGCCGGCCCAGGCCAGAACCTGCTTCTGCACGAAGAAGGCGGGGCCGTTGACCTCGTTGACGATCTGGTCGCCGTCGGTCAGGCCGTAGTTGGGGATGATGTACAGCACGTCGTTGCCGTCCTCATCCTTGTCGATCAGGCGGGCCTTCTGGGGCTCGATGTGGGCCCAGAGGCGCGGGGTGTCTTCGGGGTTGACGTAGTCCAGCAGGTTGATCAGCGCGCCGTTGGAGATGATCAGATCGGCGCTGTTGCCGCCGTCGAACAGGTCCGGATAATCCTCGCCCGCGATCATCAGACCCAGCTTCTCATCCAGGTCGCCGGCCAGGAATTCGAACTCGAACTTCACGCCGAACTTCTCTTCGATCAGCTTGTAGATCTTGTTGTCCTCCGCGGGCTGGTCGCCGGGATCGCCGCGGAACACGGTCAGGGTGATGGGTTCGGGGGCGCCGTCAGCCAGGGCGGCGGGCATGATCGCCAGGATCATGGCCAGAACGAGCAGAACAGAGATCAGTTTCCTCATGGTTGTTACCTCCTTATGGAATTGGGTGTGAGCATTCCGTGCTCTCTGTTATTATTTAAGCACGTTTTCCCCGCCGATGAAAGCATTTTATACTCAAAATTTGTCCTCAAAATTATCATTCGTTGTTTTTACGTAAACGAATGGCGGAAATAGATGGAATGGCTGGCGGGGAGCCTTCGGGCGAAAATCCCCGCGCTTCGCCAAATAACCCCTTGCCCCCCGCGCCGTTTTGTTCTACAATAGAAGGCGAAACAGCACGACGTGAATGGAGGAATGAGCGTGAAGCAGACGGAATACGTGGTGGCCACGGCCGCCGACCGCGAGGAAATCGTGGATTTTGCCAACTATGTGTTTTCCCAGGCCCATGAGCCCCACGACTTCAAGACCCTGCTGCCCAAGGCCTACGCCGATCACCTGCCGGAGCTGGGGGCGAAGCACTTCCTGGCCAAGCAGGAAGGGCGCATCCGGGCGCTGGTGGCCTTGAGGCCGCTGGAACTGCGCGTGCCCGGGAGCCTTCTGAAGGTGGGCTGCGTGGGCACGGTGTCGGTGCATCCCTATTCCCGGGGCGAGGGGCACATGAAAAAGCTCATGGCCATGATGCTGGAGGACGCCGCCGCCCAGGGCTACGACCTGCTGATGCTGGGGGGCATCCGCCAGCGCTACAACTACTTCGGCTTCGAGCAGGCGGGCTGGGCCTATCGCTATCACATCGCGGAGAGCGCCGTGCGGCACGCCCTGGGCGGCGTGGACGCGGAGGGAATCGCCTTCTCCGCCCTCACCGAGGACAGGCCGGAGGAGATCGACTTCGCCTGCGCCCTGGCGGCAAAGCGGCTCATGACCGGCGTGCGCCCCCGGGATCGGTTCCTGGACATCATGCACTCCTGGCACAGCGACTGCCGGCTCATCCGGGTGGACGGCGAGATGGCGGGCTTCATCATGGGCCGGGGCGGCGACGGCGAGGGCGGCGAGATCACCCTGGCCCGGGAAGCGGATCTGCCCCGGGTGATCAAGGCCCTGTTTGAGAAGGACGGCGTGAAGCGGCTGGAGATCGCCTGCGGAGCGCACGAGACGGAGCGCATCGCCATCCTCGCCGACATCTGCTCGGGCCGCTCCATCGGCAGCGTTGAAATGATCAACGTGCTGAACTGGCCCCGGACGCTGGAGGCGCTGCTGCGGCTGCGGGCCGGCTTCATG
Organism: uncultured Eubacteriales bacterium; assembly: GCA_902790495.1. Lineage (GTDB taxonomy): Bacteria > Bacillota > Clostridia > Christensenellales > Aristaeellaceae > RUG11272. Next base: position 14,377 of record CADASK010000048.1, read on the forward strand.
CCTCTGGAGGACGGCGCGTTCACCATCGCCGTGGGCGACGAGCCTAGCGTGACCATCCGCGTGGAGGGCGGCGCGCCCCGCGCGGCGGAGGAGGGGCTGGAGCCCGACCTGCGCCTGGATCATCTGACGGCGCTGCGGCGGCTGTTCGGCCTGGAGGCCTTCGCGCTGGGCAGTGCCTATAAGAACTGGTTCCCGCTGCCCTTCTTCGTGTCTCCCGCGGACACCTTCTGACCGGCCCGGCGAAAAAACTTGCGGGGTTGGCACTATTGTGGTATAATCTGAAAAAAACGACGAGGAGTGAAATAATTCCGTGAGCGAAATGAAGGCCGCGCCCGGCATGGGCGGCGAGCGCTATGTACCCTATGAGGAGCGCACGGGCAACGAGTCCATCGTGTACTTCACCCGCGACCTGTCGGCGGCGGGGTTGAAGAAGCTGTATGAGCGGGTAAACGAGCAGATCACCGGCAAGGTGGCCATCAAGCTGCACACCGGCGAGCAGTACGGCCCGAACATCATCCCCCGGGAGTGGGTGAAGGAACTGGTGGAGCAGGATCTGCCTGAGGCCACCATCGTTGAGACCAACACCTTCTACGAGGGAGACCGGGACACCACCGAGAAGCATCGCGAGACCATCAAGGTGAACGGCTGGACCTTCTGCCCGGTGGACATCACCGACGCCGAGGGCACCGTGATGCTGCCGGTGAAGGGCGGCAAGTGGTTCAAGGAAATGTCCGTGGGCAAGACCCTGCCCACCTACGATTCCCTGCTGGTGCTGACCCACTTCAAGGGCCACACCATGGGCGGCTTCGGCGGCAGCAACAAGAACATCGGCATCGGCTGCGCGGACGGCAAGATCGGCAAGAAGATGATCCATCAGGCGG
>CADASK010000049.1 GCA_902790495.1 uncultured Eubacteriales bacterium
GGCGCGCAGCTTTTCCGCCCCGATGAGGGCGGCCCCGACGGCGTTGTCCCCGCTGTACTCAGGCTTTCCGTAGCAAATGCGCAACTCACGGTCCCGCTTGGCCACGCGGCTGGTGATCATCTCGCGCATCAGCGCGCTGGAAGCCACACCGCCCGCAATCAGCGCCTGGCGGATGCCTGTCGCCTCCGCGGCCGCGCAGACCATGCGCGCCACCGTCCGGCTGATGACATCATAGGTCTCTCGGGCGACATCCTCCGGCGGCCTCTGCCCGGCGGCGATCCAGCGCTGCAGCTGGCTCTCCGCGCCGGAGAGATGGCAGCGCATCCCGTCCATGCTGACGGGCAGCTCCGCCCGGCTTTTCCCACTGCGCGCCAGCTTCTCTAATTCCGGCCCGGCTGGAAAGGGCAGCCCTAATGCCACGCCGACGCGGTCCACCACCTGGCCCGCGTGCAGGTCGAGGGTGCCGCCCAGCAGGGACAGCTCGTCCCCGCGCAGCGCCAGCACCTCCGTGGTGCCGCCCGACAGGTGCAACGCGATCAGGTCTCCCGGCCCGATGCCGCTGTCCACCTTCGCCGCGGCGATGTGCCCGCGCTGGTGGGTGGACGCAAAGCAAGGGACACCCAGCATCGCGGCGAGCGCTCTGGCTTGGGCATCCCCCACCTGAAAGACTGGCATGTAGGAGTCCGGGTCGTCCCGCGGCGTCCTCGAGGCGCAGACCGCGGCGATCTGCGTGCCGGCGATATGCTGGCCCAGCTCCTCCATGAGACCCGGAAGCTGGCGCACATGGCTGAACACCGCCTCGCTCTGGCGCAGACCCCGCTGGCCCAGCTCCACCGGCAGCAGCCTGCGGCAGCTGGCCACCACCTCGCCCTCCGCCGTCACAGCGGCGCAGGAGGTGGTGTAGCAGCTCGTGTCCAGGCCGATCACCACGCGCTTCATGCCTGCTGTGCCTCTTTCGCCCGGTTGATGGAGCCGAGCACGCCGTTGATGAAGCGGCCGCTGTCCGGATCGGAATACTTCGCGGCGATCTCCAGCGCCTCGTTGATGGCCACCGGGGCCGGCACGTGCGGATCGTTCTCGAACAGGATTTCCCATGCGGCCAGGCGCAGGATGGTCAGATCCACGCGCGGCATGCGCTCCACGGTCCAGCCCCGGCTGCAGCGGTTGATCTCCGCGTCGATCTCGTCCAGGTGCTCCAGCACGCCGGACAGGGCGCGCAGGATCCACGCGTGATCGTCGCGGAAGGCTTTGTCCCACTTCGGCGCAGGCGCTTCCGTCTCCACCTCACCGTCCGCGGCCGTCTCCGGCATCCCGGCGTAGGGCGACGCGTCGCCGAGCAGCTCCTCATAGATCATGCGCAGGGTTTCCTCGCTGCCCTCGCCGCCGGAGAGCTTTTCAAAGATCATCTGCATGGCTGCTGTTCTGGCCGTGCTTCTTGACATGGGTGTATCTCCTTTTGATTCTCTTACTCGTCACAAACAGACTTTGGTTTACAATCCTGGTAATCAGGCGTCTTCCTTGTGCTCGTCGGCTTCCTTCTCGCCGCGCACCAGCTCGATCAGCGGCACGTCGTCGATGCCCTCGAAGGGATCCATCTCGTCCCCGGCCTCAGCCTTGGGTGCGTCGGTCTCCGCTTCAGCCGTGGCGTCTGCGGTCTCTTCCGTGGGCTGATCACCGACTTCGGTCCGTTCTTCCGCAGCGGGTGTTTCAGCCTTCTCAGCCGATTCCGGCACTTCGGTCTGCTGTTCGCCGACGTTGGTTTCCTTCCCGGCGGGACTTTCCTGCTCAGCGGGCGTTTCCGCTGCAGGCGTCTCAGCCGCGGGCGCGGGCTGCTCCTGCGCGCTCTCCTCGGCCACGCGCTCGGCGAGCTGGGTGTTCTTCGTCGCCTCCTCGGGCGGCGGCGGGAGGATCACGGTCTGTTCCTCCTGGTGGCTGAACATCCGCTGGTGCAGCATGCGCTTGTTCTTGTGGCCTTCAGGCAGGGGCTCGGCCATCGGCGCGGTCAGCGGCACGGGCACCTGGTAGTCGGAGCCCTCGGCGCTGCCGTCCGCGGCGTCCACCTGCACGCGAATCTCCTTCACATCCACGCCCGAGCAGGCCGTGACGTACTGCTTGATCTGCCGCTGCAGGTTGTTGACCACCAGCGGGATGTTGATGCCGCTGGCCATCTCGCAGCGCAGGCTGATGGTGATGCCGTCGCGCCCGTCCTCGATCTGGGTGTTGGAGACCTTCACGTCCCGCTGGGTATCAATGCACTTCTGGGTCAGGCTGTCCAGCGCCTTGATGGAGATGTTCAGATCTCCGTCCTCCGTGCGCTGCCGCACGAAGCCCTTGTTGCGCCTCTGGCGGCGGACAATCATCGTGCAGGCGTACAGGCCCAGCAGCAGCACCAGCACGCCGGCGGCGATGATGCCGGCCTTGATTCGCCAGTCCTCCTCCGCCATGGCGAGCACGCGGCTTCCAAAGTCCAGCACATCCTTGGCAAAAAACATCTGCGCGACCAGCGCGGCCACACCGGCAAGCAGGATCAGGCCGCACAGGAACAATAGGATACGATCCCTGACACGCAGCTTCACAGAATCACCTCCAAAGCACGCGGAGACAAGCCGGTTTTCACTCGGCTTCCTTCTCCGGATGATCCGCGGCGTCCGCTTCCGCCTTCACGTCGGCGGTGTCCGCGGTCTCGGCCTCGTCCTTGATCACCGGGGACGGGCTGTCCTCCACGATCTCCACCGGCGCGTTGACGATGGGCTCTTCCTTTTCCGCCTTCGCGGGGGCCTTCTCCGCCTTGTCGGGCTTCTTCGTCTTCCTGGCGTGGCTGTCGTCGCCGGCGGCGGAGGGCAGCTTGGCCTTCTTCGCGCCGTCGGTCAGGGCGTCGTTCTCCTTCTCGAAGCTCACGCCCTGCACGTGCACGTCCACGCGCACCACATGCAGGCCCGTCATGGCCTCCAGGGACTTGCGGACGTTCTCCTGCACCTCCTGGGCGACCTTCTGGATCGGACGGCCGTACTCAATAATGATGTACAGATCGCAGCTGACCTCCTCGGGGCCAACCTCCACCTTCACGCCCTTGGTGATATTCTTGTTCTTGCCCAGGATGCCGCCGGAGAGGTTGCACATCCCCGCGATGCCCTCGATCTCGTTGGCCGCGACACCCGCAATGGTCGCCACAACCTCGTTGGCGTAAACAATCGTGCTGCCGCCGGTGGTCTCGTTCTCCACCTTCTTGGGCAGATTATTCTTCTTGCTGGCCATTCAGCACACCTCCGCGCTTATGCTCGCGCACACGTCTTGAGAAGGAACCAGCCGGTTTCCTTCACTGTATAGTATATCAGATTTTTACCCCCCTGACAAGACAGAAACGGAGGCGCGGGCGGTTTTCTGCTTTTTCGCTCGCAATCCCCAAAACAAAAGGAGCCGGCAAGGCTCCCTGTCGCGGGTTTCGCCTTGCCGGCGTCGGTTCAGTTGTTGTCCAGGTTCAGGATCGGCAGGGTCATGCCGCTGCCGCCGTTCATGTAGGTGGGCAGGGAGCCGTTCCACTTGTTGGCCTGGGTCCAGGTGATCAGGTCCGCGGTGATGGATTCAGCCAGCTTCTTGTTCGCCTCGGACTCGGCCTCGGCGCGCACCTTGGTGGAGTAGGCCTCCGCGTCGGCCTCGATCTTCCGCACGGAGGCGGCGGCCTCGGCGGTGATGCGCTGACGCTCGGCGGCCTGCTGGGCCTCCATGGTGGCCTGCTGCTGCTCGATCTCGGCCTGCAGCTTCTTCTGGGCGGCAACCTGCTTGGCCTCCACCGCGTCGGTGAAGCTGTCGGTGAAGTCGATATTCTCAATCGACACGCTGATCACGTTGATGCCGTAGCGGGACATCTCCTCGCTGAGCTTGGTACGGATGGTCTCGCTCAGCTCCTCACGGGCCGCCACCAGGTTCTCAGCCGTGTACTTGGAGAAGACAGCCTTGGTGTTCTCCAGCAGGCGCGGGGACAGCAGCGTGTTGAAGTACTGGGTGCCGACCTCGCGGTAGAGGGTCATCGCCGTGTTCTTGTTGATGGAGAAGTTGACCGAGCCGACGATGTCCACCTGCTGAATGTCGGAGGAGAAGGACTGGGTCGTGAAGGTGGCCTTCTGCTCGCGGTTGTCCATGATGACCACCTGCTGCACGGGGCTCTTGAAGTGGAAGCCCGCGTCCATCGTGTGATCCTCCACGCGGCCGAAGGTGGTCAGGATGCCGGTGTAGCCCGTCGGGACCACCGCCGTGCATGTGGTGAAGACGATCACGCCGAGCACGATGACCGCCGCAAGGATGATCAGGGTTTTGCGAAAGCTCCTGTTCATGGAAACCTCCTGTCTGTCTGCCGGTTCACTGTACGGGTTGTCCGCTTTTCATCCCGGTGAGGCGATCATAGCATATTTCCCTCTTTGATGGAAGAGGCAGCCTCTGAAAACAGCCCTCTTGTGTCTGAATTGTCATTCGGGATGCACGGGGGTTCCGCGCCTTTCAACGCAATCTTGATTGAGATTGATCATGAGAGTAGTGTGTTTAGAACAGATCCAGCTCACTGTCCAGGTAGATGGCTTCGCGCACTTTGAGCTGGCACTCCGGTTTGGTCATATAATAGAGGATGAATTCGAGAAGGACGGCGCTGCCCAGACTCCGGCCCTCGATCTTGAAGTGGCGGAAGCCCCGGGGCAGGTAGGTGCGCTGGATGTCGTCGAGGCCGATGAAGGCGGGGTTCTCCATCGCCTCGGAGAAGCGGTAGCCCCTGGCCGCGTTCGGGGACACGCAGACGTGATCCCCACAATCCTCCCCCAGGTTCTTCCGGCTCACGTTCTCGTAGCAGGCCTTCCGGTCCCAGCAGTCGAACCAGCAGCATTCGTTGCAGAGGAATTCCACCTTTTGCTTCTGCGCGTCCGTCAGCGTGTCCAGGCTGTCCAGCGCCTTGTTCAGGCGGAAGTCCGGCACCACATAGCTGAACTCCGGCCGGTTCAGCTCCGCGGCCAGGTCGGCAAAGTCCGTCAGCACCTTGGTGGTGGAGGAGACAAAGTAGAAGGACGGGTACCTTTCCCGCAGCCTGTCCAGCAGCCGGTCGGAGCAGAGAATGACCCCGTTGGGGACGCCGCCGCCGCGCGCGAAGAGGTCGCACAGGGCGTTGCAGCGCCGGTCGTCGAGGTGCTCCTCCCGCAGCAGGGAGTTGCTGAAGGTGAGCCTCGCGGAGACCCCATAGCGCCACGTCAGCTCCGACACCTGCTCCGGCTCCGCGTCGCCGAAGCCCACGCGGCCGCCGCCCCAGAGGCAGTCCGCCGGCGCGCCGTAGATGGAGCCGATTTCGCACCAGTCGTAAAAGTACTCCCGACGCTCCCGGAACAGCGGCAGAAAGACGCTGTAGAAATCGTAGAATTCAAACAAACCGGGCAGGTGATAGTATGCCTTCATCCGTCATCTCACTTCCTTCAGATCCTGGCCTTTTTCGGGAGGCTGTACCCTCCGCGGTTTGATTATAGGCGGCGTTTTTCCGCGTGTCAATGCGCTGACGCAGTGCCTATCTTCTTTATCATTCGCATCCTGTACCATACCTTCCGGCGGTGCCCGGAGCAGGGCAGCGGCCGGATCCGCTCAACCCCGTGACCTGTGTCTTGGCCTTGGCGGTGCTCTCCATCTCCGATCCGGTGTCAAGAAACAGCGCAAAATCGCGCCGAAAACGCGCAGAAAGTTGAAACTTTGTATTGCCAAAGCTGAACTTTCATAGTATAATTCATGGGTAAAACGACAGAACGACCGATTCGGCACGCCGCCGCGTCGGTATTGTTCGGTCGGCGGCCGAGAGGCTGCCGGACATCATAAGGAGGATGTATCATCATGGCGAAGAAGTATGTCTACCGCTTTGAAGAAGGCAACGCGAACATGCGTGAACTTCTGGGCGGCAAGGGTGCGAACCTGGCTGAAATGTCCCGCATGGGCTTCCCCGTGCCTCCGGGATTCACCGTGACCACCGAAGCGTGCACCAAGTACTACGAGGACGGCAAGACCATTGCCCCCGAAATCGAGGAGCAGATTTTCGCTTCTCTGGCCAAGAGCGAGGAAGTCATTGGCAAGAAGTTTGGCAGCGAGGAAGATCCCTACCTGGTCTCCGTGCGCTCCGGCGCCCGCGCCTCCATGCCCGGCATGATGGACACCATCCTGAACCTGGGCCTGACCGACAAGTCCGTCAAGGGCCTGGCCAAGAAGACCGGCAACCCCCACTTCGCCTATGATGCGTACCGCCGTTTCATCGCCATGTTCTCTGACGTGGTGATGGAGATCCCGAAGAGCAAGTTCGAGGCCGTGCTGGATGAGTTCAAGGAAAAGCGCGGCGTGAAGTTCGACCGCGACCTGACCGCCGAGGACCTGATGGAGGTCGTCGAGCGCTTCAAGGCCATCTACAAGGAGCACATGGGCGTGGAGTTCCCCCAGGATCCCAAGGTGCAGCTGATGGAGGCCGTGAAGGCCGTGTTCCGCTCCTGGGACAACCCCCGCGCCATCTACTATCGCCGCATGAACGACATCCCCGGCGACTGGGGCACTGCCGTGAACGTGCAGTCCATGGTGTTCGGCAACATGGGCGAGACCTCCGGCACGGGCGTTGCCTTCACCCGCAACCCCTCCACCGGTGAGAAGAAGCTCTACGGCGAGTACCTGCTCAACGCCCAGGGCGAGGACGTGGTGGCCGGCATCCGTACGCCTTCCCCCATCTCCCACCTGCAGGAGCAGATGCCCGAGGTGTATCAGCAGTTCGTGGACACCGCCAACAAGCTGGAAGCCCACTACCGCGACATGCAGGACATGGAGTACACCATCCAGGAAGGCAAGCTCTACATGCTGCAGACCCGCAACGGCAAGCGCACCGCTCAGGCCGCGCTGAAGATCGCTGTGGATCTGGTGGACGAGGGCGTGCTGAGCGAGGAAGAGGCCGTGCTGAAGGTCGAGCCCAAGCAGCTTGACTCCCTGCTGCACCCCGCCTTTGACGCGGACGCCCTGAAGAAGGCCCCCGTCATCGCCAAGGGTCTGCCCGCCTCCCCCGGTGCCGGCGCCGGCGCGATCTATTTCACTGCTGACCGCGCTGCCGAGCACGGCAAGAACAAGGAAAAGGTCATTCTGGTCCGTAAGGAGACCACCCCTGAGGATATCGAGGGCATGGACTTCTCCCAGGCCATCCTGACCGCCTTCGGCGGCATGACCTCTCACGCGGCCGTGGTTGCCCGCGGCATGGGCCGTGCGGCTGTGGTTGGCTGCGGCGACCTGAAGTTCAACGCGGACGAGACCGCCGTGACCATCAACGGCAAGGAGTACCACGAGGGCGATCTGATCTCCGTCGACGGCTCCACCGGCAATGTGTATGACGGCCTGATCCCCACCGTGGACGCCTCCATCTCCGGCGACTTCGCCCGCTTCATGGCCTGGGCTGACGCCGCCCGCACCCTGAAGGTCCGCACCAATGCCGACACCCCGCGCGACACCAAGCAGGCTGTGGCCTTCGGTGCCGAGGGCATCGGTCTGTGCCGTACCGAGCACATGTTCTTTGAAGCCAGCCGTATCGCCGCCGTGCGTGAGATGATCCTCTCCGACACCAAGGAACAGCGCGAAAAGGCCCTGGCGAAGATCCTGCCCATGCAGCAGGGTGACTTCGAGGCCATGTACAAGGCTCTGGAAGGCCGTCCCATGACCGTCCGTTACCTGGATCCGCCGCTGCATGAGTTCGTGCCCCACCTGGACATGGACGACGAGATCGCCGAGCTGGCCAAGAACCTGGGTCAGACCGTGGACGAGGTGCGCCAGAAGATCAACGCCCTGCACGAGTCCAACCCCATGATGGGTCACCGCGGCTGCCGTCTGGCCGTCACCTATCCCGAGATCGCCGAGATGCAGACCCGCGCCGTGCTGCAGGCCGCCATCAACGTGAAGAGGGAATGCGGCTATGACATCGTGCCCGAGATCATGATCCCGCTGGTCGGCTCCAAGAAGGAACTGGCCTATGTCAAGAGCATCGTGGTCGAGACCGCCAAGAAGGTCTTCGAGGAGCAGGGCATGACCCTCGACTACCACGTGGGCACCATGATCGAGATCCCGCGCGCGGCCGTGACCGCCGACGAGATCGCCGAGGAGGCCGAGTTCTTCTCCTTCGGCACCAACGACCTGACCCAGATGACCTTCGGCTTCAGCCGTGACGACGCCGGCAAGTTCCTGCCCGCCTACTATGACGCCAAGATCTTCGAGAGCGATCCCTTCGCCCGCCTGGATCAGGACGGCGTTGGCAAGCTGGTGAAGATGGCCGCCACCCTGGGCCGCCAGACCCGCCCCGACATCAAGCTGGGCATCTGCGGCGAGCACGGCGGCGATCCGTCCTCCATCAAGTTCTGCCACCAGGTTGGCCTGAACTACGTCAGCTGCTCTCCCTTCCGCGTGCCGATCGCCCGTCTGGCTGCCGCGCACGCCGCGATCGAGGAGAAGATGGCCAAGGCTGCCAAGTAAGCTTCGATCCCAAATCCCCATCCCGGCCTTCGGGCCGGGATTTTTCTATCTTTTTCTTTTCACAAGAGCGCGACTGTGCTATAATGCATGCAACGAAGCAGAGGAGGTGATCCGGGATATGGCATCCAACGACTGGCTGCGCGCCCTGCGCGAGGCGCTGAGCTCCCTGTCCGCGGCCGTCCAGGCCCATCAGCCGGACGCGGAGGACATTCCCGTCCCCTACGATGCCCTGCCCGCGGACACCGTGGAGCGCCGCGAGGGCCTGGACCTGCTGGCCCTGAGCCGCCCCGCCGTGCTGCTCTCCTGCCCGGCGGACGAACCGGGCGGCGAGAATCTGCTGCGCCTGGCCGCGCACCTGGCGGAGAGCCTCGTCTCCGGCAGCCGCCTGCCCGACACCGTGTGGAGCGTGTACCGCCGCATCCTCGAGGGCGAATTGCAGGGCCCGGAGCTGGAGGCCGCCGCCGCAGATCACCACCTGAAGGCCGGACTCCCCCGCTGCGTCCTGCTGCTGCGCGCCGCCTCGCCGGGCCAGCGGGCCTGGGAGACGCTGCGGGATATCATCCCCACCCAGAACAGCGACGCCCTGGTCGAGCTGAGCCGCAGCGATTTAGCACTGGTGAAGGACCTGACGGACGGCGAGACCCCCGAGGACGTGCGCCAGTACGCCCTCGCCCTGCAGGAGACCGTCTCCGCCGAGATGGGCCTGCCGCTGACCGTCGGCGTCAGCGAGCCCGCCGACAGCCTGGGCGCCCTGGCCGAGTGCATGCGCCAGGCCCGGCGCGCCGTGGAGATCGGCGAAATCTACCGGCCGGGCGACAGCCTCTACGTCTACGACCGCCTCGTGCTCGAGCGGCTGCTGACCCACATCCCGGCGGAGGTGAGCGAGCGCTGCCAGCGCCTGCTGTTCAACCGAAGAACCGCCAAGCTCTTCGACGAGGAGATGCTGGACACCATCGAGACCTTCTTCCGCAAGGATCTGAACCTCTCGGACACCGCGCGCCAGCTCTACATCCACCGCAACACCCTGGTCTACCGGCTGGACAAGGTGCAGAGGCTCACCGGCCTCGACCTGCGCTCCTTCGACGACTCGGTGACCTTCAAGGTGCTGATGGAGCTGCGGCGCTACGCGGCCGCGGCGGAACATAAAAACAAGAAGCAAGGATGACGATCATGAAGAAGAAAGCATTACTGGCCCTCTGCCTCCTCACCGCGCTGTGCGTGCTCAGCGCCTGTTCCGCCCTGCCGCTGACCACCCTGCGCTCCATGTTCCCGGACGGCGACAGTGCGCCCGCGGCGGCCGTCGGCGAGGACAGCGTGGTCATCTCCAAGGCGGCCTACGAGCGGTACAGGAAGTTCGACACGCTGATCGAGATGATGGACATGGTCGACGAGCGCTTCTACGAGGAGGCCGACGAGGAGACCATGCTGCAGGGCGCGGCCGCGGGCCTGCTCAGCGCCCTCGGCGATCCCTACACCTTCTATTACACGCCCGATGAGTTCGCCAAGTTGTGGGAGGACGATGAAGGCCACTACGTCGGCATCGGCGTCATGATCCAGGCATCCTACGTCACCAACCTGTGCACCATCACCCGCGTGTTCAAGGGCGGCCCCGCGGAGGCGGCCGGCGTCCAGAAGGGCGACATCCTCTACCGCGTGGGCGAGGATCTCTACGTCACCGCGCAGAACCTCGACGAGGCCGTGAGCATCATGCGCGGCGTCGAGGGCACCGACGTGGACGTCACCTTCCTGCGCAAGGGCGAGGAGATGACCTTCACCATCACCCGGCGCGGTGTGACCGTGAACCGCATCGAAAACGGCGTGCTGGACAACGACATCGGCTACATCTGCCTGTACGAGTTCGCCGGCGACAGTGACCGCGAGTTCAAGGAAGCCCTGGACGAGCTGATGGAGAAGAACATCAAGAGCCTCATCATCGACCTGCGCGGCAACGGCGGCGGCTGGGTCGACCACGCCCAGAGCATCGGCGACCTCTTCCTGGACAGCGGCGTCCTGTGCTACATGGAGGACAAGCACGGCGAGCGCAAATACTACTACACCACCGAGGGCAAGGTGGACATTCCGCTGACCATCCTCGTGGACCAGAACACGGCCTCCGCCTCCGAGATTCTCACCGGCGCGCTGCAGGACCGCGCGGGCGCCACCGTCGTCGGCGTGCAGAGCTACGGCAAGGGCATCGTGCAGCAGGTGCAGGCCGTCGGCACCCAGGGCGCGGGCATGCAGATCACCATCGAGCAGTACTACACGCCCAACGGCCACGCGGTGCACAAGATCGGCATCACGCCGGACGTGATCTGCGAGATGCCCGAGGACGCCCCCACCATGTACGATTTCGGCGACCTGAGCGACGTGCAGCTCAAGAAGGCCTACGACGTCGCCCTGGAAAAGATTCAGCCCTGAGTTTTCTCGCCCCAGGTTGGCCTTTCCGGTCAGCCCGGGGCCAAAAAGAACCGTTGTCACCGTCCTCGCTCTATGCTATAATACCTGCGGTTCATCAGAACCCATCACGGCCTCGCGAGATCCCGCGGGCCGTGTTTTTTCTCGCACATCACGATTGGATTTGGAAGGAAGTACCGTCCCATGGAAGCGCTGCTCTCAACGGCCCTGGCCCTGTTCGCCGGCCTGATGATGACCCGTCTGTTTAAGAAAATCGGGCTGAAGCTGCCCGACGTCACCGCCTATCTGATTGCCGGCGTGCTGGTCGGCCCCTATGTGCTGGGCCGCGCCGGGGTCGAGGGGCTCGGCTTCGTGAGCCAGGCCGCCGTGGAGCGCGTGAGCGTGCTCAGCCAGGTGGCCCTCGGCTTCATCGCCTTCGATATCGGCAACGAGTTCCGCCTCGGCCAGCTGCGCCAGACCGGCCGCCAGGCCACCATCATCGGCATCCTGCAGGCGGTGACGGCTACGCTGCTGGTGGACGCCGCCCTGATCGGCCTGCACTTCATCCTCGGCCCGGACGTGCTGCCCGTGCCCGCGGCCATCACCCTGGGCGCCATCGCCTCCGCCACGGCCCCTGCAGCCACGCTGATGGTCGTCCGCCAGTACAAGGCCGACGGCCCCGTGACCCGGCTGCTGCTGCCCATCGTCGCCCTGGACGACGCGGTGGGCCTGGTGGTCTATGCGGTCTCCTTCGGCATCGCCCAGGCCATGGACGGCGGCACGCTGAACCTGATCTCCGTCGCGGTCAACCCCCTGCTGGAGATCGTCTGCTCCCTGGCGCTGGGCGCGTTTATGGGCGCTGTGATGACCCAGCTGGAGAAGCTGTTCTTCTCCAACACCAACCGTCTGAACATGACCATCGCCTTCGTGCTGATGACCATCGCCCTCTCCTCGCTGGAGTTCACCATCGGGCCGGTGAAGATCGCCTTCTCCTCCCTGCTGGTGTGCATGATGCTCGGCACCGTGTTCTGCAACCTGAGCGACTACTCCCCCGACATCATGAAGCGCTCGGAGCGCTGGACCTCCCCGCTCTACGCGGTGTTCTTCGTCATCTCCGGCGCGCAGCTGGATCTGCACGTGTTCGCCTATCCGGCCATCATTCTGGTGGGCGTGGTGTACATCCTGGTGCGCTGCTTGGGCAAGTACTTCGGCGCGCGCTTCTCCTCGAAGCTGACCGGCTGTGAGGCGAACGTGGTGAAATACCTCGGCATCACCCTGTTCCCCCAGGCCGGCGTGGCCCTGGGCATGGTGGTGACCTCCCAGGCCCTCGGCGCGGAGATGGGCAGCCTGATCCGCAACATCATCCTCTTCTCCGTGCTGGTCTACGAGCTGGTCGGCCCGCAGCTGACCCGCATGGCCCTGCAGAAGGCCGGCGAGATCGCCCCCGCCCAGGACGCCGCGCACTACCGCGCCAGGTTTGCGGGCGGGAAGTGAGACGGCCCTTCCCACAGCTCCATCGAAAGACATTCAGTTTTATCCCACACAAAAGCAGGACGCTCTCCGCTGCCATTCGGCGGCTGGGCGTCCTGCTTTTTGCTTTGGGTTTTATCGGATCAAATTCTCGAGGGTCTCGTAGAGCACTTCGGGCTGCACGGGCTTGCTCAGGTGGGCGTCCAGGCCCGCCTGCATGCTGCGCTGCACGTCCTCATCGAAGGCGTTGGCGGTCAGGGCGATGATCGGGATCTTCTTGGCGTCCTCGCGGGCCATCGCGCGGATGGCGTGGGTCGCCTGCAGGCCGTCCATCTCCGGCATGCGCATGTCCATCAGAATCGCGCTGTAGTAGCCCGGCTCGTGGGCGGCGAAGGTCTCCACGGCGATCCGCCCGTTCACGGCCAGATCCATCTCCATCTCCCGCGCCTGCAGCACCATGCGGATGATCTCCGCGTTGATCTCCACGTCCTCCGCCACCAGGATGCGGCGGCCCGCCAGCTCTGTCTTCTTGGTCTGGCCCGCGAGGCCCCTGCGCTGGATCGCGGTGCGGAACTCCTCCAGCACCGAGGCGGCGAAGAGAGGCTTGGGCAGGAAGCTGTCCACCCCCGCCTTGAGCGCATCCTCCTGCACGTCGTCCCAGCGGTAGGCGGTCAGGATGATGATGGCGGACTCATCGCCCGCAATGGTGCGGATCTGCTTCGTCGCCTCCACGCCATCCATCTCCGGCATCTTCCAGTCCATCAGGATCAGGTTGTAGGGCTCCATCCTGGCATGGTAGAGCCGCACCTTCTCCACGGCCTCCGCGCCGGTGGAGGCCGTCTCCGCGGAGATGCCCGCCTTGCCCAGCACCAGCTTGGCGTGCTCGCAGGCCACAGGGTCGTCGTCCACGATCAGCACGCGCAGATCCTCGGGGCGGATGTCGCCGGTCTCCCCTGCCTGGTGATCCTTGCGGTCGGAGTCGGTCAGCGTCACGGTGACCGTGAAGGTGGAGAGCCCTTGCCCTTCTCGCTCTCCACCTGAATGCCGCCGTTCATCCGCTCCACGATGCTGCGGGTGATGGCCATGCCCAGGCCGGAGGAGCCGTAGCGGTTGGTGGTGGAGCTGTCCTCCTGGGTGAAGGTGTCAAAGATGCGCGGCAGGAACTCCTTGCTCATGCCGATGCCCGTGTCGGCGATGACAAAGCGCAGGGTGCTCTTGCCGTCGAACTGGGCCGTGCGCGCCACCGACAGGGAGACGCTCCCGCCCGCGGGCGTGAACTTCACCGCGTTGCCCAGGATGTTGATCAGCACCTGGCGCAGCTTCATGTCGTCGCCTACATACCAGTCGTCCACCTGGCCCTCGATGTGGCAATGGTAGTCCAGGCCCTTCTCGGCGCACTGGCCGCTGAACATCGTGTTGACGGCCTCCAGCATCCGCGGGAAGGAGAACTCCTTGCTCTTGAGCGTCATGCGGCCGGACTCGATGCGGGACATGTCGAGGATATCGTTGATGAGGGCCAGCAGGTGATCCGCCGCGGAGCCCATCTTCGTCAGATAGCCCTTGATCTTCGGCGTGGTTTCCGGGTCGTTCAGGGCGATGGTGTCCAGGCCGATGATCGCGTTCATCGGCGTGCGGATCTCGTGGCTCATGCTGGAGAGGAAGGCGGTCTTGGCCTTGTTCGCCTGCTGGGCGGCTTCCAGCGCCTCGCTGAGGGTCTCCTGCTGGGCCATGGACTGCCGCATCTCCGCGTCGATCACGGTGAAGCCCACGCCGACGACGTGGATCGCCTCGTCCTCGCCCTCCTTCGCGGGCTGGGCGTTGGCCACACGGATCATCTCATAGTATTCGGTGCCGGCGCGCCGGGCCAGGTAGCGGTAGGCCACGATGGGCTCCTTCGCCAGGCCTTCGCGGATGCTCTCCGGCCGGATGAAGCGCATGAAGCCCTCGCGGTAGTTTTCCGCCACGCTCTGGCTGCAGTACCGGGTGAAGCTCTCCGTGAACGGGAAGCGGTCGCCCTCATGGTACTGGTCGGTGTCCTCCGGGTCGCTGCGGTAGCAGACGGCCTCGTCCCTGTCCAGATCCACATGGTAGACGCTGCGGTAGTCCGAGGCCATGGCGGTGATCATGCTGTCCTGCTGGGCGCGGCGCTTCTCCTCCTCCAGCAGCTGCTCCTGCAGATCCAGGCGCTGCTGCATCTCCTGCTGCTTGACGCGGTTGGCCGCGTCCGCCTTCTCCTTCTCCACGGTCAGCTGCACGTTCTTGCGCTCCTGGGCCACGATGAAGGCGAACACTGCCAGCAGCACGGCCACGGTCAACAGCGACTGAATGATGCTGCTGTTGATGATGCTGCCGGAGATGGCGCTGATCTGCTGGCTGATGACGCTCTCGCGAATCAGGTAGGTCAGCTGCCAGCCCGCGCCCGCCACCGGCACGTAGGCCAGGGTTTCGCGGATGCCGTCGTAGGTGAAGGAGACCACGCCCCGGTTGCCCTCGCGGAAATCCCGCACCACCTGCTCGTAGGAATAGCCCTTGTCATACTCCGCCCCTCTCAGGGCCTCCAGCAGATTGTCCTCCACGGCCAGGCCGCCCAGCACCGTGTTGCTCAGGG
>CADASK010000050.1 GCA_902790495.1 uncultured Eubacteriales bacterium
GAGCATGGAATCTGACAGGGGCAGGGAATCCCGAACTGCTTCCGGCATTTTCGGACGGGCGGCTGACCGTGCAGGACACCAGCATGGGCATGCATCAGTCCCTGATCTTCGCCGAGGGCTGCGAGGACATCGCCCTTCGCGGCCCCGGCGAGATCAACGGCCGCGGCACGCCTGATCATTTTCCGGGCGACGAGACCGCCCAAGGCACGCCTGGCCGTCCCTTTGTGCTGCGTGTGATCGACTGCAGGCGCGTCACCGTGCAGGACCTCACCCTGCGCGACAGTCCCTGCTGGATGCAGAACTACCTCAACTGCGAGGATCTGCTGATCGAGCGCGTCACCGTGCGCAACCACGCCAACTACAACAACGACGGCATGGACATTGACGGCTGCCGGCGCGTGCTGATCCGGAACTGCGACGTGCGCTCCGGCGACGACGCCCTGTGCTTCAAGGGTGCGGGCCAGCGGGAGCTGCGCGATGTGCTGGTGGAGAACTGCAGCTTTTTCAGCGCCTGCAACGCGGTGAAGGTGGGCACGGATACCCAGGGCGATTTCCGCCGCGTGTGGGTGCGGTCCTGCCGCATCGGCGGGCTGATCGAAGACCCCAGCGGCCTGAAGCATCCCTGGTGCGACAGCGCCATTTCCCTGGAGATGGTGGACGGCGGCTGCCTGGAGGTTTTCCTGCTCTCCGATCTGACCATCGAGCGCGCCTGGAGTCCCTTCTTCATACGGCTGGAGGATCGCGGACGGGTCAAGCCCGGCGATCCGAAGCCCGCCGCCGGCACCCTGCGGAACGCCGCCATCCTGCGCGTCACCGGCAGGGACTGCGGCCCGCGGGGCTCCTACTTCATCGGCATCCCGGAGAAGGCCATCGAAAGCATCTGCCTCCACGATATCCGCATCCGACAGAAAGCCTCATCCAGGCCCGTTCTGCGGGAGCAGGACGTCGGCGAGCTGCGGGGTGTGTATCCCGACGCGCACATGATTGATGCCCTCGGCGACGCGCCGGCCTACGCCCTGTGGGCCCGGCATGTGCACAGTTTGACCCTGGACCATTATGTGGTCACGCCAGAGGGCGACGAGGCCCGGCCAGCTCTGGTGGCGGAGACGGACGTGCAGGATCTTCATATCAACAAGTGACTGTCCTTTCCGGCAAGGTTTCCGCTTGCGCAAGCCATACTGCGGCAGCGACTTCCGCATCACGGACATCCAGCAGGAGAAGGAGACCGCGGCCCAGCCGGCCCCGCAGGCTGCGCTGGACGAGACCGCCGCTGCCACCGTGCCGGGTGACGGCTACATGGAGTACCACTGTCAGAACTGCGGCGCAGAGGTCGTGACCGGCCCCACCACAGCGGCCACCCGCTGTTATTTCTGCCACAGCCCGGTGACCCTGACGGACAGGCTTTCCGGCGAATTCAAGCCGAATCAGGTGGTGCCCTTTGCCCTGGACAAGCGGGGCGCCGAGCAGGCCTTCCAGAAGTGGATCCGCAGCAAGCATTTTGTCGACCGCCGCTTCCTGAGCGAGGATCAGCTCACCATGTTCAGCGGCGTCTATTACCCCTACTGGCTGGGCTCCGTGCGGGGCACGACCACCTTTGACGGCACAGGCACCAAGGTGGATACCAGCGTCTCCGGCTCCAGGATGACGACCATCACCTCCTACTACAATGTCCACCGCGAGGCGGAGAACCATTTCACCGGCCTGGTGCGCAAGGCCTTGCAGCGCGTGGACAAGCGCATGGCCGACGGCATCCAGCCCTACCGCATGAACGAGGCGAAGGGCTACAACCCCGGCTACCTGAGCGGCTTTATGGCGGAGATGCGGGATGTGGAGCAGGAGGCCGCCCGCAGCGACATGCTGGAGAACTGCCGGTCGCGCGCGGAGAACATGATCCGGGAGAAGCGCGGGCTGAACACCCTGAAGGGCACCGCACACTTCACCCCCGGGCAGGTTTATATGCACTACGCCCTGATGCCCGCCTGGATCCTGACCTACAAGAGCGAACGCGAAAAGCCCTACTATTTCATGATGAACGGTCAGACCGGCAAGATCTTCGGCCGTCTGCCGATCAAACAGAGCAAGCTGCTGGCCGTGTCAGCCATCCTGGGCGGCATCGTGGCTGCCCTGCTCTGCGTGGGAGGTGCGATGCTATGGTAAGCAAGAGACTGAGCGCTCTCCTCCTCGCACTTCTTCTGACGCTGGCCTGCTGTTCCGCCCTGGCCGCGGTTTCCTCCGTCATCGACGACGCGAACCTCTACACCATCGAGGAGGAAGCCCAGCTGCAGCTCCTGATAGATCAGGTGCGGGACCAGTACCAGATGGACGCCGTGGTGCTGACCACCTACGACGTGCCCCAGAGCTACGGCGACGACAGCGTCACCGTGCGCTGGGCGGACGCTTACTATGAAAACCATGGCTACGGCCTGGGCGAGGACCGCGCGGGCGTGCTGTTCATCGTCGACATGACGAACCGCTACAACTACATCTCCACCGCCGGCGTCATGATCGACTACCTGAGCGACCGGCGCATCGAGAACATCCTCGACGAGGGCGCCACCTACC
This sequence comes from uncultured Eubacteriales bacterium, assembly GCA_902790495.1. Taxonomy (GTDB): domain Bacteria; phylum Bacillota; class Clostridia; order Christensenellales; family Aristaeellaceae; genus RUG11272. Next base: position 2,563 of record CADASK010000050.1, read on the forward strand.
TGTCCTCCGGCCGCTACGGTTCCGCCATGACGGCGCAGCTGCGCCAGCTCCTCGCTTACCTTCGCAACGGCATTGAGGAGGGTTCCTTCCGCTATGACGAGGTGACCGGCCAGCGGCTGACGGGCCTGTACAACAAGCTGACCCAGGCCGAGCTTGTCGTCGCCCTGGTCGCCGGACTTGCGGTGGCTGTTCTCTTCTATGGCGGCATCAGCTCCGTCTATCATCAGTCCGCGGGCACCTACGCCTACAAGGGCAAGAGCACCCAGAACATCGTGAAGGACGAGAAGGAGCTCGTGAAGCGCACCCGCCATACCAGCCGCATTCCCACGGGCGGAGGCGGAGGCGGCCGCAGCGGCGGCTTCGGTGGCGGCGGAGGCGGCAGCGGCGTCCATACCTCTTCCGGCGGCATGAGCCATGGCGGCGGCGGGAGGCATTTCTGATGGGACTGTCCCCCGCACTGGGGCTTTTCCACGCTTCTGCAACGCGCAGGCGCGCCCGGGAGATCCTGCACACGGTCTTTCACCTGCCCGGGTTTCGGCCGGGCCAGGAGGAGGTCGTCAGCGCGGCGCTGGGCGGCCGGGACGTCATCGCCCTGTTTCCCACCGGCGCGGGCAAATCGCTCTGCTACCAATTGCCCGCCCTCATGCTCTCCGGCCCGACGCTGGTCGTCTCCCCACTGATCGCCCTGATGCGTGACCAGGTGTCACACCTGGAGCAGCTGGGAATCCCAGCCCTCTGTCTGGACAGCCTGCAGGACAGCGCGGCCCAGCAGGACAGCCTTGCGCGCATCCGTCAGGGCTGGCCGCGGCTGATCTACGTCTCCCCCGAGCGGCTGCAGAGCCCGGCGTTTCAGCGCGCCATGCTCGTGTGTCCACCCTCCGCTGTCGTGGTGGACGAGGCCCACTGTGTCGCGCAGTGGGGCGACAGCTTCCGCCCGGCCTACGCGGAGATCGGCGGCTTTCTGCAAAAGCTACCCGTGCGGCCCGTGGTGCTGGCCATGACGGCCACAGCCGACGGCAGAATGCGGGCCCAGATTGCCGCGAGCCTCGGCATGAGGCACCCGAAGACGGTCACCCTCCCCATCCTGCGGCCCAATCTGCGCTACACCCTGTGCACGACGCTGAACACCACGGCCTGGATTCAGGACTATGTGCGCGCTCACGCCGGGGTCAAAGGGCTCGTCTTCTGCGCCACACGCAAGCGGTGCGAGACGCTGGCGGCCCGGCTGGCTGCCCTCACCGGCGAGGACGGCGCGCCCATCCGCGCCGCCTACTACCACGCAGGCCTGGAACGCGAGGAACGTCTTCGCATCCAGGAGGCCTTTCAGGCCGGGGAGTACGACGTGCTCGCCGTGACCTCCGCCTTCGGAATGGGTGTGGACATCCCCGACGTGCGGTATACCGTGCATGACAGCCTGCCCCGCTCCATGCTCGACCTGGCGCAGCAGACCGGACGCGCGGGCCGTGACGGGCAGAGGAGCGAGTGCGTCCTGCTGCTGTCCCCGCCTCAGCTGGAATGGCGCAGGCATCAGCTCAGCCGCCAGCGCTTTGAGGCCAAGAAGGATCATCAGGAGCGGCTCAGGCTCTGGAAGGACTGGCATGAGGAACGCCGGGTGCTGGAGGCATTACTGAGCGGCCGGTGCATCGCCTCGGAGATCTCCGGTTGCTTTGGGCGGCGGGAAGCCCCCTGCGGTGTCTGCTCGGCCTGTGCACGGAGAGCGTCCTCCGGCTGGCTGGCCGGGAAATCGCCTATAGCGCCGGTGCCCGACCTGTACCACATGGATGACATTGCCCTGCGCCGGTGGGCCCTCTCCTGGGAGCGCAAGGCCCTCGCCCACAACCTGGGTGTTCCGCAGAGCCGCGTGCTCGACGCCGACTCCCTCCTGCGCTCCGCGCGCATGGGCCGCCTGGCCGGCGATCCGCCGCTGCCCCAGGCGAAGGCCAGTCTGGAGCGTCTGCTCGGCGCGATGCGCACAGCGCGGTAAAGGACCCAAACCCTTTTCCAGCTCATCAACCGGGAGCATGCCTCCCGCATACTTCAACAAGAAAGGAACGAAAAACCATGAAGGACTGCCTGTTCTGCAAAATCATCGCCGGTGAAATCCCCTCCGCGAAGGTCTACGAGGACGAGAACGTCTACGCCTTCCGCGACATCAATCCGATGGCCCCGACCCATGTGCTGGTGGTGCCGAAGACCCACGTCGCCTCCCTGGCGGACATCGGCGGCGTCTCCGACACCGTGCTTGCCGCCTGCCTGCGGGCCTGCGGCGCCATCGCCGAGCAGGAAGGGCTGAAGGGCGGCTTCCGCGTAGCCTCCAACTGCGGCCCCGACGCCTGCCAGAGCGTGCAGCACCTGCACTTCCACGTGCTGGGCGGCAAGAAGCTGACCGAGGTCATGGGCTGACTACCGGATAAGAAGGGAGACACCAACCGTGCTGATTCTGACCGATGCCGGTCTCCGGGACCGCGCCGCCTGGCTCGCGAAGGGCTACCGGCTTCCCGGCTATGATCGCGCCGAGATGGCCGCCGCCACCGCGGATCATCCGCGCTGGGTGCACTTCGGCGCCGGCAACATCTTCCGCGCCTTCCCGTGCCATGCCGTGCAGCGCCTTCTCGACGCGGGCCGGATGGACACGGGCATCATCGCCGTGGAAGGCTATGACTACGAGATCGTGGAAAAGGGCTACCGTCCCTGCGACAACCTCTCCCTGCTGGTGACGCTGAAAACAGACGGCAGTGTGGAAAAGACCGTCGTCGGTTCCATCGCCGAGAGCTGCATCCTGGACAGCGGCAACGAGACGGAGTTTGCGCACCTTCGGCAGGTTTTCGCCAACCCTTCGCTGCAGATGGCCACCTTCACCGTCACGGAGAAGGGCTACAGCCTGGCGGACGGCAAGGGCGAGACGCTGCCCGCCGTGGCGGCCGACCTGGCGGCAGGGCCCGCCAAACCCGTCAGCTACATCGGCAAGGTGGCCTCTCTGCTCTACAGCCGCTACCAGGCGGGCGCAGCGCCGATTGCCATGGTCAGCATGGACAACTGCTCCCACAACGGCGATAAGCTGTTCCGGGCGGTTCACGCCTTCGCCGAGGCCTGGGGCGACGCCGGCTTCCTCGCCTATGTGGAGGATCCCGCGAAGGTCTCCTTCCCATGGACGATGATCGACAAGATCACCCCGAGGCCGGACAGCGCGGTGGAAGCCATGCTCCGCGAGGACGGCCTGCAGGGCCTTGACCCCGTCGTCACGTCGCGCCACACCTTCATCGCGCCCTTTGTGAACGCAGAGGAGAGCGAGTATCTGGTGATCGAGGACACCTTCCCCAACGGCCGCCCGCCGCTGGAGGAGGCCGGCTTCATCTTCACCAGCCGCGCCACGGTCGACCAGGTGGAGCGCATGAAGGTCACCACCTGCCTGAATCCCCTGCACACAGCCCTGGCCGTCTTCGGCTGCCTGCTGGGCTACACGCGCATCGCCGACGAGATGAAGGACGCTGACCTGGTGCGCCTGATCCGCCGCATCGGCTACGACGAGGGCCTGCCCGTGGTAACGGATCCCGGCGTGCTGAATCCCAGGGCCTTCATCGACACGGTGGTGGAGGTGCGCCTGCCCAATCCCTTCATGCCCGATACGCCCCAGCGGATCGCCTGCGACACGAGCCAGAAGATCCCGATCCGCTTCGGCGAAACCGTCAAGAGCTACCTCAGCGACCCGCAGCGCGATCCGTCCAGCCTCACGGCGATTCCCCTGGCTCTCGCCGGCTGGCTGCGGTACCTGCTGGGAATCGACGACGCGGGCAGCGCCTTCGAGCCGAGCCCGGATCCCCTGCTGAACGACCTGCGCGAAGCACTCAGCGGCGTCTCCCTGGGCCAACCCGAGACAGTCGATGATCGCGTCGACACCCTGCTGCGCGACGCCAGGCTCTTCGGCACGGACCTGGTGCAGGCCGGCCTCGCCGGGAAGGTGAAGGACGATCTTCGCATGATGCTGGAGGGCAAGGGCGCCGTGCGCGCGGCCCTTCAAAAAGTGCTTGCATCCTAATCAAATGGTGGTACAATAGAAGCCGACGCCACGCCGCACCAGCGGCAGATGCTCCAATGACGCAAGGGAGGAAGATACCCATGAAAGCCTTTATGGATAAGGATTTCCTACTGAACACCGAGACCGCCCGCGTCCTCTTCCACGAGGTCGCCGAGAAGAGCCCGATCATCGACTACCACTGCCATCTCAGCCCCCGCGAGATCTACGAGGACATCCGCTACGACAACATCACCCAGGTCTGGCTGGGCGGCGACCACTACAAGTGGCGTCTGATGCGCTCCGCGGGTGTGCCGGAGAAGTACATCACCGGCGACGCGAGCGACTATGAGAAGTTCGAGAAGTACGCCGAGGTCATCGGCAAGGCCATCGGCAATCCCCTGCATCACTGGAGCCACCTGGAGCTGCGCCGCTTCTTCGGCTACGACGGCGTGCTGAACAAGAGCACCGCCCGCGAGGTCTGGGACATCGCCAACGCCAAGCTGCAGAGCGAGGGCTACACCAGCCGCGGCCTGATCATGATGAGCAACGTCGAGACCATCTGCACCACCGACGATCCCGTGGACAGCCTGGTGTGGCACGAGAAGCTGGCCGCTGACAAGACCTTCCCCGTGACCGTGCTGCCCGCCTGGCGTCCCGACAAGGCCATGAACCTGGAGAAGGACACCTACCTGGACTACATCGCCCAGCTGGAGAAGGCCGCGGAGATGCCTATCAAGTCCTTCGCCGACCTGAAGGCCGCCCTGCACAAGCGCCTGGACTTCTTCGCCGCCCACGGCTGCTCCCTGAGCGACCATGCCCTGAACTATGTGATGTACGCGCCCGCTCCCGACAGTGAGGTGGAGGCCATCTTCGCGGCCCGTCTGGGCGGCAAGCTGCCCACCCACGCGGAGGAGCTGACCTTCAAGTTCGCCTACATGACCTTCCTGGCCGGTGAGTACCGCGAGCGCAACTGGGCCATGCAGCTGCACTACGGCTGCCGCCGCGACAACAACCCGCCCATGTTCCGCAAGATGGGCCCGGATACCGGCTTTGACTGCGTGGACAACTATGCGCCCTCCGGCGAGACCGCGGCATTCCTGGGCTACCTGAAGGAGCGCAACCAGCTGCCGAGGACCATACTCTACAGCCTGAACACCAACGACAACGCGGCCATCGACACCATCCTGGGCTGCTTCCAGTCCGACGAGGCCGTCAGCTACATCCAGCACGGCTCCGCCTGGTGGTTCAACGATCACTTCGACGGCATGACTGAGCAGCTCAAATCGCTGGCGAGCCTGGGCTATCTGGCGGGCTTCGTGGGCATGCTGACCGACAGCCGTTCCTTCCTGAGCTATCCCCGCCACGAGTATTTCCGCCGCATCCTCTGCCGCCTCTTCGGCGAGTGGGTGGAGAACGGCTTCTTCCCGGAGGATATGGACAACCTGAAGGAGATCGTGGCCGATATCAGCTACGGCAACGCGAAGCGCTACTTCAACTTCCCCCAGAAGAAGATCTGATTTCCCTGCGATTCACGGCTCCCGGCTCGCTCCGGGAGCTTTTCTTGATCCCGCTGTTATAGGCTCAGCCTATATCCGCATATCTGTATTGTGTATTGGACAGGAAAATGAACTTGTGTTAAGATCAGCCCATCCCAAGCGTAAACCCATTCCGCGCACCGCGCGAAAAAAGAAGGAGAACCGCCATGAAGAAGCTGACCGCCCTTATCGCCGCCCTGCTGGTCCTGACCCTGTCCTGCACCGCCCTAGCTGAGACCGTGCTGATCGCGATCCCCGACGACGGCACCAACCTCTCCCGCGGCATCAAGCTGCTGGAGACCGCCGGCCTCATCGAGGTCGATCCCGCCGCCGGCTATACCCCTGAGATCAAGGATGTCACCAAGTACATCTACGACGTGGAAATCTCCCCCGCGGCCGCCAACACCCTGCCCTCCACGCTGCAGGATTACGGCGCAGCCACCATCAACGGCACCTACGCGATCCCGGTCGGCCTGATCCCCTCCAGGGACGGCCTGATCATCGAGAAGCAGAGCGAGGGCGGGGACAACCCCTACGTCAACATCATCGCCGCCCGCACCGCCGATCTGGAGAATGAGACCTACAAGAAGATCGTTGCGGCCTACCAGACCCAGCTGGTAGCGGAGTTCATCCTGGTCAACTACCAGGAGGCCTTCTTCCCCTCCTTCCCCTATGACGCGAACATCACCCTGACCGCCGAGGATGCCGCCGCGATCGTGGCCTATGAATCCGACAAGGCGGACAAGCAGGTCGTGAAGGTGGGCGTCTGCGGCGCCAACAACGACCAGTGGAAGGCCGTGCAGAAGGTGCTGGACGACGAGGGCGCCGGCATCTACATCGAGCTGGTGGAATTCGACGCCTACAACCTGCCCAACCAGGCCCTGCACAGCGGCGACATCGACCTGAACGCCTTCCAGCACAAGGCCTACATGAACAATGACGCCTCTGTCAACGGGTACGATATCGCGGTCATTGGCGACACGCTGATCGCCCCGCTGACCCTCTACTCCAAGAAGTATGACTCCATCGACGCCATCAAGGAGGCGGCGGGTCTGCTCAACTGAGCCGAGGACGGAAGCGCACGACCCACGGCCGGCATGAACACACTCATGCCGGCTTTCCCTGTGAAGGGCAGCACGCATCCTAAATAGTATGCGTAACCACCACACATCATCAGGAGACACCGTCTATGATTGAAATCAGCCATATCCACAAGACCTTCAGCGAAAAGGGCAACCGGGTGGAGGCCGTGCAGGACGTCAGCCTGCACATTGCGAAGGGCCAGATCTACGGCATCATCGGCAACTCCGGCGCCGGCAAGAGTACGCTCGTGCGCTGCCTCAACCTGCTGGAGGTGCCGGACAGCGGAGAGATCCGCATCGGTGAGCAGCGCCTGAGCATGAAGAACGGCAGGGCCTGCCACGCGGAGACCGGCGCGCCCCTCACCGAGCGCGAGCAGTCCCGGCTGCGCCGCTCCATCGGCATGATCTTCCAGCACTTCAACCTGCTGGACCGTTCCACCGTGTTTGAGAACATCGCCTATCCCCTGCGCTACACGGGCATGAGCCGCAAGGAGATCAGCGATCGCGTGGATGAGCTGCTGGCGCTGGTCAACCTGCAGGACAAGCGCGGCGCTTACCCCGCGCAGCTCTCCGGCGGCCAGAAGCAGCGCGTCGCCATCGCCCGCGCCCTCGCCAGCCGTCCGCAGATCCTGCTCAGCGACGAGGCCACCAGCGCCCTCGACCCGGACGCCACCGAGTCCATCCTCAACCTGCTGCGCAACTTGAACGAGCAGCTGGGCCTCACCATCGTGCTGATCACCCACGAGATGGCCGTGATCAAAACCATCGCGGAGCGCGTGGCCGTGATGGAAAACGGCCGTGTGGTCGAGGAGGGCGAGGTTTACGACGTGTTCGCCCGGCCTCGCGAGGAGATCACCAAGCGCTTTGTCGCCTCGGCCTCGGCCCTCAGCCGCATCCAGAAGCTGATGGACGAGGATTCTCCCATGGTGCGCACGCGCCCGGGCGACCTGCTGGTGAAGCTCACCTTCACCAGGGAGAGCGTCGGCGAGGCGGCCATCTCCGCCATCTCCCAGAAATTCGGCATCGCTGTGAACATAGTCCTGGCCAGCGTGGAGGAGCTTCGCGGCGTGGCCCTGGGCGGCCTGATCGCCATCTTCACCGGCGACCCGGCGCAGATTCAGGGCGCCGTGTCCTACCTGGAAAACAGCAAAGTGGAAGTGGAGGTGCTCCGCCGTGGATGAATGGCTGAAAACTGTGATGCCCAACGTGGTGGCCTATAAATCCCGTTTCTTGACCTCGCTGCAGCAGACCTTTCAGATGATGCTGTGGAGCGGGCTGATCGCCTTCGCCATCGGCCTGCTGCTGGGCATCCTGCTCACCGTAACCCGCAAGGACGGCATCCGCCCGAACGCCATCGTCTACCGTCTGGTGGATTTAGTGGTCAATGTGTTCCGCGCCATCCCCTTTGTCATCCTGCTGATCTTCCTGATCCCCTTCACGCGCTGGCTGACCGGTACCGCCATCGGCGTCAAGGGCGCGCTGGTGCCCCTCGTGTTCGGCTGCGTACCCTTCTACACCCGCCAGGTGGAGGCCGCCCTCGCCAGCGTCGAGCCCGGCAAGATCGAGGCGGCGCGGGCTATGGGCAGCGGCATCTTTGGGCTGATCTTCCGCGTCTACCTGCATGAGGCGGTGCCGGATCTCATCCGCGTGACCACCATCACGCTGATCTCCCTGATCGGTCTGACCACCATGGCCGGCGCGGTGGGTGCGGGCGGCATCGGCTCCTTTGCCATCAATTACGGGCAGAACCAGAATCACCAGGACATTGTCAATGTCTGCGTCATCATCCTGCTGGTCTTTGTCAGCCTGCTGCAGCTGATCGGCAACGGCCTGGCGCGGCGGACGACAAATCATCATCTGCTGAGCAAGGAGAGTAAATAAGTGTTTCTATGAGTATTCATGCTGGCAAAGGTTCCGCGCCTGCGGGCGCGGGCAAAGGGCTTTGCGATCGCCCTTTGCAAACCTTCGCCCATCTTGCTGTGTTTTAGTTATATCTGAAAGTTTAATCCGAGAGGAGCTTCGACATGGGATATCGCGAGACGATTATCGCCTACGCTGAAAAGCAGACTCCGATCTATAAGGAGATCGCGCGGGCCATTCACGCGCGCCCCGAAGTCTGCAATGAGGAGTTCTATGCCTGCGAAACCCTTTCCGAGCAGATGAAGCGGGAGGGCTTTGAAGTCAAGGTGGACGTCGCGGGGCACCGCACCGCTTTCACAGCCTCCTATCGCTCCGCCAAGCCGGGGCCTGTCCTCGTTTTCCTCGCCGAATACGACGCCCTCGTGGGCCTGGGTCACGGCTGCGGCCACAACCTGTTCGGCGCGGGTTCCTGCCTGGCGGCGGCCAGTCTGCGGCAGATCATCGATGAGGTCGGCGGCGAGGTGCGCGTGTACGGCACGCCCGGCGAGGAGGGCGGCGTCAATGGCAGCTCCAAGGGTTCCTTTGTGCGCGAGGGCTTTCTCACCGATGTGGACGCCGCCCTCTGCGCCCATCCCGGCAGCGGCCCGCACACCCTGTCGGACGTGTGCATCGCCTGCGCTCCCGTGGACATCGAGTTCTGGGGCAAGGCGGCCCACGCCTCCGGCGCGCCCGAGAAGGGTATCAACGCCCTGGACGGACTGATCCTCACCTACAACGGGATCAATGCCCTGCGCCAGCACCTGACCAGCGATGTACGGATTCACGGTATCATCGTCAACGGCGGCGACGCGCCGAACACCGTTCCGGATTACGCGAAGGCGAAATTCTATATCCGCGCCGCCACAGCGCCTCGACTGGAGGAGGTCTACCGGAAGGTGGAGAACATCGTCGCCGGAGCCGCGCTGATGACAGGCGCGAAGGGCCGTATGCAGCCCTACCAGAACCGTGTGGAAAACATGGTCCTCACGCCCTCCTTCGACGCGCTGTTTGCCCGCGAGATGGCCGTCCTCGGCGAGACGGTCGAGGCGCCGAAGCCCGGCCCGAAGGGCTCCTCGGATGTGGGCAACATCAGTCAGGTCGTGCCGACGATTCAGCCCAACCTGTCCATCTCCCCGATGAAGCTCGCCGGGCACAGTGAGGAATTCAAGGCGGCTGCCTGTTCAGACTTTGGTCTGAAGTTTGTGCCTTTGGCCGCAAAGTCCCTGGCCCTGACTGCGTTGGATCTGATTCTGGAGCCCGAGACCCTCGCCCAGATCAAGGCCGATCACCAGATTGCCGTCGAAAAGCAAACCGAAGTCTGATTTAGATCATAGAAAAACACGCGGTGGGCAATTGTCGCGAAAGCCCACCGCGTGTTTGATTTGCCAATCGTTTCTTAGACTTCCTCAAGCGCACTATGCTTGAACTGGGTTTCGTACAGCTCGGTATAGACGCCTCCGGCCTTGACCAGATCCTTGTGCTGACCGCGCTCCACGATATGGCCGTCCTTCACCACGAGGATCTCATCTGCCGCCAGGATCGTCGACAGCCTGTGGGCGATCAGGATGCTCGTGCGGGACGCGATCAGCGGATCAATCGCCTTCTGGATCGCGCTCTCGGAGATCGAATCTAGGGCCGAGGTCGCCTCGTCAAAGATCAGCAGCGAAGGATCCTTCAGCAGCACACGGGCGATGGAGATGCGCTGCTTTTCGCCCCCGGAAAGCTTCAGGCCGCGGTTGCCCACCATGGTGTCCAGTCCGTCCGGCTGTGCGGAGAGGAAGTCCCAGATATTGGCGCGCCTGCAGGCGTCGATCATCTCCTCTTCCGTGGCGTCCTCGCGGGCGTAGCGCAGGTTTTCCCGCACGGTGCCGTTGAAGAGATAGGTTTCCTGCGTCACCACGCCGATCTGGGCGCGAAGCCACTGCAGATCCAGTTCGCGCACGTCCGTTCCGTCAAAGGTCACCGAGCCGTCCGTCACATCCCACAGGCGCGGGATCAGGTTGACAATGGTGCTCTTGCCGGAGCCGGAGGGACCGACGATCGCGATACTCTTCCCCTCCTGCAGATCAAAGTGGATGTCATGTAGGATCTCCCGCTCCGGGCTGTAGGAGAAGGACACGTGGCGGAAGGAAACCTGGCCGCCCTTCAGCCTGGGCAGGGCGGGCGTCTCCGGGTTCTGGATCTCCACCGGCATATCGAAATACTCGAAAATGCGGGAAAACATGGCCATGGAGCGGATCCAGTCCACCTGGATGCTCATCAGCGAATTGACCGGGCCATACATGCGCGAGAGGAGCGCCACCAGCACGGTGATATCGCCGACGGTCAGATTGGTGTCGTAGCGCATCATCAGAATGCCGCCCACCAGGTAGAGCAGCATCGGCCCCACGCTGGTGATGGTGGTCAGCACCATGAAGAACCACTGGCCCGCCATCTTTTCGCGGATGTTCAGCTTCATCATGTGGCTGTTGGCCTTGCTGTACCGCGCGTATTCCCAGCTCTCACGGCCGAAGAGCTTGACCAGCAGCTGCCCGCTGACGGAGAGGGTCTCGTTCAGTATGCCGTTGATCTCGTCGTTGCACTCCTGGGCCTCCCGCGCAAGGTTCCACCGCGCCTTGCCGGCCCAGCGCGTCGGCAGGGTGAAGAGCGGCACGATGACCATGCCGATGAGGGCGAGCAGCCAGTTCTTCTGCAGCATCATCACCACCGCCGCCACCAGCGTGATGACGTTGGAGAGGATCGAGGTGAAGGTCGAGCTGATAACGCTCTCCACCCCGGAGATGTCGCTGGTCATGCGGGTGATGATGTCGCCCTGGTTGGCGCTGGTGAAGAAGCGCTGGCTCATCTTCTGCAGATGGTGGTACATCTGGTTGCGCATGTCCCGGGAGATGTGCTGGGCCATCCAGGAATTCAGGTAGGTCTCCGCCACGCTGATCAATCGCACGCCCAGCGTCAGCGCCAGGGAGAGCAGGATGTACTTCACCAGCGCGCTCATGCTTCTCCCGATCAGGCCTTCGTCGATGATCCGGCCCGTGATAATCGACGGAAACAGGCCTATGACGGAGGACACCGCCAGGCAGAGCAGCACCAGCAGCATCTGCTTGGGATAGGGTTTCAGATAAGAGAGAATTCGTTTGATCATCGCTCCGGTCACCCGGGGCTTGTTTTGCTTTTCCTCCTCCGTGAGATAACCGCGCCGCATCGGGCCGCCCATGCCTCTCTGCATGGCTGTTTACACTTCCTTTCATGCATATGATCAAAGCAATGCGGAGACTGCCGCGACTTTCTGCGACAGTCCCCGCATTGCTTCGGTCTTACTTTTCGATGGCCTCGCCTTCCAGATTATAGGATACTTTTTTACTCACCTTGCCGTCTTCCCCATAGATGGTTTCCACAGACGCGGCGCCGTCAATGTTCGCGCAGGGCTGACCATCCGCGTCGAAATAGCTCTCGCGGGTCTGCTTGCCCTGCTCGTTGTACGCATAGCGGACCTCCACATAGCCGGCACTGCAGGCCATGGGCTTGGCGTCAGCGTCGAGATATCTGACTGCGCTGACCTTGCCCTGGTCGTTGTAGTCCTGGGTCTGTCCGTAGGTGCCGTTGTTCGCCTGTGTCGGCTTGTCCTCGCCGTCCAGGTACATCTCGCGGCTGACCTTGCCCTTGTCGTTGTATTCCCTGGTGACAGCCGTATAGGCGTTGCCGCTGGTACAGGGCTTTCCCGCCGTGTCAAACCACGCTTCGCGGATCACGCGCTTGCTGCCGTCGAACTCCTTCCGCACAGCCGCGTAGCCACCCTTGTTCGCGATCGGCACGCCCTGTGCGTCCAGATACTGCTCGTAGTTGACGTTGCCCTTCGCATCATAGCCGCGCCAGATGGCGGAATAGGTGTTGCCCGTGGTCGTCGGTTTTCCCTGGACGTCGAACCACTCTTCGAGCTCGACCTGCTTCTTGTCATTATAGGTCTTGTGCGTCTCCGCAGCGCCGTTCTTTGCGGGAATCAGCTCATTCTTCTCATTCAGATACTTCTCGATGGCGACATTGCCCTTGGCGTCATACCCGCGCAGGATGGCGCAGTAGGTGTTGCCCGTGGTGGTCGGCTTGCCGTTCACATCAAACCAGGCTTCGTAGATGCATTGCTTCTTATCATTGAACTGCTTATGAACTTCCGCCATGCCATTCTTCAGTGCAATGGGCTGATCATTCGCGTCCAGATACTGCTCGTAATTCACGTTGCCATTCTCGTCGTAACCACGACGGTAAGCCACATGATTATTACCCGTTGTTGTGGGTTTGCCCTCAACGTCAAACCAGGCTTCGTAGATCAGCTGCTTCTTGTCATTGTACACACGGCGGCTTTCCGCTGCACCATTCTTCTGGGCAATCAAGTTACCTTCGGCGTCCAGGTACTGCATCAGGTTCACGTTGCCGTTCTCGTCATATCCACGACGAATTGCCACGTTCGTGTTGCCCGTGGTCGTGGGTTTGCCCTCCACATCGAACCAAGCCTCATAGATGCACTGCTTCTTGTCGTTGAATTCCTTGTGAACCTCAGCCATGCCATTTTTCAACGCAACCGGCTGATCATTCTCGTCCAAATACTGCTCGTAATTGACGTTGCCATTCTCGTCGTAACCACGACGGTAAGCCACGTTATTGTTGCCTGTCGTTGTAGGCTGACCGTTCACGTCAAACCAAGCTTCGTAGATCAGCTGTTTCTTGTCGTTGAACTCACGG
>CADASK010000051.1 GCA_902790495.1 uncultured Eubacteriales bacterium
CGCCCGGAAAACTCCATGTTATGGAGTTTTCAGCGGAGAACGGGCGGCAGCCCCGGACCGATCGCAAAGCCCCCTGCCCGCGCCCGCAGGCGCGGAACCCCTGCTATTGCGTGAGATTCTCAATCAGCTGCAGCGAGCGAATCTTCCACTGCCCCTTCTCCTTCACCAAGGCCGCGCGGTACCTCGCGCTCTGCCACGCCGGGGGATACAGCGCGCTCTCGCCCCGCTGGGCGACGGCCTCCTCCGCCTTGGTGCCCTTGATGCGCCCGTCAATCCTCGGGATCCGCTCGGTGATCTCCACCCGCGCGGTCTGATCCCAGGGCCAGATCCAGGTGAAGCCCATGTCCAGCCGGTGGTCGATGCCGCGGATGTTGTAATCCCGGTAGGGCGACGTGCCCTGGGTCACCGTGGCCAGGGCGGCGTCCCTCTCCAGGAAGGTGGTCTGGAAATACTTGTTCAGCTCGGAGACATTGTCCTCGATCTGCATCACGACCTGCGCGCGGCGGGCCATGCCGTCCTTGAGGACGATCTGCACGTTGGTCAGGTTCATCGCGTAGTAGAAGGCGATGACCATCAGCCCGAGGATGAGCACCGCCAGGAACAGCCGCGAGGCGATGAACCAGATCAGCCTGCGTAGGTATCTCATGGGCGCTTCCTCCTTTCAGGGTGATTCCTTCGCGGCGGCAGCCGTCTCACACGCCCAGCACCGCCATCTCGTCCCGCACGAGGTTCTCCGTGGCGGCCATGGCCTCCAGGGTGCGGCTGAGCAGGGTGTCCAGCTCCCAGCCGAGCCGCTCCGCGCCCTCGCGGATGATGTCCCGCGAGCAGCCGGCGGCAAACTTTTTGTCCTTGAACTTCTTCTTCAGCGAGGACAGCTCCATGTCCTGGCAGCTCTTGGAGGGCCGCATCTTCGCCGCCGCGCCGATGAGCCCGGTCAGCTCGTCCGCCGCGAAGAGCACCTTCTCCATGTACGATTTAGGCTCCACGTCGGAGCACTCGCCGTAGCCGTGGCTGCACACCGCGTGGATCAGCTCAGGGGTCGCTCCGGCCTCTTCCAGCAGGGACACGCAGCGCTTGCAGTGCTCCTCGGGCCACTGCTCAAAGTCGATGTCGTGCAGCAGACCCGCCATCGCCCAGAAGGGCGCGTCCGCCTCAAAGCCGTCCTTGCGGGCGAACCAGTCCATCACGGCCTCCACGGTGAGGGCGTGCTGCAGGTGGAAGGGTTCGCTGTTGTAGCGCCTCAGCGCGGTCAGGGCCTGTACCCGGTTCATGCCGGTTTCCATCATCCTCGCTCCCTTCATGCTCGTATGGGCTTCATTGTAGCCCGCGGGGAGGGGATTGTCAAGAAAAACGAAACCCCTTGTTGCATTCCATTCCAACTCATGCTATAATCTAATTGGTCAAAGATAGTCAGTGACCGGAAACGAGGGATCAACAATGCGATTGAGCGATTCAATCGAGAGCTTTATCAAGACCCTGCTCACCCAGGAGGAGCCGGAGGTGGAGCTGAAGCGCAACGAGCTGGCGGAATACTTCGGCTGTGCGCCGAGCCAGATCAATTATGTGCTCGCCACGCGCTTCACCCTGGACGACGGTTATGTCATCGAGAGCCGCAGAGGCGGCGGCGGGTACATCCGCATCGTGCGGGTGGTGCACTCCGGCCCGCAGAAGCTGCTCTACCTCATCCAGGAGCGGATCGGCGACACGCTGACCCAGGCGGAGTGCAACCGGATGATCGCCGCCCTGCAGCAGGAGAAGCTGGTGACCAAGGAGGAGGCGGGCATCATGTGCGCTGCCGTGAACGACACGGCCCTCTCCGTACCCATGCCGGACACGATGAAGAACGCCCTGCGCGCGAAGGTGCTCAAGTCGATGCTCACCGCTCTGGCGAGGCAGGACAGGAGCGCTTGTCCTGCGGCCAAGGAGGCAGAAGGAAAGTAATATCCGTCCTGCAATGAAACGCGACTGCTGCAGTGCGGAGAGCGAAGGGTTGTCAGGGGCGATCGCAAAGCCCCTGACCCGCGCCCGCAGGCGCGGAACCTGGAGATTCCGTCTGCGGACGGCGACCAGGGCTTTCCGATCGCCCTGGACCTTCGGCCCCAAACGCGATAAGACTAAAGGAGAAACTTATGCTTTGTGAGGAATGCAAAACCAACGAGGCCCACTACGCCATCTCCGTGATGGTGGGCGACCAGGTGACCATCCGCCACCTGTGCGAGGGCTGCGCCAGCCGGATGCACATGAACCTGACCGGCGGCAACATCCGCAGCCTGCTCAACTCCATCCTCAGCGCCATCACCGCGCCCACGGATCAGGAGGAGACTGTCAGCCCGGAAAACGACGTGATCTGCGCGCGCTGCGGCACATCCCTCAGCGCCTTCCAGAAGAGCGGACGCCTGGGCTGCCCGGGTTGCTACGACGCCTTCCGCGAGCAGCTGCAGCCGATGCTGCAGCAGATCCACGGCCGGGTGCAGCATGCGGGCCGTCAGCCGCTGACCACGGAGGACGCCCAGCGCACCCGCACGCGGCGCGAGGCCATCACCCGGCAGATGGAACAGGCCATCGCGCTGGAGGATTTCGAGACCGCCGCCGTGCTGCGCGACCAGCTGCGCGCCATCAGCGCGGCCTGCCAGGGAGGTGCCAGCCATGAGTGAACCTGTGGTCGTGTCCTCCCGCGTCCGCCTGGCGCGGAACTACGAGGATTTCCCCTTTGACGCGGCGGAGAAGCCCGACATCGCCGAGGCCTGCGTGGAGCGCACCCGCACCGCCCTGGCCCTCTCCGGCGCGGACGGCGACTTCACCTTCATCCAGCTGCGGGACGCCAGCGAGCGGCAGCGCCAGTCCCTGCAGGAGAGCCACCTGATCAGCGCCGATCTGCTCAAGAACCCCGAGACCGCCGCCGTGCTGCTGGACGAGGCGGACGCGGTGTCGGTGATGATCAACGAGGAGGATCACCTGCGCATCCAGGCCATCGACACGGGCATGGAGCTGAATGACGCGGCGGAGAAGTGCTTCCGCGTGGACGACGCCCTCAGCCGCAACGCGGTGTTCGCCTTCGACAAGCAGCTGGGCTACCTGACCTCCTGCCCGACCAACACGGGCACGGGCATGCGGGCCTCGCTGGTGCTGCACCTGCCGATGCTTACCCGCTTCAAGCAGATGGGCAACGTGGGTCAGATCGTGGCGAAGGTGGGCCTGACCATCCGCGGCGTCTACGGCGAGGGCAGCGAAGCCCTGGGCAACCTCTACCAGGTGAGCAACCAGGTGACCCTGGGCCGCACCGAGCAGGAGCTGATCGCCACGGTCTCCGCCGTGGGCACCCAGCTGACGGACATGGAGCAGACCCTGCGCCGCAAGGCCTTCGCGGATGACCGCGTCCTGCTGGAGGACAGCGTCTTCCGGGCCTGGGCTGTGCTGCGCAACGCCCGCCTGCTGGCGCCCATGGAGTTCTACAAGCTCTGGTCGGACGCCCGCCTGGGCGCGGCCATGGGCCTGGTGCCCTTCCCGCTGGAGATTCTGGACAACATGCTGGAGCAGGCCCAGAGCGCCCACCTGTGCGCCTGGATGGAGAAGGACCTGGACGAGCGCCAGCTCCAGGAGGCCCGGGCCACCAGGGTGCGGGAGATTGTCAGGGATGGAATGAAGGGATAACTTTCTTCATCAACAGCCATAGGATTGATAACGGGATGAAGGCGAAGGTTTCCAAACGGGCGCCAAACGCCCGGAAAACTCCACAGTGTGGAGTTTTCAGTGAGGCGAAAGCGGCAGCGACAGGATCGCAAAGCCCTTTGGTCGCCGCCCGCAGGCGGCGAAACCTTGCAGGGGATGACAATCTGTCATACAATCTATCACGAAGAATTCACTTATACCTGTTTTGGAGGAACTATGCCATTTTTCGGACGCTTTACCGAGCGCGCCCAGCGCGCCATCAACGACGCCCAGCGCCTGGCCATCGAGCTGGGCCACAGCTATGTGGGCACCGAGCACGTGCTCTTCGGCCTGCTGACCGAGAGCGACAGCCTGCCGCCTGAACTGGAGCAGAAGGTCTCCGCCGTCGCCGTGCGCGAGGCGCTGACCGAGCACCGGGGCGACGCGACGCCCGGCACACGCACGGGGCGCATCGAGCTCAGCCCCCGCACCAAGAAGCTCATGGAACTGGCTATCATGGAATCCCGCCGCCTCGGCCACAGCTATGTCAGCGTGGAGCACTTCTGGCTGGCGCTGCTGGGCGAGGACGAGGGCGTGGCAGCCGACCTGCTGCACCGCTTCGGCGTGCGCTTCGACCGCGCCCGCGAGGAGCTGTACAGCCAGATGCGGGAGAACAACGGCCCCGAGCAGGACAACGCGCCGGCCCAGGGCGGCGAGCGCGGCGACAGCAAGGGCAGCGCCCTGGCGAAGTTCGGCCGCGACCTGACTGCCGCCGCCGAGAACGGCGAGCTGGACCCGGTCATCGGCCGCGACACGGAGATCCAGCGCATCATCCAGATCCTGATCCGCCGCACGAAGAACAACCCGGTGCTCATCGGCGAGCCGGGCGTGGGCAAGAGCGCCGTGGCCGAGGGCCTGGCGCAGCGCATCGTGCAGGGGGCCATCCCGGAGATGCTGGTGGGCCGCCGCGTGGTGTCCCTGGACATCGGCAGCATGGTGGCCGGCAGCAAGTACCGCGGCGAGTTTGAGGAACGCCTGAAAAACACCCTCGACGAGATCCGCAAGGCCGGCAACGTGATCCTCTTCATCGACGAGATGCACACCATCGTCGGCGCGGGCGCGGCGGAGGGCAGCCTGGACGCGGCCAACATCCTCAAGCCGGCCCTGGCGCGCGGCGAGATTCAGTGCGTCGGCGCGACGACCCTGGACGAATACCGCAAGCACATCGAGAAGGACGCGGCCCTGGAGCGCCGCTTCCAGCCCGTGATGGTGGGCGAGCCGACGGCAGAGGAGGCGGTGGCCATCCTCTTCGGCCTGCGCGACCGCTACGAAGCCCACCACAAGGTGCACATCACCGACGAGGCCATCCGCGCCGCGGTGCACCTCTCCGACCGCTACATCTCCGATCGCTTCCTGCCGGACAAGGCCATCGACCTGATGGACGAGGCCGCCTCCCGGGTGCGCATCCAGTCCTTCACCGCCCCGCCGGACGTGAAGGAGCAGGAGAGGCAGCTGGAGGCCGTGCTGATCGAGAAGAAGGAAGCCATCAACCACCAGGACTTTGAGAAGGCCGCCGCCCTGCGCGACCAGGAGCGCTGCCTGCGCCAGGAGATCGACGCCCGGCGCTCCGAGTGGAGCAGCAGCCAGAAGAAGGCCCGCGATGTGGTGACCGAGGAGGATGTGGCGCAGATCGTCGCGTCCTGGACGGGCATCCCCGTCAGCCGCATGACCGAGACCGAGGCCGAGCGCCTGCTGCGCCTGGAGGAGACCCTGCACCAGCGGGTCATCGGCCAGGACGAGGCCGTCAGCGCCGTGGCCCGCGCCATCCGCCGCGCCAGGGCCGGCCTGAAGGATCCCAAGCGCCCGGTCGGCTCCTTCCTCTTCCTGGGCCCCACCGGCGTGGGCAAGACCGAGCTGTGCCGCGCCCTGGGCGAGGCGATGTTCGGCGATGAGAACGCGGTGATCCGCATCGACATGTCCGAATACATGGAGAAGTTCACGACCTCCCGCCTGGTCGGCGCGGCCCCGGGCTACGTCGGCTACGAGGAGGGCGGCCAGCTGACCGAGGCCGTGCGCCGCAAGCCCTACAGCGTGGTGCTGCTGGACGAGGTGGAGAAGGCCCATCCGGACGTGTTCAACATCCTGCTGCAGATCCTCGAGGACGGCCGGCTGACGGACAACACGGGCCGCGTGGTGTCCTTCAAGAACACCATCATCGTGATGACCTCCAACGCCGGCGCGCACCAGCTGGACCGCGCGAAGTCCATGGGCTTCGGCTCGACCTCGCCCCGCGACGCCCGCAACTACGAGCTGATGAAGGACACCGTGATGAAGGACGTGAAGGAGCTCTTCCGCCCCGAGTTCATCAACCGCCTGGACGAGATCATTGTGTTCCACACCCTGACCCGCGAGAACATCCACGCCATCACCCGGCTGATGCTGGGCCAGGTCTCCGACCTGCTGGCGGAGCGCGGCGCGTCCCTCACCTGGGACGACGCGGCGGTGGAGAAGCTGGCCGAGGACGGCTACGACCCGGCCTACGGCGCGCGTCCCCTACGCCGCCTGATCCAGTCCACGGTGGAGGACACCCTCTCCGAGGAGGTCATCGCCGGCCGCGTGAACCTCGGCGACCGCATGCGCCTGACCGTGAAGGACGGCATCATCGCGGTGGTGAAGGAGGAAGGGGAGGAAGCCAAGGCAGCGGAGGCCACCCTTTAACATAGCTGCCCCGAAGAGTCCAGAGGCGATCGGAAAGCCTCTGGCCGCCGCCTGCAGGCGGCGAAATCCCTTGCAGCTCAGTTTATACCGAATGGCTAAAAACCGCATGAAAACAGGGAATGCGTTCTCTCATCGGAGACCGCATTCCCTGTTGTTTACCAGGTATATTTCATGGCCGTGGACACGCAGCTCTGGTGGTTGCTGTCCACCTTTTTCGTGCCATGGGTCTTGCTTCTGTAGAAGTGGATGCAGAAGTGGCCCTCGAAGCCGTTGTTCGTGATGGTCTGGGTGCCGTGGGGCATGCCGTTCATCGACGCGGCGTAGACGTGACCGTTGTACTTCACGAGCACTGCGCGGCGGTGCCAGCTGTAGCCGTGGTAGATCTCGCGCATGATGGCGGCGTCGCTGGCGGTCAGCGGCTCGCTGTCCATGTGGTTGGAACCGCTCCAGCGGCGGCACTGGAAGGTCTTGCCGGTCTTGCAGTCCTTCACGGTGAAGACCGCGCCCTTGGGGATCACATTCTGGCCGCCCTTGAACCAGTTCAGTCGCTCGGTGGTGAGGGTGGTCTGGGTCTCCGTCACCTTTTCGCCGAACATCGCAGCGATGGTGTTCTTGCCGGCCACGCCGTCCTGGTGGAGCTTCTTGGCCTTTTGCAGCTTCTTGACCGCCTTGCTGGTGCCGTCGCCGTAGATGCCGTCGATCTCGCCCTTGTAGTAACCCAGCACCGAGAGGCAGCGCTGGAGCTTCTTCACGTTGGAGCCCGTGTCGCCCGGCTTGCAGGCCTTCGGCTTGCCGATGGAGGCCAGGGAGTCGTTGGACACGGAAGCCTTCGCCGCGCCGCCGGAGCTGGAGGAGGAAGCCGCCACGTTGACGTACTCCTTCATCACATAGCCGGTGAACTCGCCGTAGACCACCTTGTACCAGCCGCCCTCGGAGCCGACGATGTTCAGCGCGGTGCCCAGGTCGAGGGTCTGCAGGGCCTTGCTCTTCTTGCTGGCCTGCGAGCGCAGGTTGAGGGACTTGCAGTTGACCACACCCACGTCGCCGAGGCTCATCACGGGCAGGAGGATCAGCAGCAGCGCACACGCGAGCGCCCGACGCAGGCTGCGCTGCCGGATCAAAGCATGCACTGGCTCCACCTCCTCAGTCAAATTCGTCTATACTATAAAACTATGCAACAAAAAAGTCAAGAAAAAATGACGCGATTTCATATTTTTGACATATTTTCATCGCACAAACAACACATATAAGACAATGTGTTCGCATGTTCAGGCGAACAAACGAAAACAAAAGAGAACATCCTTTCCTGCTGCCTCGGAGGCGGGATGAAGAATGTTGCGAAAATGTGAACAAGGAACGCGGCGCCGGGCAGCACAAAAAAAGGAGATGATGGCATGCATCTCCATCATCTTCCTGTTTCGATTCATTGCTCGCTGTCCGTCTTGTCGCCCTCCAGGGCCTGCAGGCGGCTGTCGATCTCCCGCAACCGCCGGGCGAGGAGGTCGGGGATGTTGCGCTGATCCAGATCGTCGCTGGGGTGCACGCGCTCGCCGTCGACCGACACGATGTGGGCGGGCACGCCGGCGGCGGTCACGCGCTCAGGCAGGCAGGTGAGCACCACGCTGCCCGCGGCGATGCGGGTGTTGCTGCCGATCAGCACCGGGCCCAGCACCGAGGCTCCCGCGCCGATCAGCACGTTGTCGCCGATGGTGGGGTGGCGCTTGCCGGTGTCCTTGCCGGTGCCGCCGAGGGTCACCTGGTGGTAGATGGTGCAGTTGTCGCCGATCTCGGTGGTCTCGCCGATGACGATGCCCATGCCGTGGTCGATGAACAGACCGCTGCCGATCTTCGCCCCGGGATGGATCTCGATGCCGGTCTTGCGGCGTCCGCGCTGGCTGACCCAGCGCGCGAGGAAAAAGCGCCTGCGCTGATAGAGCCAGTGGGCGATGCGGTGGTAGACCAGGATCTTGAAGCCGGGGTAGAGCAGCACGACCTCCACCAGGCTGCGGGCGGCGGGGTCTTTGCTGAGGATGTTGCGGGCGTCAGAGAGTAAGCTCATAGAACTCCAGATGTTATGTATTCTTCTGAATGAAATCCCACGCGGTCTGGCGGGTGGCGGGCGTCCAGAAGGCGCCCTCGTGCTGCGCGCCGTCGACGTACTGGGCCTCGACGTGCATGCCGGCCTCCTTCAGCACGGTGTACATTTCGTCCATCTGCGCCACGGGCACCACGGGATCGGCGGTGCCGTGCTGCAGCAGGAAGGGTGGATAGGCCTTGCCCTTCTCCACGCGGCAGACGGGGCTCCAGCGGCGCATCTCGTCCTGCCAGCGGCTGTCGTCCGGGCCGAAGGCCGCCATCAGCATCTGGCGCACCTGCGGGTTGTCCAGGTAGACGAACAGGGCGTTCAGGTTGGTGGGGCCGAAGGTGGAGACCACGGCCTTCACCGCGTCGCTCTCCCCGGCGTACTCGGCGGTCTTCAGCTCCGGGTCGTCCCCGGTGAGGCCCACCAGCAGGGCCGTGTTGCCGCCGGAGGAGGTGCCCCAGATGGTCACGCGCTCCGGGTCGATGGCGTACTCCGCCGCGTGGGCCCGCAGGAAGCGGATGGCGCACTTCACGTCCAGCAGGAAGGCGGGGAAGGGCGCGCCCTTGGTGATGTCGCGGTGGGAGACCGTCGCCACGGTCCAGCCCGCCTCGGCGATGTGGGAGAGCATCGGGATCTCGAAGCCGCGGTTCGGGGTCGTCCAGGCGCTGCCCTGCACGAAGACCAGCAGGGGCATCGGGGCCAGTGTGGGCAGGAGAGCTTCGTCGCCCACCGCCCAGGGGCGGATCAGCGTCAGCTCACAGCCGTTTTCGCTGTAGACGACGTGGGGGATGACCTCCGCCTGGCCGACGAAGGTCGGGTTGCAGGGTACATGGGGGATCTCGGGTATCATAAGGCAAAACCTCCTGAATGTCAAATCTCCAGCTTTCCGACGCTGACCCGCTTGCCGCTGGCCTTGTCAAAGAGCACAATGCTCTCGCCGGTCACGTCCATCCGTACGGCGGCGTCCACCGGATAGTCCACGCTGCCGAAAATCACGCTGGTCAGCATCGTGTCGCCGCACTGGGCCTTTACGGTGGTCTCCATGCCGGCGGGCAGGGTCGAGTAGATGCGGGCCTCGAGGACGCCCTGCTCCCGGATGGGCAGGAACTCAGGCCGCACGCCCACCACGGCCTCCGCGCCGAGGCCCTCCGGCGTCTCGCTGCTGCGGAACAGGGCGTGGTAGCCCATCAGCGACAGCTCCACGCAGGCGCCGTCGACGCGCTTCACCTGGGCGGGGAGGAAGTTCATGGTGGGATTGCCCACGAAGCTGGCCACGAACAGGTTCGCTGGGCGGTTGTAGATCTCCAGCGGCGGGGCGTACTGCTGCAGCACGCCGGTGTCCATCAGCGAGACGCGGGTGGAGAGGGTCATGGCCTCCAGCTGGTCGTGGGTGACGTAGACGAAGGTGGAGTTGGTGTCCGAGTGCAGGCGCTTCAGCTCTGTGCGCATCTCCTGGCGCAGCTTGGCGTCCAGGTTGCTCAGGGGCTCGTCCATGAACAGCACCCGCGGCGAGGGCGCGAGGGTGCGGGCGATGGCCACGCGCTGCTGCTGGCCGCCGGAGAGCTCCGCCGGGTAGCGGGCCACGAAGGGCTCGATCTTCAGCAGGGCCAGCAGCTCGTCCACCCGCTGCTTGATGCGCGCCTTGTCCCACTTGAGCATCTCGAGGCCGAAGGCGATGTTCTGATACACGGTCATGTGGGGCCAGAGCGCGTAGTTCTGGAAGAGGAAGCCGATGTCGCGCTTGCTCGGCGGCACATTGATACCCTTCTCCGAGTCGAACACCGGCTCGCCGTCGATGGTGATGCGGCCGCTGGTGGGCGTCTCCAGGCCCGCGATCATCCGCAGGGTGGTGGTCTTGCCGCAGCCGGAGGGGCCCAGCAGCGTCACAAAGCCGCGGTCCTCGATCACCAGATCGAGATCCTGCACGGCGACGAACTTCTCAAAGCGCTTGGTCACATGCTCCAATACGATTCTCGGCATGGTGTCAGCCTCCTATTCCCTTGTCGAACGACGCGCCCGTCAGCTTGTTGACCAGGGTGTTGATGGTGATGATGATCAGGATGATCAGCAGCGTCACCGCGCTGCCGTACTGGGCGTAGCCGGTCTCATTGAAGGAGAAGAGCATGGTGGTGAGCAGGTACCGGGGGTAGGGCACCAGCAGGGTGAACAGGGCCACCTCGCGCATCACGTTGATGACCGGCAGCAGGTAGCCGGAGATGATGGCGCTCTTCTGGATGGGAAAGAGGATGCGGCTCATGCGGGTGACCCAGGGCACGCCGAAGATCACGGCGGCCTCCTCGATCTCCGGGGCGATCTGCATCATGCTGTTGACGCCGGAGCGCGAGGCGAAGGGCAGGAACTTGACCGAGGCCACCAGCCCCAGCAGGAAGAAGGAGCCGTACAGCCACTTGAAGCTCGCGCTGGTGGCCACGGCCAGGTAGATGGTGCCGAAGGCCATGGCGGGCATCAGGTAGGGGAAGAAGGCGAGGTTCTCCACCGCCTGGGACAGCCAGGTGCCGCGGCGGCGCACGCAGGCGTAGCCGATCAGCATGCCGCAGGTGCCCACCACCAGGGACACCGCGACGGCCAGGCCCACCTGGCGCATCAGGCCGAGCCACATGGTGGTGTTGATGAGGATGCCGTCCGGCATGCCGGTCTCATAGGCCGAGGCCTCCGTGCCGATCCAGAAATCAAGCGTCATGTTGCCGAGGGAATAGTTGCCCGGCTGACGGAGGACGCTCTCCAGCGCGAAGGACACCAGCGGCATGATGGCGAAGAACAGCGTCAGCACGATCAGCACGGCGGAGATGACGCCGTTCGCCCCGCGCAGTTTCACCAGGGAGACCTGGCCGCTCTTGCCCGTGACCGTGGTGAAGGACTTGCGCTTGCCGGTGAAGTACTGGTTGACGCCGAGGATGGCCGTGCCCAGCAGGATGGACACGAAGGCGATGATGTAGCCCTGGCCCTCGTAGCCGGCCTGGATCAGCGCGCGCATTTTGGTGGAGAGGGTGAAGGTGCGCGTCGCGCTGCCCAGGAAGACGGGCACGGTGTAGCTGGCGAAGCCCGAGGAGAAGATCAGCAGGAAGGTGGAGAGGATGGCGGGCATCACGATGGGGATCGTGACGCGCCGGATGATGGTCCACCGGCTGGCCTTGAGGATGGTGGCGCTCTCCTCGAGGGTGGCGTCCATGTTCTTCAGGATGCCGCCGATGAGCAGGTAGGCGAAGGGCGAGTAGTGCAGGCCGATGACCACGATCATCGGGAACAGGCCGAACACGAACCACTCCGGCGCGCACCAGCCCGTGAGGGATTCCACCATGCCCACCACGCCGCCGCCGACCTTGCTGTTCTGGAACATGTTGGTCCAGAACAGGGCCAGCGTCCAGGCAGGCATCATGTAGGGGAAGACGAAGACGGCGGAGATGAACTTCTTGCACTTCAGGTCCGAGCGGGTGATGAACCACGCCACCGTGCCGCCGATGGCGATGCCCAGCAGGCCCGCGCCCGACGCCACGATCAGCGAGTTGATCAGCGGCGTGAAGAAGTTGGCGCGGCTCCACTCGGCGTCGGCGAAGAGCATCTGGAAGTGGCTGAGGGTGGCGGAGCCCACCTGCAGGCGCAGCATCTTCCGCTCGGTGCCCGCGTGCACAGTGAACATGTTCCGGAGCATGGTGAGCATGGGCAGCAGGCTCAGCATGGTCAGCGACACCAGGAACAGCAGCAGGATGAGGTTGGCCGGCTTGGCGAAGAAAGCCCGGAGGCGGTACCTCAGCGGCTCCCGCCGCAGGTCGGGCTGGACTTTGGTCATGGAAGCCCCTCCTATCCGAAAAGGAGAGGCAGAGCGGATGTCTGCCCCTCCGAATGCAGTTATAGATCAGCCCATTGAAGCCTTTCATCGCTAATACGGGCGGGCGAAGGGGTGGAGGGGGCGATCGCAAAGCCCCCTCCCCGCGCCCGCAGGCGCGGAACCCTTTCGCCGCCTGCGGGCGGCGACCAAAGGGCTTTGCGATCGCCCTTTGGAAACCTTCGCGCACCGCATGGTTTTGACGGCTTCATCATCAAGAAGAGCCCTTACTGACTCACACGCACATTGATGAAGCGATAGATCTCGGTGTAGTCGGCGCCCAGGCCGTCGATGTAATTCATATCCTCAAAGACCAGCTTGTCCGCCCAGTAGGTGTAGGGCTCGTCCTCCAGATCCTCCGGCTTGTCGATGGAGGTGTTGGGGCTGTAGTAGCCCTGGCTGGAGTTCCAGCTCTTGGAGCCGGCGAAGCCCGCCTCGCTGAGCAGGTAGTTGATGAACAGCGCGCAGGTGTAGGGGCAGTCCGTGTCGGAGCAGACCGTCGCGTAGATGCTGTACATGAAGCCGCTGAAGCAGTCCACGTCGTTCTCAAACTGCAGGACGGACAGGTTCGGGCGGTCGTTCTCATCCACCTTGCGCAGCTTGGAGAACACGAAGAAGCCCATGTTGCCCGCAGCGCCGCTGGCGATGCCGGTGGCGATCTTGGAGGCGGAGGTGAAGGTGTAGTTCACGTTCTTCAGGAAGCCGTCGATCCACTCGTAGGAGGCGGAGGTGAAGCCGTTGCTGGGCTCCCAGGCCTTGCCGTAGCGGGCCTCGTAGGCCTTGGCCAGCTTCTCCGTCCACTCGGGGCTGGTCAGCATCATCAGGAAGTTGAGGTTGACGGTCTCGTTGGTGGGATCCTTGAAGAAGACCTTGCCGCTCCACTCGGGCTCGACGAGCTGCCACACGTTGTTCACGCCCACGGAGCCTTCCTTGTTGTTGTAGATCAGCAGGGAGTTGACGAAGGTGACCACGGTGGGCTCCTGGTACTGCGCGGGCACGACGTCCTTCATCGCGTCCGGGAAGTAGTTGAAGCTCAGGCCGTCGTCCAGCAGGTTGACCTTCAGGTCGGGGCCGTTCTGCAGCAGGGCCATATCGGGGGAGTCCTTCACACCGGAGCCGATCTGGTTGGTCAGCTTGGTGTAGGTCTCGCCGTCGTCGATCTCGGCATAGACCACCTTGCCGTCCAGGGCCGGATAATCAGCCATGAAATTGGCGGCGGCCTTCTCGGCAAAGGAGGTGGTGGAGTAGAAATTCAGCTGAGCGCCGGCGGCCATCTCCTCCTGCGCCTTCGCGTACAGATCCTCGTTGGTCATGCCGGCCGCTGCGGCCAGCGCGCCCTGGACGTCCTCGGCCCCGGCAACGGTCAGCGTGAGGAGCATCGCACAGCACAGCAGCAGAGCAAGGATGCGTTTCATGGTGATTCCCTCCTGTTTGTGTCGTTGAGTTGAAATCAAAGCGGGCGCTCTGATTCCTCTGTCCGGCGCGGATCCATCCGCCGCGCCTATCTTCGTATAAAATTATACACAGGATGGCGAATCCGTCAAGAAAAACGCAGGATTTTGCCACATTTTTTGCCGGACGCCCGTCGGAGGGCTGCCCAACACAGCGCGGAATTACAACTTGCTCTTTTCTTTGGGATATGGTATGATATCCGAGGGAAATCCGCCCGGTCCCGTAGCTCAGCAGGATAGAGCGGTCGCCTCCTAAGAAGGAGCGCGCCGCCCGCCAAAACTGAGTGATTCCGGGCCCCTGGTGAGGGTAATTTGGCCCTTTTCCTCCCCACCGGCAGTCAGGTGAGCCTTTTCGACCGTATGGTTTCATAACCATCGTGTCGATGGACCCCCCGCCAAGTTTAGCAAAGCTGCTAACAGAAACACCCGATCTGCTAACGGAATTTGGCAGAGATTACCAAAGAGGCGAATGCCTCAAAACCTCGGAAGCCTTGAAAACAAAGGGTTTCCGAGGACATGGTCCCGTAGCTCAGCAGGATAGAGCGGTCGCCTCCTAAGAAAAAGGCCGACTGCCGCTTTTCTGGAAACTGAAAACGGGCGCAGCGTTCGGAAATGACCCGGAAACGGAATCAGTCCGACGTCCCTGATCCACAAGGTCAGAATCAGCAGGTGGGAAAATATCCTACCGCCAAAATTAGAAAAGCCGATTAGAAATCGACCTTCCTGATTAGCAAAAACCACTCCCAAGCACCACGGTGAGCAATCACCGAAGCCTCGAAAGCCTTGACAAATAAGGACTTTCGAGAACGAGGTCCCGTAGCTCAGCAGGATAGAGCGGTCGCCTCCTAAGCGACAGGCCGTGGGTTCGAATCCCGCCGGGATCACCACCTCCTAAGCGACAGGCCGTGGGTTCGAATCCCGCCGGGATCACCATTTTTCCTGCCAGATCGACAGATTTGCCCTCAAAAAGGCAACTGTGAAGCTGGTAGGATTTTTCTTTTTCACGGCACTGCGGAACACAAAAAACTGCTAACAGAAGATGACCCCAGTTAGCAGATTTCTAATTTTTCAGCCCGATTTCTAATCGGCCTTCACGGATACCCCTTCTTCTGCGTCTAATTTTTTCGGACGGTCGTGCTAAAAAAGGCGGACGATACGGACGGCAATTATCACAGAGCTGAAGAACTGCTTATGATTGCGAGTACTACAGGGCGCTCTTCAGACGATAATCAGGAGGGTATTTCGCTGGTTCTGATCGCCTCAAATGGCAATGATCTGCTAACAGCATTTTCCGGCTGGTTAGCAAGATTGAAACGATCTGTTAGCACTGCTAACGTCTTCCGCCAAAATTAGCACCGAAGCTTCACAAGGAGAGATCTCTGCCCATGATGACAGCTCTTTCCGGCAGAAACTCCTCGACAGGTATCCACGTACGATTCTGCATTGCGTTAATGGTGCTTGTCCAGAGAGCAAGAGGGTTTATTTCGGCATAGCCGCTCTCCTGAGCATCATTCACTTCAATAATAATCCACCTGCCATCCTTCGTCTTTGCCAAATCAACAGTAATAAAAGAGGCGCATAAACGATTAGCGGCCCATTCAGCGAGTGAGAGCGCCTCTGAATAATCATCTGGAGATATCACATATTGCGGCGAAGTATGCCAATAAGCACCACACCCCATACATTTCCCTTCAAAGCAAAAGAATCTGAATTCGTTGCTGATAGGCACTTGATTCGGATATGGCTCTGCAGGCACCGGCAGGAGCGGCACATATTCTCTGACAGCAACTTTCTGCCAGGAAAGAATATCATCGTTTTCCCATTCGATTTTTAGAGACTCATACTCTGAAGCAGTTTTGAGGAAAACGCTCGACGGTCAACATGTGCACATTCCGAAAATCCCCAGGAGTGAGTACACCTACAGTCAGGTCAAACGGCT
>CADASK010000052.1:0-8416 GCA_902790495.1 uncultured Eubacteriales bacterium
GTTGGTGATGGTATTGGTCTCGTTGTTGACAGCCTTGCTGTATCCAGCCGGCTCGGTATACTCATCCCAGGTGTAGGTGATGAGCTTGCCGCCCTCGTACTTGGGCAGGTCGGTTTCCGTGTAGGTCCAGCTATTGCCGGTGCCTTCGAGGCGGACAGTTTTCACGAACTTGCCATTCGCCAGCAACTTCACATCCACGTGATCCGGACGGATGCCATCCTGGTCATTCGCGTCGTCCCAAACCTTGGTGACAGGCACGTCAACCGTATTCAGCGTGTTCGTCACCAGCGCGGCCTTGGTCGCATCCTTCGCGATGGTACCGGTCTCGCCGCTGTAGGTGACCGCGTAGATGGTCTTTTCAGTGTCAGTCAGCGTCTCGGCCACGGTGTAGCCCATGCCCTCCGGCAGGCCGGTGATGACCTTCACATCGCCGTCCTTCAGGGTCAGCGTCGCCGCGCCAGCGGTGAATGCCGCGTCGCCGTAGGCGCCGGCGATCGTCGTATCCTTCAGGGTCACGGTGATGGTGAATTCCTTGCTGTGGTCAGCCTCGACGGCGGAGACCAACTTCTTGCTTACCACCAGGCCGCCCTCGGACTTCGTGTTCGTGAACGCCGCGGTGCTGGTGCCGGTCGCGCCAATGGTGCCGGTCTCACCTGTGCAGGTGGTCACGAAGTTGTTCTGATTCGCCTCAACCTCGGTGACTGTGTAGGCTACACCAGCCGGCAGGCCACTAATTGTCTTGCTGTTATTGCCTTCGATCGCGATGGTCGCTTCGCCGTTGGTGAAGGTCACATCGCCGTAGGTCAACGCTTCGTTCTTCACGCCCGTCAGCTTCACTTTGAAGTGGAACTTCTCGTTCGCATCCGCGGCGTTGCTGCTCGCCACCGTCTTCTGGATGGTCAGGCTGCCCGTCTCGCGGGTGTTGGTGAAGGTCTCGATCACATCCTTGTCGAGCGTGCCGGTCTTCACCGTCTTGTCGGGCGTCAGGTTGACCACATTCGCCTCGGCAATCTCATAGGACACGCCGGTGGGCAGGCCCTCGATGGTCTTGCTTCCAGCGCCGATGATTTCCACGGTGGCCGTGCCATTCGTGAAGGTCACTTCGCTGAAGGTGCCGTTGATGGCCTCGTTCAACGTCACGGTGAAGGTGTACTTCGCGCTCGCGTCCGCCTTCACCTCGCTGACGAGCTCCTTCGTGATGGTCAGATTGCTCGTCCCGCGCGTGTTGGTGATGGTATTCTTCTTGTCGTCCTTATTGTTGGTGTAATCAGCAGATTTGATCCTCAGTGCGCCACTCGCATCATCGCGCTCGACCTCAACGGTCAGGGTCACCGTCGCGTCGCTGTAGTTCATGCCAGGCAGCTGATCAGCCTTGGCGGGCACATCCTCCTTGATCTCATACTCATAGGTTCCGGCCTTCGTGTAGGTGATCTCGCCGAAGGTTGCCTTGCCCGCGCCGGTCACGGAGGCGGTCTTCGCGCCCAGGGTCTCCCCTGACTTATCGGTGCTCTTGTCCGTCAGCGTGAAGCTGTAGGTGGTAAGCGGCACATTGATGCCCTCCACCGCCTTGATCACTTCGGGCGTGTAGGTGACGCGCTGGTTGACCAGCTTGGTCAGCACGATCAGGCGGCCGCCATCGTCCGTGGTGACAGTCTGTGTTTCGGCGGAGGTGTACTCAGCCCAGCCCGCAGGCACAGTCTCGACCCAGTGGTAGTCATAGCGCACGCCGTTCAGATCCATCTGATCCATGCCGATGGCAACGTAAGACCAGTTGTTGTCCTTGTTCAGGACGATGCCCGTCTGGCCTGTGACATCCTGATAGTCGCTGTCGGTCGGCAGCTTCCGCTGCAGCTTGACAGTCAGCGTCAGGCTGTCGTCCACGTAGGCCTCGCCGTTGACCAGCCACTGCTTGGTGACGGCCACGCAGAAGCGGCCCGTGGTGTAGGCGTTGATCAGGCTGGCTTCCGTCTTCGCGCCGGTGACAGTCTTATTGCCCTCGCCGTCCGTCGTCTCATGGTAGGGCGTCACGGTCACGGTGTCAGCCGTCTTGGAGGCGGCGTCCACAAATGCCATGTTGTCGATATTCTTTTCCGCGGTCGTGGTCGCGCGGTCACCGACCTGCTTATAGGCCACGCCCGTTTCGGTGACCACCTGCACGTATTCCGTGACGGTGTAGTCGCCGAGCTTCAGGTTCTTGATGTCCAGCGCCGTGGAGGGCTTGACCTCCAGATACTGCTGGTTCTCGGACAGTTCATCTTTCTTGGTCAGGATGCCGTTGCTGTCGGTCACATACCAGGTGGTGCCGGCGGCGTCCACATAGGAGACCGTCACATAGAACGTACGTCCCCAGTTTGCCGTGTCGGCGCTTGTCACCTGCTCACCGTCCACCAGCATCTTCTTGTTGACGATCAGCTCGCCCTGATCCGGCGTGTTGGTCAGCGTCCACTTCCAGTAGGTGATGGTTTTGCCATCCGTGCCGGTCTCGGTGACGCTTTCAAGGGCGGTGGAGGTCTTCGCGGTATCCAGGATGTACCCGGCCGGGCTGTCCAGCTCGGTCACCTCGTATTCGACCTCTTTGCCATCCACCCAGGCGGGCAGATTGGTCCACTCGACGTACCATGCTTTCTTCGTATCGTCATAGATGATGGTCTGCACGGCCTTGTTGATGGACACCTTGGCCGCGTCCAGAGGCTTGCGCGCAGCTCCCTCAGCCGCCTTCTCATAAGCGGTGAGGCGCACGCGCACGTCAGCGCGGCCGACATTCATGTCGTCATCGTCCCAGACCTTGTAGGCGCGGATCGTCTGCGTCTCCTGCACGTTGTTGATCTGCGTGAGGGTGATCAGTGTTCCGATCGCGTCCGTGAGCAGATCAGTCTTATCCAGCAGCACGTTGCGCGCCTGGATGATCTGGTAGGTCTTTTCAGCGGGCTTGAAGCCCTTGTAGCCTTCCGCGGGATAGGCCGTCCACTTGCCGTCCTTCTCAATGCCCTCCACCCACTGGTAGAGATAGCGGTTGAAGTGCTCATCGTACTGGTCGACACCCAGGGCGACGGCCGTCCAGTTGTTGGCCTTGTTCAGCAGGACATAGTCCTTCTTCACATCCGTGACAGTGTCATCCTTCACGTTCCAGGTGTCACTGGCCGCAGAGTGAACCAGCGCGCCGACATTGAAGCCGGTCACGTCCTGCCATTCGCCGCCCTCGATCTTGCGCTGCAGCTTCACAGCGATCTCGAGGCTGTCCACGTCGGAGGCGATCCACGTATCAATGCCGTCCGTCATCAGCCACTGCTTGGTCACAGCCGTGCAGTAGCGCTCGGGCGCCAGCAGCATATTGGTGTAGGCAACCGCCGCCTTCGCTGCGTCCTTGTCGTTCGGCTGTACGTAAACAGTGATGACTTCCGCGGGCGTTTCATCCTCCACCACGTCCCAGACGCCATCGCCATCCCCGTCCACGGGATAGCCATTCTTGTCATACACGGTATGGACGGTGCGGCGCAGGGCCAGCTTGCCAAGGGACACCTCGCGGATCTCGTACTTGCCGGGGTAGATGCCCTTCAGCAGCACAGTGCCCTTGTTTTTGTCGGTTGAATCGACGGTGAACGCCTGATAGCTGCTGCCCTTGCCGTCGTTGCGGGACACATAGTAGCTCTTGGCCTCACCCTTCTCATAGGTGATCTGCACATAGTACTGTTTGCCCGTGGTGTTTTCGTCCGCGCCCTTGATTTCAAAGGCATAGGTGCCGTCGGTGCGGTCGGTGGTGTCCTTCTGGTCGTTGACGGTGACCTCCTTGGTCAGGGACAGCGCGCCGTCGGCCTTGATCAGTTTGAACTGGGTAGCAATGGCAAAAGCAAAGTCCTGCGCGGCATTGCTGACGCCCTCGCCATCCATGCGCTGTTTCCATTCGATTGTGTGCGTGATCGCACCATCCTCTTCAGCCTCGGTACTGACCCACTGCCCGTTTAGAGTGCCGTTGAAATCGTTGCCGCCGTTTGCGGTCGGGTGTTTCATGTAGGTCGGGATGCCGGTATAGATCCCGGAGTGGCTGCCGCCCTCGGCATTGATAGGCCACATGAACTCATACCATGCATAGTACAGGGCATTGGCGAGGACGTCATTTGTCTCAGGCACAGCTACGCTGTTGTCGCCTCTGTAAACATTGACGTACTGGTCGTGCCCCAGATCCTGCACGCGGGTAAAGTGAGGTGTACCTGTATCTGCGTCGGGATGATCGCCAAAGTACTGGCTGTTGAAGTAATCCAGATAGTAATCGTCCAGCAGCTGCTGAGTGATCTTCACATAGTCCGGATCACCTGCTGCTGTCATGAACTCCGTCATGGGCTGCTTGTCGCCATCCCCAAGTGCCACTGCGCCGTAGCCCAGCTTATAGAGCGCTTCACCAACCCTCTGGTCAGTGGGGTAGGTCAGATTGATGCCGCTCTTCTTTCCCAGTTCCTGGATCACCGAGTTGTTGTAGCGGCGAGGCGTATTGCTATATATTCCATCCACCAGTTCGCCCACGGCATAGCCTTCAAAGCCCCAGCCCATCTGCTCGGCGACTTCCCAATCGACCGTTCCTACGGCACCACTCTCCGGCTTGTAGGTATACTTGCCGGACTTGTCGATGATGTTCACCGTGAAGCCGATCGCGTCTCCGGGCAGCTGGTGGATGTTCCAGCTAATCCCGTTGGTGGAGTTGCCGAGGAGGGTGTTAAGGTTCAGTTCCTCCAGGTTCATACCCTCCGGGATGGTGTAGGTGATTGTCACATGATCGGTACCTTCCTGGGTGACCGTGGTCTCGATCCCGATACCCTCGCTGGTATTTGCCCACGGCACGGGCGTCCAGCCCTCATAATAGGACTGGTTGTAATTGTACTGCACTGCCTTCGCGCCGCCAATAAACCACACAGCCACCATCTGGTGGTTCCTGTCATTGCGGCTGTTCCAGGTCGCAAGCATCTTGGCCTGAGCTTCCTCATTCGGCGTCTCACCGTAGAGAACACCATTGCTCTGGACATACGCCTGCGCTCCTGCGAGTGTGTAGCCGTCATCTTCGGGGAAGTAGTATTTCCCCGCCAGGCCATTCCAGCTCGTGGCGGTTATGGCATTCCATCCGTTATCTCCAGCGCCTTCATAGGGAATAAAGCCAACGCACGTCCAGTTGTAGCCCGTATTCGGGTTCTTCACAACGTGGCCGATTTTCACGCGGTTGTATTCCGAATCGTACGCATAAAGGCTGTTCAGGGGATTCTCCTCATTCTCAAAGGACATACCCCCGTGCATAGCCAACGCAGCGGGTGTGTCGTCGCCTGTGTAGGTCAGATTTTTCGTATAATAGTCGAACTCTGATCTTCCGCCAACGCCACCCTGGCTGTTCTGCGAATTGCCCAGGTACCATTGCCTCTGGTAGTTCATGAGGCGAATGCTGAAGTAAGGCTCCATCAGACGGATGTTGACAGTACTGTACAGTCTGACCGGCGCAGCGCCTTCTCCACTGCCCATCGTGGTGCCTTCCACGTTCAGGGGCAGGATCACGGGCGGGGTCTCGCCTTCCTCCATCGCCCGCACATTCATCGTCACATTGAACTGATCGCAGTAGCTCGCGGACGTGGAAGTGGAGCTGTAATACTTGGAGATGTGGTAGGAAATGGAGTGGCCATCCTCAGAAACCGTCGTCCCTGCGTCGATTGTAGAGCGGTTGTTGATCTTAGTGACGTTCGTGATGGTGACCGCGTCCGGGAAGTTGATCACGACATACTCGTCCGCCGCGGCGCTGGCGACGGAGTGCAGGGGATGCACATACATCGTGAAGGTGACATCATTCTTCCCGAAGAAAGCGTCATAGTTGTAGGTCGTCGCGCCGCCCAGGCCCACGCGGATGGTGGGTTTCTTCACGGTGATGTATGGGTAGGAAGAAGAATTGCTGTTAAGCACCACAGCCGTCGTCTCAGTTTCATTACCTGTTTCCGGGTCAGTCGTGGTCGTGGTTTCAACGCCGGTGCAGGTCAGGTTCGCATTGGCCTGCATCGTCCCTTCCGGCAACTCGGCCGTCGTGAACGTTACCTTGATCAGATCCCATGCGCTGTTGCGGTTGTACTGGGTCACGCGATAGCTGAGGGTGTTTGCCTCCGTGTCAACAGTTACATCCTCGATCGTGTCCTTGTAGGTGGGATTATTTGTCACTGCCTCCGCAGACACCAGCGTAAAGAGGTCCTTGGGGAACTCGATCGTGACAGTCTGATTGACCGGGTTGCTCGCTCCGTAGGTTGTATTATTATGGCCGATGTAGAGCGTCATGTCCTGCGTGGTATTATCATATACCGTGGCATACTGATAGGACGTACCGTTGAAGTAAAGTTTCACCGTGGGCCGGTCAATGGTGATTCCGGCTGTGCCGCTCCGGTCATACAAGCCATTATTTGCGGCGATCTTCACCGTCTCGCTTGTCAGCTCACTGGTGACATCCAGCGTAGCGGCCATATCCCAGTACTGGGTGCCGCTGGTATTGATCTTCGTCACCGTAAAGGTTGCGGTTTTCCTGTCCGCGCTGACGGTTGCCGTGGGAGAGGCGAATTCCATGTTCCCGTTCCGGGCAGCCAGCGTCACATCGCTGCCTTCGCTGAAGGTCAGTCCCTCCGGCAGCGTCAGCGTAACCTCGATAGGATCCTCGGTAAAGTCACCGACCACAGCGACGGTAAAACGAGGACTGAAGGTGATGGCCTTGCCCTCACCCAGGGTCAGCTTGGTCGGACTGGTAGAAAGATAGATGTAACCAAACTTGTTGGTGATGAGCGTCTTCTCCTGCCACACCACCGCCAGCGCGCTACCATTCTCCAGTGCTGTAATCACAGACTCGCTGGCCTTCTCGCCGTAAAGCACAGAGCACTTGCCCTGAGCAGCCGCAAGGTCGGTTGCCGTATAGGTGCTGTAATAGTCGTCCGCGGACATCGCGGTCAGTGTCGAAGCGTCCACCAGCGCAAAGCCAGCCACCTGGTACTTCTTGGTTTTGTAGGTGTTGCGCTCCACCTCCCACAGACCGACATTCTCCACATTGAAGCCGTCAGGGGCATAAGTGAAGGGCAGTTCCGCCAGAGCGGACAAGCTATCGAAGGTCAGGTTGGAAGCGACATCTGCCGGGTAACCGATGATGATGCTGTCGGCATACCTTGTGCTGCCATACAGTCCGCCAAAGTTGTAGCCATACAGCGGCAGGGTGTAGGGCTCTTCGGCCTCATCCGTCACATCGACAACAATCGTCGTGCCATCCACCAGGGTCAGCGTCAGCTTCTCCTCGGTGGTGAACGGCTGCAGGCTGGTCAGCAGGAAATCCTTCTCCCCCACATCCACGTCCTCGTGGTCGTTGTAGGTGATCAGGCCGGAGACCTGCTCCACCATCACCAGGTGCTCGTCGGTGAACTCCACGCTCGCCACATCCAGCACATTCAGCGGCACGTCGTTGGACGGGTCCTCGTCGCCGTCGGGCACGGTGATGTTCAGCATGCCGATCAGCTCGGAGAGCAGCATCTGGCTGTTGCCGGCGATGGAATAGTCCACGCCCTTATAGTGGAAGTCGACCGTGTACTTCAGTACATAGGTGGAGAAGCCCGTGGTCTCGAAAGTGAAGCCGCGCAGCACGCCGTCGGCCTCGTCCTCGGTGAAGACCGTGACACGCTCGGCGCCCGCGTCGGTGATGTGGTAGAATTCGTAGCTCGCGCCGTCGAAGGCCTCGCCCTCGTTCACCAGCTGCACGCCGGAGGACAGGGTCACGGGCACCAGGTAGGTATCCGCCACCTTCTCCTGATCGGTCAGGCTGATGTCGAAGGCCAGGTAGCCGGTGCGGCTCTGATTGCCGGACGCGGCCATCGGGGCGGCCTTCATGAGCTTCAGCTTGCCCTTGGTCTGCGGCATGGAGTCGGGGAAGTACAGATTCTTCAGCGCTTCCACCTCGGCCTCACTCAGCGGCTTGACGTTGACATCGTTCGCCGTGAGGGTCAGCTGAACTTCGGTCTGTTCTTCCTCAGGCTTTGCGTAGGTATAGCCCACCGTGTACACCACGGCGAAGGGCGAGAAGCCCTCGGAAGTCTCAAAGGTGAAGCCAAACAGAACGCCGTCTCGAATGTCCTTCGTGGTCACCGTCACGGGCGCGGCCTGGCCGTTCACGATGTGGAGCAGGGTGAAGTCCGCGGCGGTCAGGGTGATGCCCTCCGGCGCGTCCTCCAGCATGTTGATGGGTTCAGGCAGCGTGACGGGCGCGACGAACAGACCGGAGTCTGCGTCCAGTTCCCCGGCGCTAATATCCAGGCCCACATAAGCCTTCTTCTCCGCGCGGATGATCGTGCTGCCGTCCTCGGCGGTCTCTTCGGACTCGGTCAGACCGAAGCCCTCGCCGAACAGCGTCTCCCAGGCGCTCACGTCGATG
>CADASK010000052.1:8452-22978 GCA_902790495.1 uncultured Eubacteriales bacterium
CACGCGCTCGGGCGCAGGCTCGGGGTTGTGCAGGACCAGCAGCAGGGTCTCGCCCGCCGCCGTCACCGCGGTGACCGTCACCGTGTCGAAGTAGGTCTGGGCGTAGGCCTCCAGGTAGCCCTCCACGTTGTTGATCTTCAGCGCGTTCTCGTCAGAGGACACCGCCTCCGCGACGTGCGCGTCCTCGCGGCCCGCCAGCAGCGTATCCAGCATCACCGAGCTGAACACACCCTCCATGGTGTACTCGATGGCGGGAGTCTCCGCAGGCTGCTCGTCTTCCGCGGCGGGTTCGTCAGCGGCCTCGGCGGGCTGCTCGCCCTCAGCGGTGGGTTCTTCGGCCACCTCGGCGGCCTGCTCGCCCTCAGCGGCAGGTTCTTCGACGGCCTCAGCGGGTTCCTCGCCCTCAGCGGCGGGTTCTTCAGCCGCCTCAGCGGCCTGCTCGCCCTCGGCGGCAGGTTCCTGAGCAGCTTCAACGGCCTGCTCGCCCTCGGCGGCAGGTTCTTCGGCAGCTTCAGCGGCCTGCTCGCTCTCCTGCGTCTCGGCGGTTTCCTCCGCTACCGGTTCGGCCACCTCAACCGCAATCTCCGCGGAAACTTCCTCGGCGGCGGGCTCAGTGGATTCAGCGGCCTCCTCGGCCTTGACCTCCACGACCACAGGCTCCGCCTGCTCGGGCGCTTCCTCGGCTGCGGGCGCAGCAGCCTCCTCAGCGGCAGGCGCTGCCGCCTCGGTCTCAGCGGGAATTTCTTCCTTTATATTGTCACTGTTCTCGACGGCTTCCACCTCGGACTCGACGACGGACGTCGCTTCCTCGACGGCAGCGGCAGTCTCGACAGGCGCGGCTTCCTCAGCAGGAGCGGCGTTCTCGACTGACACAGCCTCCTCAACAGAAGCGGCGATCTCATCGGACGCAGCTTCCTCAACAGAAGCGGCATTCTCATCGGACGCAACTTCCTCAGCAGCAACGGTCTCTTCGACGACAGCGGGTTCTTCAGCCGCGGCAGCCGCTTCAACCGCAACGGCCTCCTCGACCGCGGCAGTCTCTTCCACAGCCACAGGCTCTTCGGCCGCGGCAGCCACCTCAACCGCGACGGTCTCTTCGACCGCGGCAATCGCTTCCACCGCCACAGGCACCTCGACCGGAGCAGTCGCCTCGACCGGCACGGCGCCGGCAGACTCCACCACCACGGGCGTCTCGATGGCCTCGATCTGCACCTCGTGCACCTTGAAGCTGTCCTCGTCCACCGATGCCGCGGTGGCGGCCGGCTTCACGACCTTGGGCAGCTCCAGCGGGATCACAGCGGGCTGCGTTCCAACCGTCGCCTGCACGACGGTGGCCGCCGCCTGCGCATTCTGGCTCTTGCGGGAGACCGCGCTCAGGATGAAGCTGCCGGCCTCTCCCTCGTACATGGGCGACACCTGAATTCTGTATACACCTTCAGACGCTTTGAAGGTCGCCTCCAGCTCGCCGTTGACCGAGGTGTAGCGGTTCAGCTTGGTGCCGCGCACCACGTCCACCACCAGATTCATGCCGGTGGCGCGCAGGACGATCACCTGGCTGGCGCTCACATGCAGATCCGCGGAGAAGACCTCGCCCGCGCGCACGGTGCCCTGCACAGCGCTGCCTACCTCAAAGGCCGCGACCTGCTCGGTCGGGAGCTCCAGCGCCGCGTTCTCCACCTGAGCCGCTTCGGTTCCGGCGGGCAGATCCGCAGCTTCCTCTACAGCAGCCTCTGCCGGAGCGGCGCTCTCAGCCGCCTCCTCCGCCACAGCGGGCAGCTCCACGGCCGCCTCCTGCGCGGGCCATTCGGCAGGCGCTTCCTCCACAGGCATGGCGGCAGGCGCCGCCTCCTGCACAGGCAACGCGGCAGGCATCGCCTCCTGTGCGTAGACCTCGACCGGCGCAGCTTCCTGTACCGCCACGGCAGGGGCTTCAAAGCCTGCTGCCACAGCCTGCGTCGGCGCGTAAGGCGCCACGTAGGACAGCAGCATCACAACAGTCATCGCCAGGGATTTCACCCGACTGGAGGTGGATACTGTATTCAGCTCCGTCTTGTTGTTATGGTTGGAGAAGTATTTCTTCATGGCTCTCCACCTTTCTATATCTGTCCATGTCCTTTTTACAAAAAGCTCGGAAGCATTAAGACCCTATTTATTATAACAGATTTATACGATTAAACAAGTGTTAATACTTGGCAATACCCCGCCTAATTGCCAAGATATTCCTCTAATCCGGTCTGTTTTTGAACATGTTACATTGCGTAATCAAAACTTTGGTCTGTTGTAATCGGTGAAGACATTGTTATTCTTTACTAATCATTTCATTATCTTTTCTATAAATCTGTTTTTGTCGGATGGGTTTTGCCGCACAGAATGGCGGCATTGCATCCCCTCAAAAATCAAGAAAAAAATGCTCGCGAATGTATGCTGACGACACCCGCACGAAGGCATAGTAAAAACCCCGCCATCGGCGAGGTTTATGAGGTTGATCCGTCGTCTTGCATGCGGGACGTCATCGACGTGCTGCACCAGGTAGATTTCGAGAGCATCGCGCGATGATCCGGCACTGAGCCTCGGGCCGGAAAGAAAAACCTTCTGCCGCATCTGGAAATTTCCCGATTCATTGGGTAAAATGTGTATGCCGCATCGTCGGCGCTTATCACATAGCAGGTTGATTCCCCTTCCCCACGACGACAAACGGAGGTCAACGCCATGAGAGAATCCATTCACAAGTATTTCCAGGTCGGCACGATTCAGTGGATGAGCTTTCCGCTGAGCGATCCGATGGACTCCCTGAAGGCCATCTGCCGCGACGACTATTTTGACGCCATCGAGCTGAAGGGCTACGGAGAGCGCAACGCCGAGGCGAAGGCCCTGCTGGAGCAGAGCCACCTGAAGGTGTGCTACGGCGCCCAGCCCCGCCTCCTCGGCCCCAAGCTGAACCCCAACGCCATCGACGAGACCGAGCGCTTGAAGGCCGAGGCCACGCTGCTGGAAGCGGTGGACGAGGCTGAGTACTTCGGCGCCAAGGGCATCGCCTTCCTCGCCGGCAAGTGGGAGGAGGCCACGAAGGAAGAGGCCTACGCCCAGCTGCTCAAGACCACCCGCAAGGTCTGCGACTATGCCGCCACCAAGGGCATGAACGTGGAGCTGGAGGTCTTCGACTTCGACGTGGACAAGGCCGCGCTGATCGGCCCCGCGCCGCTGACGGCTCGCTTCGCCGCGGACATGCGCACCACCCACAACAACTTCGGTCTGCTGGTGGACCTGAGCCACTTCCCCATCACCTATGAGACCAGCCAGTTTGTCGTGCGCCTGCTGCGGCCTTATATCACCCATCTGCACTTCGGCAACGCTGTGGTGAAGCCCGGCTGCGACGGCTACGGCGATCTGCATCCCCGTATGGGCTATCCCAACAGCGCCAACGACATTCCCGAGCTGCTGGACTACCTGCGTGTGCTGAAGCAGGAGGGCTTCTTCTGCGCCGAGAATCCCCTGGTGCTCTCCATGGAGGTCACGCTCCGTCCCGGTGAGGACGAGGGCATTGTGCTGGCCAACACGAAGCGCTGCCTGAACCGCGCCTGGGCACTGCTGGAGGATTGAAGATGAAGATTGTTGTGCTGGACGGCTACACCGAGAACCCCGGCGACCTGAGCTGGGCCGGGCTGGAGGCCCTGGGCGACGTGACCGTGTACGATCACACGCCCTTTGACCAGACCATCGCCCGCATCGGCGGCGCGGAGATCATACTGACCAACAAGACCCCCATCACGGCCGAGGTCATCGCCGCCTGCCCCGCCCTGAAGTACGTGGGCGTGCTGGCCACCGGCTACAACGTGGTGGATGTGGAGGCCGCGAAGGCCCGCGGCATCGTGGTGACCAACATCCCGACCTACGGCACCCAGGCGGTGGCGCAGTTCGTGTTCGCCCTGCTGCTGGAGATCTGCCACCACGTGGCGCACCACAACCAGGCCGTGCAGGAGGGCCGCTGGTCCAACGGCCGCGACTTCTGCTTCTGGGATTACCCGCTGATCGAGCTGGCCGGCAAGACCATGGGCATCATCGGCTACGGCCGCATCGGCCGGGCCACCGCCGCCATCGCCAAGGCCTTCGGCATGAAGGTGCTGGCCTACGACGCCTACGCGGAGGGTCCCGAGCCGACCACCCTGGAGGAGGTGCTGGCCGGCAGCGACGTCATCTCCCTGCACTGCCCGCTCTCTAAGGAAAACACCGGCATGATCAACGCGGACACCATCGCGCAGATGAAGGACGGCGTGATCCTCATCAACACCTCCCGCGGCCCGCTGATCAACGAGGCCGACCTGCGCGCGGCCCTGCTCTCCGGCAAGGTGGCCGCCGCCGCGGTGGACGTGGTGAGCACCGAGCCCATCCGCATGGACAACCCGCTGCTGGGCCTGGAGAACTGCTTCATCACGCCCCACATCGCCTGGGCCAACAAGGAGAGCCGCCAGCGCCTGATGGACGTGGCGGTGTCCAACCTCGCCTCCTGGCTCGACGGGAACACCGTCAACAACGTGGCGAAGTGACACGGGAAGCCCCTTCCAGATTATGAAGGATTAAGTTGACTGCATTTTCCAGCTATAGTACAATGAGAAGCGCACGCAGCGTTTTTGTACATGCCTGCCTGATGCGGAGCGCCCCGCGTCAGGCAGCTGCATAGATTTCACCACTCACCCGATCAGAAAGGAACATCGCCATGAAGATGACAGCCGCCCAGGCCCTTGTGGAGATCATCTGCAAGGAAGGCATCACCACCGCCTTCGGCATCCCCGGCGCCGCAATCAACCCGGTCTACAAGTACCTGGAGCACGCGCCCATCCAGCACTTCACCATGCGCCATGAGGAGGCCTGCGTCCACGCGGCGGACGGCTACCAGCGCGCCAAGCACGAGATCGCCCTGGCCATCTGCTCCGCGGGCCCCGGCGCCACCAACTTTGTCACCGGCCTGTACACCGCCTTCATCGATTCCATGCCCGTCTTCTGCGTCGTCGGCCAGGCCAACGTGGGCCAGCTGAAGCAGGAGCCCTTCCAGTGCGTGGACATGCCCGACATCGTCAAGACCGTGACCAAGAAGGCCTGGTGCCTGAAGGAAGCGGACAAGCTGCCGGAGATCATGCGCGAGGCCTTCTGCCTGATGCGCTCCGGCCGCCCCGGCCCCGTGCTGCTGGAGCTGCCCCTGGACATCCAGAAGACCGAGTTCGACTTCGATATCGACGCCTATGAGCCCATCCCCGTGGAGAAGCCCGCGCCCGATCCCGAGCTGATCCGCCAGGCCATGGAGATGATCAAGGCCAGCAAGGCTCCCGTGATGATCATGGGCGGCGGCTGCTTCATCGCCGAGTGCGCCGATGAGGCCGTGCAGCTGGCCGAGAAGCTGCACATGCCCGTCATCACCACCTACCAGGCCAAGGGCGGCATCCCCGAGGATCACCCGCTGAACGCCGGTCACGCCGGCATCCAGGTGGGCCAGCCCATCGGCAACCGCGTCTTCCTGGATTCCGACCTGGTGCTGGCCATCGGCAACCGCTTCTCCGACCGCCACACTGGCGACCTGAAGACCTACTGCGAGGGCCGCAAGTTCATCCACATCAACATCGAGCCCAGCCAGATCGGCAT
This sequence comes from uncultured Eubacteriales bacterium, assembly GCA_902790495.1. Classification (GTDB taxonomy): domain Bacteria; phylum Bacillota; class Clostridia; order Christensenellales; family Aristaeellaceae; genus RUG11272. Next base: position 14,087 of record CADASK010000052.1, read on the forward strand.
GGTGTTCCAGCCCGACCTCGCCATCGTCTCCGACGCCAAGCTGGCCGTCGAGGCCCTGCTGAAGGCCGCCGAGGGCGTGGACATCGCCCCCGCCGCGCGCGTGGCTGAGATTCCCGCCCTGCGCAAGGAGCTGGCCCGCAAGACCGATTATCCCTGCAGCCCGATGATGCCTCACCGCGTGTTCCAGGAGGTCAACGAGGCCTTCGGCGACGACACCTACTTCACCTCCGGCTGCGGCATCACCCAGATCTGGAGCGGCCAGCTGCAGACCATCAACAAGGCCGGCAAGTACCTGCCCTCCGGCGGCGCGGGCACCCTGGGCTATGAGATTCCCGCCCTGTTCGGCGTGAAGGTCGCCCATCCCGAGAGTGACTGCGTGACCGTGGTGGGCGACTTCGGCCTCACCTTCATGGGCGAGGAGATTGCCGTGGCCTCCGCCTTCAGGAAGCCCATCATCGTCGTGGTGGTCAACAACGCCTACCTCGGCCTGATCCGCCAGAATCAGAAGGGCCTGGGCTTCGAGTACGCGGTGGATATGCCCTGCAACCAGGACGGCACCATCGACTACGTCAAGCTCGGCGAGGCCTACGGCTGCGTGGCCGAGCGCGTGTTCAGCCCCGAGGAGCTGCACAGCGCCCTGATCCGCGCGAAGGCCTCCACCCAGGCGTCCGGGCGCTGCTACCTGATCGACGCCATCTGCATCAAGACTCAGCTGTGCGACATGGGCGGCTCCATCGCTGCGATCAAGTCCTGGGCTCCGGAGACTTAAGGAGAGATTCATCCGGGAATACCAGCGCCTGCAGGCCACCCAGTCCCAGATGCAGGAGGCCCTGCTGGTGATGATGAAGCTGCTATCGCAAGAGCATAGAATAACAGGCTGCCTCGCATCGGTCTGGGGAGATCGGATGAGGCAGCCTGTTTTGTATGGTATCTTTACCTGTACATCGGACTTGGCAGCGGCACGGTTTCGCACTTGTCGTTGGCCATGGCGAGGTCCCCCAGCAGGGACGCGGCGCGCACGATGCCCATGCCGAAGCGCTTGCGCAGGCCGTCCACCGCATCGTCCAGGTTCTGCTGGCGCTCCCGTCGGTCGTAATCGTTGAACAGGTCGGTCTGCAGCGGGGTGCGGTCGCTCATCAGGCTGATGCCCCGGATGGTCAGGGCGCGCACAGGAAGATCCCAGCGGTAGCGCGCGCGGAACAGCTCGTAGCCCGCGGCGGCCAGCTCGAAGGGGCTCTGCGTCGGGTAGGGCAGCGGCCTCTGCCACTCCTCCCAGCCCAGATCCCTGTCGCGCACGCTCACCTGCACGCTGCTCGCCATCAGCCCGTAGCGGCGCAGGCGGTGCCCCACATCCTGGCTCAGCTCGTAGAGCACCAGCCAGACGCGCTCGTCGTCCGTCAGATCCTCCACGCAGGTGATACCGTGGCCCACCGACTTCACCGGCTCCACATAGCCGGCGGGCATCACCGGCGCCTCGTCCGTGCCGTTGGCGAAGTGCCAGAGCATCTCCCCGTTCTTGCCCAGCCGGTGGCGCAGCACGCCCAGGTCTGCCTGGGCCAGCTCCCCGATGGTGCGCACGCCGATCAGCCTCAGCTTGCGCGTGGTCGCCGGGCCCACGTACAGCAGGTCGGAGACGGGCAGCGGCCACACGCGGTCCCGGTAGTTGTCCCGGGTGATGACCGTCACCGCGTCGGGTTTCTTCATGTCGCTGCCGAGCTTGGCGAAGATCTTGCTGAAGGACACGCCCACCGACACCGTCAGCCCGGTTTCGCGCTTCACCGTCTCGCGGATCTCCTCCGCCGCCCGAAGCCCTTCCCCGGCCACGTCGTCCGTGAAGGGCAGCTCCACCCAGCTCTCGTCCATGCCGAAGGGCTCGATGGTCTCCGAGTACCTCCGGTAGATCGCCCGCACCCGGCGGGAATAGTGCAGGTACAGCTCGTAGTGCGGGGACACCATGGTCAGATCCGGGCAGGCCTGGCGCGCCTGCCAGTTCGCCATGCCGGTCTTCACCCCGCAGCGCTTCGCCGGGTAGGACGCCGTGAGCACGATGCCGTGGCGGTTCTCGGTCGACCCGCACACCGCCATCCTGCGTCCGCGGAGCTCCGGGTGCTCGTTCATCTCCACCGAGGCATAGAAGCAATTCAGGTCGCTGTGCAGCACGATGCTGATGGCCATCATCCCCTCTGAGAATAAGAGAACATTTATTCGCCTATTCATCATAGCACATCCGGCCCTGTTTGGCAAGAATGGCGGGAACATTTATTCTCATCCCATTCTCCTTCATTGACAAAGCCCGCGCGGCACGCTATAATCAATTGTGCTCTTTTTATCAACGATCCACCTGCGAACGCGAGCGTGAAGGCTTATGAAGAAAAACCTGATCATCCTGAGCAACGTGCTGATCGTGCTGGCCATCGTCGCCTTCGTCGTTCTCTACGCCGGCCATGCGCAGCAGCAGCTCGTCGCCTCCAAGACCGAGGCCTTCGAGAACATGACCGTGGCCATGGAGAACATCACCACCAACTACCTGATCGGCGAACAGCGGGTCTGCGAGTCCTGGGCCAACTACATCAACGCCGGCAGCCTCACGGGCGAGGAGGCCGTCGCTTTCCTGCGCGATTCCGTCGCCACGCCCGGCGTTATGGCGCACATCCTCTACACGGACGGCGACCCCCTGACCGGGCTTTCCACCGAGGCCAGCCCGCTGCACCCGGACGACTTCACCGTGTCCTACGCCGGCATCAGCCTCTTCCGCCGCAAACCCGACGCCTTCCTCACCTCCCAGGCCAGCGTCCACGCCACCCGGGCCTACACCAACCCCATCAGCGCGGTGCAGTCCATCGCTTTCTGCAGCGCCATCACCCTGCGGGATGCAGCCAGCGGCGCGGCCCGTCCGGCCATGCTGATGCGCGTGGTGCCCGTCTCCGCCTTCCACGAGAAGTGGGTCTTCCCCACCGAGGACTACAAGACCGCCGAGATCTCCCTCATCGACGCGGAGGGCGACTACATCCTCAAGGGCCGCTCCTTCAAAAACTCCAACTTCTTCGAGTTCTACCTCTCCTACAACGAGACCTCCGCCGCCGGGCAGGAGGCGATGAAGCGCGCCATGCTGGATGGAAGCGGCAGCCTCACCCTCACCAATTCCCGGGGCGAAAAGTGCCTGGTGGCCCACACCCGCGTCCTCTCCACCGACGGCTGGATCTTCGTCACCATGATCCCCATGGACGACCTCGGCCAGGCGCAGCTGGACTGGGTGCTCATCGGCATCGTCTCTGCAGGGCTGCTGCTCCTGCTGGTGCTGGACATCATCTTCATGCTGCGCTTCAACCGCCGCTTCAAGCTGATGGCCGAGCAGGCCGAGCAGGCCAGCCGCGCCAAGACCGATTTCCTCTCCACCATGTCCCACGACATCCGCACGCCGATGAACGCCATCATCGGCCTGACCGCCATCGCGGACAAGAACATCGGCGACACTGCGACGGTCAAGGACAGCCTGCACAAGATCAGCCTGGCCAGCAACCACCTGCTGACCCTCATCAACGACATCCTTGATATCTCCAAGGTGGAGAGCGGCAAGCTCACCCTGAGCCCCCTCACCTTCTCCATCGTGGAGTGCGCGGAGAACCTGATCAACATCTCCCAGCCCATGGTGAAGGAGAAGAACATCGACTTCGGCTTCACCGTCGGCGAGATGACCCACGAGTACCTCTATGCCGACCAGCTGCGCATCAACCAGATCCTGATCAACCTGGTCTCCAACGCCATCAAGTACACCGAACCGGGTGGCAGCGTGCACATCCACATGCAGCAGGAGCCCGGCACGGCGGAGGGAACCGTGCGCCTCACCTGCGTGGTGGCGGACACCGGCATCGGCATGACGCCGGAGTTCATGGCGCGCATGTACCAGCCCTTCTCCCGCCAGAAGGACAGCCGGGTGGACACCATCCAGGGCACCGGCCTCGGCCTGGCCATCATCAAGCAGATGATCGACCTGATGCAGGGCGAGATCGACTGCCAGAGCGAGCCCGGCCAGGGCACCACCTTCACGGTGCGTCTCGAAATCCCCATCGCGGACAAGGCCGTGGAGGAGATGGCCCTGCCGCCGATGCGCGTGCTGCTCGCCGACGACGAGCAAGTGACGCTGGACACCGGCAGGGACACCCTGCGCTCCCTCGGCGTGGACGCGGACACCGCCCGCAGCGGTGCGGAGGCCGTGCGCATGGCCGGCGAGGCGGCCGCCCAGGGCTCCGGCTACCGGGCCGTGATCCTGGACTGGAAAATGCCGGACGTCGACGGCATTGAGGCCGCCCGGCGGATCCGCGCCGAGGTCGGTGCGGAGGTGCCCATCCTGCTCATCTCCGCCTACGACTGGAGCGACCTGGAGGACGTCGCCCGGGAGGCGGGCGTCACCGGCTTCATCAGCAAGCCCCTGTTCCGCTCCACCCTCTATGAGAAGCTCAGCGCCCTGCTGGGCCGGGAGACCGGGATCGACAAGCAGGAGGAGGACGACACCGATCTGGCCGGGATGCGCATCCTCGTGGCGGAGGACAACGACATCAACTGGGAGATCATCTCCACCCTGCTGGAGATGCACGGCATCGCCTCTGAGCGAGCCGAGAACGGCCAGGCGGCGCTGGAGCGCATGGCCGTCGCGGAAAAGGGCGAGTTCCAGCTGGTCTTCATGGATATCCAGATGCCCGTGATGAACGGCCTGGACGCCACCCGTGCCATCCGCGCCCTCGACCACCCCTGGGCCGCCGGCATCCCCATCATCGCCATGACCGCGGACGCCTTCTCCGAGAACGTGGCGGAGTGCCTGGCCGCGGGCATGAACGGCCACATCCCCAAGCCCATCGATATGAAGCTTGTGCTCAAGGAAATCAGACGAATCAAGGAGGAATCCAGGACATGAAAAAACTGATGAACCTCAGGCGTCTGTGCGCGCTGGCGCTGGCGCTGACCCTGCTGCCCGCCCTAGCGCAGCCCGCCCGCATGGAGGCGAAGACCTTCGAGCCCAGGCTCAGCCGCGATACCCAGGCCTCCGTCACCGTCGCCGGCCATTACAGCAATTTTGAGGCCCTGGAGGCGGAGTTCAACCGCTTCAACGCCTATTATCCCGAGGTGGAGCTGACCTACGTCTGCCTGGACAACTACAACCGGATCATCCCCACCGCCGTCACCGGCGCGGAGGCCCCGGACATCTTCTTCACCTACCCCTGGATGGCCAACAGCCCGGACTGCGCGCCCCTGTTTGAGGTGGCCGAGGATCTCTCCGACCCGGCCCTCGGCATCGACCTGAGCTGCATCCGCCCCGGTCTGCTTCGCCGCGACGAGCAGGGCCGCGTGCCCTCCGTGCCGATCTACACCACCACCTACGGCATGATGGTCAACGAGGACATCTTCGCGAGGGAGGGCATCGCCATCCCCACCACCTACGCCGGCCTGGTCTCCGCCTGCGAGGCCCTGCAGAAGGCTGGCTACGCCCACCCGATGATGGGCCACAGCAGCCTGCTGGTGTACCCGCTGTACCACCCCTTCTTCTACACCCAGATCAAGGGCGATGAGACCGCCCTGCGCGAGCTGAACGCCCTGGCGCCCTCCGCCGGCGAATACGCGCGCGGCGCGCTGGAGCTGGCCGCCGACTTCATGGGCCGCGGCTTCATTGATCTCGAGAGCTGCCATCAGCTGGAGAACGACTACAACGCGGTCATCATGCGCTTCTACGAGGGCGACGTGCCCATGATGCTGGCCACCGCCAACACGGTCTCCGGCACCGAGAAGCGCGAGAAGCAGTCCGAGGCCTTTTCCGCCCATCCCTTCACCTACAGCTTCCACCCGGTGCCCTGCGCGGAGGAGGGCGGCTGCTTCGTCAACTACATCTCCATGAGCTTCGCCGTGAACAGCCGCAGCGCGAACCTCGAGATGGTCAACGAGTTCATGCGCTTCCTGATCACCACCGAGGAGCTGAACCGCACGGCCCAGGCCAAGCGCATGGTGACGCCCTGCATCGACATGTCGCTGGACGGCATCTATGCCGCCTTCGGGCAGGTGCCCGCCGACCGCGTCATCTGTGTGCCGGAGCTGGGACTGGCGAACGCGGCAGATGATCAGGTGCGCCTCGCGGGGACCCAGGTCAGTCTGGGGACGATGACGGTGGAGGAGGCTGTCGCCGCGTTTGGGACACTGAAATAAGGCATTTCATGCATGGCAAAAGCACCCTGGAAGATACTTTTCCCAGGGTGCTTTGTTCTGTCAAAGCAGGGGGTTCGGCCTGCGGGCCGACCCGGGGGCTTTGCGGTCGCCCCCGGGACCCCTTCGCTCCCCTCCGTCGTGTTCTGTGTTGATATTGACGAAGGTTAGATAGTTGGTTTATCCAATCTTCGGCAGGGCCTCCTGGGCCATCTCGGGGTAGAGGGCCAGCTTATAGATGCGTTGCAGCTCGGCGCGGTTTTTGCAGCCCACCTTCTGCAGCACGTTCCGCACGTGGTACTTCACCGTGCTCTCCGTGATGAACAGCGCCTCGGCGATCTCGCCGTTGGGGTGGCCGTCCAGCACCATGCGCACCACCTCACGCTCCCGGGAGGACAGGTCGTAGCGCAGGCAGAAGCTCTCGAACACCTCCTGCTCGCTCCTCTGCCTCACCGTCTCCGGCTCATACTGCCTCTGGTATTCCCGGAAGAACAGGAACACCGTCGGGAAGAAGGCCGCCGTCGCCACGAGGATCAGCCACAGCCTGTGCTCCGCCAGCAGCAGGCCCACCGCCGTGCCCAGCGCGTCGCCGACACGCCCGGCCAGCAGGCCCGTCGGCGCCAGCTCCCACCGCCGCGTGCGGCTCGCGATGTCCAGGAACAGCACGGCCCGGAACACGGAGAAGAAGCCGTAGAACAGGTAGTCGAGGCCCCAGCAGATGGTGGCCGGAACCGGCTCCGAGGTCAGCCCCAGCATGATGAAGGGCATGATCAGCGCGGCGATGGTGCACACCATGCCGTGCTTGCGGTTCCTGTCGTGGATGAAGGCGGCGGCGGTCAGGCCCACCGCGTAGGGCAGGCGCGTCAGCTCGGGCACCAGCCCGGCCCCGATCTCCGCCGAAGGGAAGCTGTAGCCCAGGTTCTTCACCGCGCTGATGAGCACCGTCACCCCGCAGGCGACGGCCAGCTCCTTCCCGCTGAGGCGCTGCGGCTTCTCGCCCTCCGCAGCGGTCTCGGTCTGCCCGCTCTCCAGCAGGCGCAGGCGCGGGGTCACAGCCGCCAACAGCGCGCTCAGCGGCAGGTAGAGCAGCAGGGCGTGATTGCTGTGCAGGAAGCTCCCCCGGCCGATCAGCGCCAGCAGGCCCACGGCCACCGTCGCCAGGGCATAGCCGCCGCCGAAGGCGATGCTGCGGTGGCGGGCGTCCACATTCCGCGCCGCCGCGTACAGATACAGCGCGGACAGCACGCCGCACAGCAGGTTCATCAGGAAGCCAAAGCCGATGACCCCCGCCGCCGTGTCGGTCAGCAGGGCCGGCACAGAGACCGCGGCCAGCAGGGCTGTCACCGCCGTGAAGCACTCCCCCGCGCGGAAGGGCCTGCCCCGCCGCATGAAACGCGCCGTCACCGCGAGCCCCAGCGCCTGCGCCAGATAGCCCGCGACCATGCTGAGCCAGTCCGCCGCCGCGCTGCCCGCGATGGCGATCAGGCGATGCAGCCAGGAGAGATAGACCGCCGAGGTCCAGCCGAAGCACAGGGCGATCCACAGCGCGACCACCGCGCCGCCGCCCTTCAGCCGCCGCCAGAGGTTCCGCATAGCCTCCGCCTCCCTTCTGTGCACTTTCTCCTGCTGTCATTATAGCAAAAGGCGCGGCTTTCCTCAAGGCGGCCGCGCAGCTTTTCGCCGCGTTCGCTTGCCAAACAGCGGCCTCATGGTGTACAATATAGGCAGGAAGACAACTATAACACTTCGCGTAAAAGACTGTTCAACTTAAGCGCATGCGGCGAAGGGGTCCCGGGGGCGACCGCAAAGCCCCCGGGTCGGCCCGCAGGCCGAAACCCCTGCCAGAAATAAGACTTATGCTCTCATCACATCATCTGCCAACACACATGAGGAGGAACACTGACTTGCTGTATATTGCCTACGGTTCCAATATGGTCAAAGAACAGATGGCGTTCCGCTGCCCGGACGCGACCCTCGTCGGCACGGGCCGCATCGAGGGCGCGCGGCTGGAATTCTACCTGCACGCCACCGTGGAGCGCACGGACGACCCCGCCGAAACCGTCCCCGTGGCGGTGTGGGAGATCAGCGAGCTGGACGAATCCAGCCTCGACCTCTATGAGGGCGTCCGCGGCGGCTACTACACCAAGGAGACCTGGCCGGTCCTCATGAACGATGGCTCCCGCATCGAGGGTCTGATCTACGTCATGAAGCTGATCCGCAATTCGCCGCCCACCCGCAGCTACTACAACGGCATCCAGAACGCCTACATGGAGCTGGGTCTCGCCGATCAGATCCGTCCCGTGCTGGAGGCCGCCCTGAACCGCAGCCTCAGCCGGTGAGGCGCGGACGGGAAGCCTTTTCTCACCTTTACACCCGGATCATCAGCACGTCGAGGCCCAGCACATTCCTGTACCGGACTTCCCGGGAAACGCCCCGGGTCAGGGTCATGCCGATGCGGCGCTGCACTTCCTTGGCGGAATCCATCAGCAGCCGGACGCCCACATTATAGCAGACAAGCCGGTGCGTTTCAAGCTCTCCCGGACTCTTGCGCAGCTTTCGTCCCGTGCTCCCGCCGGAACCAAAAGCATCGGGCCGCTCTCATCGTGATATGCTCCCCCTGAAGTAGACACTGGAAAAATACAAACCAGTGTTATTCAGGGGGAGTTTTAATGTCAATGAAAGCGAAATACACAGTAGAGGCAA
>CADASK010000053.1 GCA_902790495.1 uncultured Eubacteriales bacterium
CGAGAAAGTGCGCTCCTTCATCACCCAGAAGGATGGCCTGACCAGCGGCGTCATCCTCCGCACCATCCGCGACCCCAAGTCCGACGGCATCCTGCTGGTGACCAGCAACGGCCTCTGCTACCTGGAGCCCGACGGCAGCGTCCGCCCCATCCGCAACTTCCCCTACTACAACAACTATGACATCTGGGCCAGGGACGAGAATTCCCTGATGGTGATGTCCAGCGCGGGCATCTACGTGGTCAGCCGGGATGACCTGGTGAATGACGTGGAGGGCATGCCCTGCGAGCTGCTGGACGCCCGCAGCGGCCTGACCACCGCCCTGACCGCCAACTCCTGGAACTACAGCGACGGCCAGGGGGATCTCTTCCTCCCCTGCGACACGGGCCTGTACATCATCGACGTCAACAGCTACCGCCACGAGGCCGGCACCTACCGCATGCGCCTTGCCGCCCTGCGCTTTGACGGCGCACAGCAGCCGCTGCCGCGCATGGGGATGATCACCGTCGCCCGCGGCGTTGACCGGGTGGAGATCGAGCCCGAGATCCTCAACTACACCATCCAGGACCCCAACGTCGGCTACTACCTGGAGAACTACGAGACGCGCTGGACCATCATGCCCCAGAGCAAGCTGGTCAGCCTCTCCTACACCAACCTGCCCGCCGGGGAGTACACGGTGCACCTCGCCATCTTCGACCGTTCGGGCAAGACCGTCCTGGAGGAGCGGCAGCTGAAGCTGCAGAAGATCGGCGAGCTGTACGAGCAGCCCGGCTTTACCATCTACCTGTTGCTGCTCCTCGCCGCCTTCCTGATCTGGTTCACCTGGCTGATCGTGCAGCGTCAGCTCTCCAAGCAGCAGGTCAAGATCGCCATGGCCAACGAGACCGTGATGGCCATCGCCAACGCCGTGGACGCCAAGGACGTTCGCACCAGTCAGCACTCGATGCGCGTGGCGGAGTACGCCGTGATGATCGCCCGCGAGATGAAGTGCTTCCCCTGGTGGCGCCGCAGAAAGCAGCTGGAAAACCTGCGGGAAGCCGCGCAGATGCACGACATCGGCAAGATCGGCATCAAGGATCAGGTGCTGAACAAGGCGGGACGCCTGACGGACGACGAGTACAAAGAGATGAAATCCCACGTCACCCGCGGCGCGGACATCCTGAAAGACTTCACCCTGGTCGAGCACGTGACCGAAGGCGCGCGCTATCACCATGAGCGCTATGACGGCAAAGGCTACCCGGATGGGCTGAAGGGCGAGGAGATTCCGCTCTACGGCCGCATCATCGGCGTGGCGGACGCCTTCGACGCCATGACCTCCAACCGCGTCTACCGCAACCAGATGGATACCGACTACGTGATGAACGAGATGAAGCGAGGACGCGGCACCCAGTTCGATCCAGACGCCCTGGACGCCTTCCTGCGGCTGGTGGATAAGGGTGTCATCAACCTCGAAGCCCTCTACGCCCAGAAGGCCGCGGAACTCAGCGAGGCGGACCCCAGGACGAAGGAGGAACTCATCCGGCGCGTGGCGGAGGACAAGAAGGCCCAGGAGGCCGCCATGCAGAAGGAAGCCCAGTCAGCGGGCGGAAAGGAGGCGGGCGCATGAAGCGGTTGATCGCGGCGACCACGGCGACCTGCGCCGTCATCCTGCTGCTGATGTACGCGTACCACTATTGGATCAGCCCGCCGGCGGCCCAGTCGACCATCCGCGTCGGCTTCGTCTTCGACGGCGACGAGAGCATCTCCTACACCTACAATTTCTCGCTGGCGCGGGATGAGCTGAAGCAGCAGTATGGCGACCGGGTCGAGATCCTCACACGCAGCAACGTGCTGGAGGATCAGACCGAGGACTCCCTCCGGGAGCTGGTGCAGAGCGGCTGCAGCATCATCTTCCTCAACGGATACAGCCCCCAGGTGATCGAGGTCGCCAAGGCCTATCCCGAGGTGCAGTTCTGCCAGGCGTCCTACAAGAGCTTCAGCGGACAGACCGTGCCCGAGAACTACCACAGCTTCAAGGGCGAAGCCTTCCAGGCGCGCTATGTCACAGGCGTCGCCGCCGGCATGGCGCTGCGGCAGCTGATCGACCAGGGCGAGCTGCAGCCCGACCAGGCCCTGGTGGGCTATGTGGCCGCGTTCCTTGACCCCGAGGTCATCTCCGGTTACACCGCCTTCCTGATGGGCGTCCGCTCCGTCGCGCCGGAGGCCGTGATGCGGGTACGCTGCACCGAGACCTGGAGCAGCTTTTCCAGGGAGAAGCAGGCCGCGGCCAAGCTGCTGGAGGAGGGCTGCGTGGTCATTTCACAGCACACGGATACCATCGGCCCGGCGCTGGCCTGCGAGGAAGCGGCCAAGACGAGAACCGTCTACCATGTGGGGTACAATCAGAGCATGCTGAGCTTCGCCCCGTCCTCGGCGCTGATCGCCGGACGCATCGACTGGGCGCCCTATGTCACCGGCGCTGTGAATGCGCTGGCGAAGGGTCAGCGCATCGAGAAGGCGGTGTCCGGCACCGAGCACGGCAACGATATGTCCGCGGGCTTTGACCAGGGCTGGGTGGATGTGATAGGGCTGAACACGATGCTGGCCGCGCCCGGCACCCAGGAGAAGCTGAACGAGATTATCGCCCAATTCCGCCGGGGCAGGAAGAGCTTTGCCTTCGCCGCGGACACCACGGCGGTGAGCGCTGAGGACCCCAACGTCACCATCAGCCTGAAGGATGGCTACACGGAGAACGCAGCTTCATCCTATCCGTCCTTCTACTATCTGCTGCCCGATTTGATAACGATCGAATAAGCATACCAAATACGAAAAAAGAATCCGCACCACGCAGTACGGATTCTTTTTTATGTCCGATTGGGTGAGATTCTGTCAGAGATCGAGCCCCTCGAAGCCATTCCATACCGGGCGGCCCGGGTAGTTGTGGATCTCGCGCTCGCCCTTCAGGGCCTCCTCCACGGCCAGAGCCAGGGCCTCCTGCTCCATCTCTCCGGGGTAGACGGTGATGGGCGCAATCCAGCCGCACATCTCCCGCAGCGTGTCGATCACGTCCTGGAAGCGCATATAGCCGCCGGTCAACAGGATGCCGTCGACCTTGCCGCAGAGCACCGCCGCCATCTCGCCGATCATCTTGCCGATCTGATACACCATGCCCTGCCAGACCAGGCGGGCTTTTTTGTCTCCCGCCAGCACCCGGTCGTGGATGGCATCCCCGTCCGCCGTGCCGAACATGCTCACAAAGCCGCCGGAGCGCGAGCACATCCTGCGCACGTCGTCGGTGGAGTGGCTGTCGATATAGTCCAGCAGCGGCAGGATCGGCACCGATCCGATGCGCGTGGGCGTGTAGGGGCCGTCGCCTCCCGCACCGACGTTCCCGTCCACCATGCGGCCCTTGAGGTGGGCGTTGACGGTGATGCCGCCGTCGATGTGAGCCACGATCAGGTTCATCTCCTCGTAGCGCCTGCCCAGGGAACGGGCATGCTTGCGGGCAACGGCCTTCTGGTTGAGCACATGGAACTGGGCGTTGCGGTAGACGCCCCGGATGCCCGTCAGGCGGGCCAGATCGCTCAGCTCATCCACATTGGTGGGATCCAGCGTATAGGCCGCCTTGCCGCAGGCCTGGCCCAGCTCATAGGCCAGCATCACGCCGAGCTTGGCCGGATGGTCGCTGCCGCCCACCGCCTCAACCGTATCGTGGTACAGGCGTTCATCGATAACCGTCACGCCCTCATGCTGGGAATAGGCGCTTCCGCCGCGGCCGACAAAGCAGTCGATGTCCTTCAGCGCATAGCCGTATTTCTCCAGCAGGAAGAGGATCAGCGCCTTCCGGAAGGGCATCTGATCGTTGACCGTGGGATAGCGGAGCAGCTCGGGCGCGTCGTGGAAGACATTCTCGTCCAGGAGCATCCGGCCATCCTCCACGAGGCTGACCTTGGTTGAGGTGGAACCGGGGTTGATCACAAGCAGTTTCATCGTCGCAAAAACCGAATCCTTTTCTTATCGTATGTTTCTCGCCGCCCTGACCGTTGTCGGTCACAGGCCATGGGTCACAGGGCGGTGTCCTCCAGACAGACCAGCGTGCCCTGCTCCTCCTTCAGGTAACGGAACATCGGCCGTTCCTGCAGGCTCTTGTTCGGGCTGTGGAGTGTCAGGCACAGGCGGCCCTCCAGCGTGCGGAAGACCATTCCGTGGCCGCCGTCCTCCAGGAACAGCGGCGCGATCTGGGTGAAGCGGCCGTCGATCTCACCGTTGTCCGATTTCGCCACGCCCTGGGCGTAGCCCTGCTCTGAGAAGCCCGACCACAGGCACAATAGGCCGCCGTCCTCCAGCCGCCAGAGGAAGGGCCCGTCCGTCACGCAGCCGTCCACGCCGCTGGAATGGTGGTGCATCACCCGGCTCCACTTCGCCTCGGAGGCCCTGAAGAGGAGGAAAGGCTCTCCGGCCGCCGCCCTCAGATCCTCTGTCAGCTGGATGGCACAGACCTCGCCGTCCCCCGCCTGCACCCATTCATGGCAGAAAACCATGTAGGGCCTGCCCTCTCGGCTCACGTAGAAGGTGCCGTCCAGGCACTCCCAGGCAGGCGGCGTAACAGGGCCGTCCGTCCAGGGCACAAAGGGGCCCAGGGGCGTCTCGGCACGCAGGATCGCGGTGCCTCGTCGCCGCTCCTCGGACTTGAAGCTTGCGAACATGTAGAACGCACCCCGCCAGCGGTGCACCTCCGGCGCCCAGTAGTTCCGGTCGGCCCAGAAGCTGCCGTCATTGCGGAAGCAGACGAAGGGGCCTTCCCAGTCCGTCAGGTTATCCCCCACGTACACATCAAAGCCGTCCGCCTTGCCCCAGCAAGTGGGCCCGCGGGTGCCGTACAGGTAATACCTGCCCGCATGCGTGAGCACGAAGGGATCGCGGATGTTGATATCTCCGGTGCTGATCATTCGGTTACCTCCTCCGGGGCGGCCTGCTTTCTCTCCGCCTCACGGGCGCGGCGGTACTGCAGGGGCGTCTCCCCCGTCACCTGCTTGAAGCGGCGGATGAAGCTGCCGGAATCATAGTAGCCCACTTGTCCGCTCACATCCCGGATAGGCAGATCGGTCTTCGCCAGCAGCTCCTTCGCGTGCTCCACCCGCAGCAGCGTCAGGTATTCCAGCGGCGGCATCCCCTTCTTCTCCTTGAAGGAGAGGCTGAACCTCGTGGTGGACAGCTCGAAGGAATCCGCGATGGCAGCCATCGAGATTTCCGGGTCGTTGAAATGCTCCTCCATGTAGCGAGTCACCAGGTCGATCTCGTCCTCCGGCGCGATCTTCTCCTCCGAGACCTCCGCGCCGCTGAGCAGCAGGTCGCACAGCTTGCGCAGCATATCGTCCAGATCGTCGATGGACTGGCAGGAGGACAGGGAGAAGATATCGTAGATATCCCGCGCGTTCTCCGTGTTGACCATCGAGAGGGCGTGGGTGCGCATCAGCGAGTTGATGACGCTGTTGTAGATCATGCGGAAGGCGAAGGGGGACATGTTCGTGTTTTTCAGGTAGTGCAGCAGCTCCTCGATCCGCGCGTTCAGCAGCTCCCTGCTGCTCAGCGCCAGCGCCTGACTGATGGATGTGGTGAGCTTTTGCGCCTGGGGCAGGATGTCCGCCACGTCGGCGGAGATATCCTGGTAGGACAGCACCTGCTCGTTCCCCATCACAAAGCGGTTGTCGTAGGCCGCGGCGGCCTCCAGATAGGCGGCTGGGGCCTCCTCAAAGTCCGTGTGCACAGCGGAGATCGCCGTCACGCAGCGGCCGCCGGCGCTCTCTCCCTCGCAACGCACAAGGGCGGCCAGCCTGGCCAGGGTTTCGGACACGTCCGCGAAGACCAGGTAGAGCTGCGCCTTGAGGGCCACCAGCTCGACACCCGCGCCGGAATAGCCCGCCAGGCCTGCGAAGGGCGGCTGCGTCAGGTCGAAGGGATGATCGCAGCCGTCTCCGCTGCTGCACAGGATGATCGCGTAGCATGAGCGGCTGATGTCCAGGCCCACTGCGCTGCCCGCGGCGACCGCCTCCTCCCGCGTGACAAAGCGCCCCTTGATAAACTGAAACACGAAGGCGTGGCGCTGCATCGGCAGAGCGCGCTCCAGCCGCGTCGCCAGCTCCATGTTGCGGTTGGTCAATTGCCGAATGCCGGTGGAAATCCGCTGAATCTCGTCCCTCGCGGCGTCATCCTCCCCGGAGGCTGACGACAGCAGGCCTGTCAGCGCCCGGATGGGTCGTGCGTGCCGTCGCGCCATCCAGAGCGCCAGAGCCAGGCAGAGCACCACGAAGACAGGAAGCACCGCCAGCGTGCTGAAGATTTCCCGCCCGACGGCGGCGTCCAGGTCGGCGTTGCGCAGCACCGCGGCGTAGGCCAGGCCCCAGCTGCGGCCCTTCTGGCTGACCAGCGTCCAGTCCTCGCCCTGCCAGCGGAAGGTTTGCGCACCCTCCACCTGGTGCGGGGCAGCCTGCTCCCAGGCGACGGGCAGATCCTCCGAGCAGGAGAGCACTTCCCCGTCGCGGATGATGTAGGTGTTGACGTTGCCCTCGATCGCATCCGAGAAGAGGCTCTGGTACACGCTGTCCTTGATCAGGAACAGCATAAGGCCCTTGCTGGTGCCCGGGTTTGCGCCCAGCGGGATCAGGAAGGTGACGGCGCTGGAGGCGTCCAGCAGACTGGAAGAAATGCGCTGTGACGGCAGCACCGTCAGCCGGCTTGTGCTGCGGATCAGGTCGGCGAATGCCTCCGCCGTCATGTGCTCATAGCTGACCATCCGCGCGAACATCGGCAGGGTCATGGACGAGGAGGAAGAATAGATTCGGTCATCGCCGTTCAGATGCAGATAGATCTGGTCGCAGAACGTGTTCGTCGAGGTGTAGGGAATCAGCTGCAGCTGCAGGTCGTAGGCCTTCCAGGGCTCCTCGTCGTAGCGGAAGGCCTCGATGTGGGGATTCAGGCCGATCTCCTCCGCGGTGGTCAGCATCTCCGACAGGTAGCTCTCGTGCTGGCTGGCGATACGCGAGAGGCGGTTGATCTGGCTCTCAATGAGCCTCTCCCGGGAGTGGCGGCTCGTCTGGACATAGAGATACCCCGCGATGCTGAAAAACAGCGTCAGCACCACCGCGGTGTAGGATAAGGCATACCGGATGAATACCGAGGTTCGCCCTGTCTTATTCACGCGTTTCCCTCTCCCCCTGCCAACGGTCATAGATCTGCTGATAGGTGTCCTTGTAGGCCTCGCTGCCCGCGTCCCTTAGCCGCTGCAGGAAGGAGGCGCGCTCCGCTTCCGTGTACCCCTTCGTCACGGCGCTTACGATCTCCGCGTCCACGATGGCCTTCAGCTTGGCCTTCAGCCGCACGATTTCCGCGTTCTCAGCCGTCGTCCTGGGGGCCACCGTGGTCAGCAGCTTGTGAGAGACCGTCTCCAGCACCCCGGCCTCCTCATACTGGGCGCAGTAGCCGGCCTTCTCCTGCCGGTGGGCGGCGGGCACGTACACGGAGGCGTAATAGTCCGCTGGGGCGAAGAACTGCCCGCAGATGACGGGCACACTGCGGTAAAGCTCGTTGTCCTTGGGCACATAGGCCACCTCGTAGCGGCCATCCTCGCGCCGGATCAGGGTGTCGCCCACCGCGCCGTTCTGGGACACCAGCATGTTCTCGGTCTCAAACTGGGCGTCCAGCCAGCGCAGGCTGCCCTCGATGTCGCGGTTGTCCGTCGTCAGGGCAGCGCCAAACTCGATGATGTCCATGTTCCTGGGCAGGCACGCCCGCTGGCCCTTGGCGTGCACCGGCAGCATCAGCCGGTAGGCTTTCGCCACGTCCGGAAGCAGGGCGGTGTTCTGCAGCCGCCAGTAGCTGAACACGCCCACCTGGCCCTCGTTGACCTTCTCCGCCCAGATGCTGCTGCCCTGGCTGATGAAATCAATGTCCAGCAGGCCTTCCGTGTACATCTGATGCAGCCAGGCCAGCGTATCGAAAAAGCCGTCCTCCTCCGGGCCGAAGCGCACCGCGCCCGCCTCGTCCACATAGGCGTAATCCTCGTTCAGCGGCAGGCCGAAGAAGGAGAACAGATTGTAGATGCCCGTGATGTTGTCGTCGAAGGTAAACTCCAGCGGAATCTCTTCCCGGAGCCCGTTGCCGTTGGGATCGCCGTCCCGGAAGCTGCGCAGCACCTGGGTCAGCTGCTCCACCGTCTGAGGCGCCTCCAGGCCCAGCTTGTCCAGCCAGCGCTGGTTGATAAAGAAGTGGCCGTTGGTGTTCACGCCCTGGGAGATCAGGAAGCCCAGCTGGTACATGTGCCCGTCGGAGGCGGTGAGCTGATCCTTCAGCCCGCTCTCCTCCAGCCTGCTGGCGTAGTTGGGCATCAGCCCCTGCTCCAGGTAGGGGTCCAGCGGCACCAGCAGGTGCTGCGAGACGCCGTACTCCTCCACATCCAGGGAGCCGCGCAGGATCAGGTCCGGCATTTTGCCCTTGGCGAAGGTCAGGCTGACCGCGCTGTTCCACTCCGGATCCTTCACCTCATCGAAATCCACGTGCACCCCGGTCTGTTCCTCGATCCGCCGGAAGTACCACATATCGCTGAAATCCACGGCGATGTTCTCGATCTCGTACTGCAGGGCCGTGAGGGAGGCCGTGGACGCCGCTGGCTCCGCGCTCTCCTGCCTGGACGCACAGCCGCTCAGCAGCAAGGCTGCCACCGTCAGAAGCCCCAACATCTTTCCGCGCTTCATCCTGTACTCCTCTGTTCCGCCATACGCGAATCGGTCGCTCATCTAAGTGATCGCGGTATCGTGCTTTGCTGCCTGTATTATACCATCAGGCGGGGCATGATTCAAGGATTGGCGCGCATATTTCCAGATTGGCCATGCATTTCTCTTTTTAAGATAAAAACGTCGGCCGCGAAGGGTTCCCGGGGGCGATCGCAAAGCCCCCGGGTCGGCCTGCGGGCCGAAATCCTTTGGAATACAAAGTACATCTTCATTGAAAACAGTATAAAGAGCCGTCCGCCACATGGGCTTCTAAGCCTCTGCGGCGGACGGCTGGTTGGTTTACATCGCTTGTCTCAATCTATTACTTGGCCAGGAACGCATCGTAGGCATTCTGATACAGCTCGATGTAGCGCTCCACACCGATGGCCTTCGCCTGGGCCTGGAAATCATTCCAGCTCTCGTCGGTCACGCCGTTGCGCACGAAGTTGGAGAAGGATTCCTCCACCAGCTTTTGCAGCTCGGCGTAGATGTCGGCGGCCTCGGTGGCGTCCTCGTTGCTCATCTTGCTCAGGTCGCGCAGGTACTGGAAGCTCTTGTACTCCAGCACGCCCGCGTCGGCGTAGGTCTTGCTGTCCTCATAGCGCTCCACGCGGTGCGGCGCCATCTTGTAGATGGAGGTGTAGTAATCGCCGGGGGCGAAGAACTGACCCATGGTCACAGGCACGAACTGATACAGACCGTTGTCGGCGGGGATGTTGATGACGTCGTAGCGGCCGTCATCCAGCATCACGATCTGCTCGCCCACCTTGCCGTTCAGGGACACCATCATGGTCTCGGTCTCCAGCTGGGCGTCGATCCACTTCAGGGCCGCGACGGGGTCCTTGCAGTTGCTGGTCAGGTAAGCACCGGCCTCGGGCACCTCAAGAATCTGGGACACGGAAGCCTTGTAGCCGTCCGCGGCGGGAGGCAGGATGGACTTGAAGTTCTCGACATTTTCAGCCTTGATCGCGGTGTTGATCAGGCGCAGGTAGCAGAAGTAGCCGACCTCGCCGTTGTTGACCTTGTTGGCCCAGAGGTTGGAGTCCTGTGTCAGGGACTCGGGATCCATCAGGCCTTCCTCGTAGAGGGTGTGCAGCCATTCCACGCAGGCGCGCCAGCCGGCCTGCGCGCCGGTGAACTGCACCTTGTCGTTCTCATCGATGTAATAGTAGTAGGTGTTCTCCGGCACGCCGAAGGAGGCAAACTGGTTCCAGATGGTCTCGGGGCCAAACTGGGTGTAGGAGGCGGAGAAGGGCCAGGTGATGCCGTCGGCCTTCATGGCGCGCAGCATCTCGGTCACCTCGTCGATGGTCTTGGGCGCTTCCATGCCCAGCTTGTCCAGCTCCTTCTGGTTGACATACCAGGTGCCGGTGTGGTTCACGTTCTGCGCCATCAGGAAGCCGATGTAATAGGTCTTGCCGTCGGAGGCGGGGATGGAGTCGCCTGCGTGGTTGATGTTCAGGCGGCTGACGTAGTTGGGCATGATCTCCTCGGTGAGGTACTCATCCAGGGGCAGCAGCAGGCCCTGGGTCACGCCGTATTCCTCCACGTCCACGCTGTGGCGCAGGATCATGTCAGGCATCTGGCTTGGCACGGCGAACATGAGGTTCACGTTGGTGGACCAGTCCGCGTCCTTGACCATGTCGAAGGTCACATGGGTGTTGGTCTTCTTTTCCAGTTCGTCAAAGAACCAGAGGTTGTTGAAGTCGGTGTTCTGGTTTTCCAGGGCATACTGGAAAGCCGTCAGTTCCACCTTGTCCTCCGCAAACGCAGAGCCAAGGCTCAGCAGCATGCAGGCCGCCAGCAGCAGAGAAACGAGCTTCTTCATGGGATAACCTCCTTGTTTGTTGCAGGGCACGCCGCCCTGATAGGTACAGGATGAAATGGGAATGATGCAGAGATTCAGCCCTTCAGCGATCCGATCATGACGCCCTTGACAAAATACTTCTGCATGAACACATACAGCAGCACAGCCGGCACGGTGGACACCACAATGCAGCAGTACTTGGCCACCTCCGCCTTGCGCAACGCCTCCTGCAGGCCACCCAGGTTGTCGGCGTAGGCCGCGAAGAAGGTGTCCGAGGAGCCGGTGGAGGTCAGGGAGGCTAATATCTCCCGCAGCACCAGCTGCAGGGGGTACAGCTTGCGGTCCCGCAGCATCACCAAGCCCGTGAAGTAATCGTTCCACCTGGCGACGCCGTAGTAGACCGAGAGCACCGCGATGATGGTGCCGGAGAGCGGCAGGACGCAGCGGAAGAAGTAGGTGAAGTGATCCGCGCCGTCCATCACGGCCGCCTCGTACAGCTCGTTGGGGATGCTGGTCTGGATGTAGGTGCGGGCCACCATCAGGTTCCAGACCGAGACCAGGTTCATCAGGATCATGATGTCGCGCATGTTGTACAGGCCCAGGTCGCGCACGTTCAGGAAGATGGGAATCAGGCCGCCGGAGAAGAACATGGTGAAGGTGATCAGCAGGTTGACCAGCTTCTTGCCGGCAAAGCGCCTGGACAGGGCGTAGGCTGCGGCGATGGAGACGATCACGCTCAGGGCGGAGCCCACCACGGTGTAGAACACGGAATTGGCGTAGCTCCCCCACAGCTCGGCATACTGGAACACGGCCTCATAGCCCATGAGGGAGAAATCCACAGGCCAGATCAGCACCTTGGCCTGCAGCACCGCGTCAGGATCGGACACGGAGGCGATGAGGATCAGCCACAGCGGATAGAGGACGATGAACAGCACCAGGATCCAGAAGATCAGGTTCACCGCGTTGAAGACCCTGTCGGCGCCCGTCTCGCGGATGCGGGTGCCATGCTTCTTTTCAGCTCGCACAGTCATGCTCACACCCCCCTCAGAACAGGCTGATGTCGCTCATCCTGCGGGAGATGGCGTTGACCAGCATGATGATGACAAAGTTGATCACGTTCAGGCAAAGGCCGATGGCCGAGGCGTAGGAGTACTGGGCCTTGGTGGCCGCGATGCCCACGCTGTAGACGTACACGCCGAGGATATCCGACTTGGCCATGTTGCCGCTGGTCTGCAGCAGCAGCGCCTTGTCCGTGTTGGAGGAGAGCAGGGAGCCGCAGTTGAGGATCAGCATCATCACCGCGATGGGAATCAGGTGCGGGATGTCGATGTGCTTGATCTTGCCCCAGCGGGTCGCGCCGTCGATGGTCGCGGCCTCGTAGAGCTGCGGGTCGATGCTGGTGAGGGTAGCGATGTAGAGGATCGTGTTCCACCCCGCGTTCTGCCAGATCTCCGACCCGATGAACAGCGGCCTGAACCAGCCCGGCTCCATGATGAAGTAGATGCTCTTGCCCCCGGCCGCCACCAAGAGGTGGTTCACGATGCCGTTGGTCGGCGAGAAGAAGAGGTAGATCATGCCTGCCAGCACCACAGTGGAGATGAAATGGGGCACGTAGATCGCCGTCTGGGCGAAGCCCTTGAAGCGGTTCCACTTGAGCTGGTTGAGCATGATGGCCAGCAGGATCGGGATCGGGAAGCCGAACACCAGGCCGTACAGGTTCAGCAGGAATGTGTTGGCGAACATCCTGCCGCAGTAGTAGCTGCTGAAAAACTTCTCGAAGAATTTCAGGCCCACCCACTTGCTGCCGGTGATGCCGAAGGCTGCCTTGTAGTCGCGGAAGGCGATCTGCACGCCGTACATGGGGAAATAGCAGAACACGATGAAGAACGCCAGCGCCGGCAGCAGCAGAATCCACAGCTGCCAGTCACGCTGCAGGGTCATCGTAATCCGGCGTCCCAGGCCGGCCTTGCGCCGCCCTCCTTTGGATACAGAAAGACTCATGCGGAGAACCTCCTCGTCCTTCGGACTTCTATGATGTGCCCGGATGCCATCCGGCTTTTTCGTTCTGAAAACATGATAGCGCACAATGCCGCAAAAAGTAAAGACGCGAAAATTTTGCGCATACACGTATTTTCCGGTGTTTTTTTCGCCTTTTGTGATATGCAGAATTTTTGCTCTATGCCGGCGCTGCCCTTCTGTGATAGAATGAAGCCATCAAACGGCGGGAGGTGCAGGCCGATGCTGCCCGAAACCAGCGTGTCCTTTCACACAGACAATGAGATGCTCCAGCGGGTCTGGGACGCGGCGGAGAGCAAGTGCCGTTCCAACATCCGGCTCTTCGGCGAAAAGCCGGTGCTGGTGGAGGGCGGCGGCTACGAGAAGATCTGGCTCG
Source organism: uncultured Eubacteriales bacterium (assembly GCA_902790495.1). Taxonomy (GTDB): domain Bacteria; phylum Bacillota; class Clostridia; order Christensenellales; family Aristaeellaceae; genus RUG11272. The sequence continues at coordinate 12,944 of CADASK010000053.1, forward strand.
AGACCCAGCCGATGGGCGGCGAGATGTTTGCCCTGCGGCATCTGGAGGCAGCGAAAAACAACTGCACCCTCTTCATGGAGCACCAGCGCGCCGACGGCCGTCTGCCCGGCTCCATCCAGTGCGTGGACAGCCGCGTCGAGCCGCAGTTCAACAAATACCAGGGCTTCTGCTTCCCCTATCCGGCGTTGAATCTCTACGGCCTGCTGGGGAAAGACGCAGCCTATCTCGAACAGATGAAAGAGACTTTGGTCCGTTTCGACGAATGTCTGTGGAAAACCCGCAGCTTGGACGACAGCGGTCTGCTCTCCTCCTGTTACTATATATTTGCCCCATGTTCATGGCAACCAGCCATGGGCGAGGGACATCTCATTGCCTAAGTTGTACAATGGACAGGCAATGGTC
>CADASK010000054.1 GCA_902790495.1 uncultured Eubacteriales bacterium
GTCCTATCCTATATACAGAGATTCCGCGCCTGCGGGCGCGGGCAGGGGGCTTTGCGATCGCCCCCTGCACCCCTTCGCCTTCGCCTAAACGGTAGAATCCTTTACGCTTGCCTGAAACTTTACTGGTTTCCCAGCCTTTGCTTCAGGTCAGCCACCTGATTCTGCATTTGCGGGGAGGTCTTCATGGCGGCGTTCACCTGGCTGCAGCTGTGCAGCACCGTGGTGTGGTCGCGGCCTCCGAAGGCCTGGCCAATCTGCGGCAGGGACATGCCTGTCATCTCGCGGGTCAGGTACATGGCGATCTGCCGGGGCACCGTGATCTCCCGGCGGCGCGACGGGCTGACCAGATCCTCCACCGAGATGGAGAAGTACTCGCACACGGCTTTCATGATCCCCTCGGCGGTGATGGCCGTGCGCTCCTTCTTCTCAAACAGGTCGCGCAGGGCCGTGCGGCACAGCTCCTCGGTGATGGGCTGACCCGTCAGGTTCGCGTAGGCGGTCAGGCGGTTCAGGTTGCCCTCCAGCTCGCGGATGTTGCTGTCCGTGTTCACGGCGATCAGCTCCAGCACGCTGTCCGGCACGGTGATGTCCTGCTCCCGCGTGCGCTCCCGCAGAATCGCGATGCGCGTGTCGAGGTCGGGGCGCTGGATGTCCGCGATGAGGCCCCAGGCGAAGCGGCTGCGCAGCCGCTCTTCCAGGCGGGAGATGTCCTGCGGCGGCCGGTCGCTGGTCAGGATGATCTGCTTGCCGGCGTTGTGCAGGGCGTTGAAGGTGTGGAAGAACTCCTCCTGCGTGCTCTCGCGGCCCGCGATGAACTGGATATCGTCCACCATGAGGATATCCACGTTGCGGAAGCGGTTGCGGAACTCCACGTTGCGGCCCTGCTGGATGGCGGCGATCAGCTCGTTGGTGAAGGTCTCGCTGGTGATGTAGACCAGCCGCTTCTCCGGGTACAGCTCGTGCACCCGGTGGCCGATGGCGTGCATCAGGTGGGTCTTGCCCAGACCCACGCCGCCGTAGATGAACAGCGGGTTGTACACCTCCGCCGGGTTCTCCGCCACGGCCACCGAGGCCGCGTGGGCGAAGCGGTTGCCGCTGCCCACCACGAAGGTGTCGAAGGTGTATTTCGGGATCAGCGACACCGCTCGCCGCTCGAGGCTGTCGCCCTCCTTCTCCCGCCGGTCGATCTCCGCGCGGGTGAGCACCTCGGCCGCCACAGGCCTGCCAGCCGTCTTCGTCAGCGACTGTTCAATGAGATGCATATAAGGCCCCATTGCGCCCTTGACCGGCTCCATCGCGATCTCGAGGATCAGCGTGTCGTCCTCCAGGGACACGGGGCTCAGGTTGGTCTCGATCAGCGTCCTGTACGTCAGGGGGCTCATGCCCTCCTTGATCGCACCCTGGGCGCGCTCCCAAAGCTCCTTGATCTCCATAACGGGTCTCCGCTCCTTCTTGCCGTGTCGGGGCTGTGGAAAATCACCCTGTGGATAAATCTCCCCCAGCATTCGGCCGGCCCCACAAAGATAGCACAAAAAGGCCGATGAAACAAGGTGAATCCCGCGCTTTTTACAACTAAAAAAGTTGTGCATAACTTTATCCACAACCTGTTGTGGCATGACTCCTTTTTCTCCACAAGAGCCTCTTGGCAGGCAGGAATCCGCCCGCCGGCGTCGAATGCACGGGGAAAGAGAAAGGAGCGTTTTTCCATGCTGATTGCCCTGCCTGATGTGCGCCGGGCCGTGTCGGCCAGCCTTGGCGAACGCCTGGCCCAGACCGAAGGCCTGTGCGAGCATGCCGCCGGCATCCTGCGCGCCTGGGTGCCCGGCCAGTCCGAGCCCTCCGCCGTCGCCGCCGCCCTGGAGGACGCGCTCTTCGGCGACCTGTACCGCGCCATCGGCCCCTCGATGCTCACCCAGGACGCCCGCGGCCACTGGGTGCGCCTGAAGACCGAGGCTCTGACTGACACCGCCGACCGCCTGCTGGGCGTGCTCTTTCAGGCCATGCCGCGCACCGAGGGCACCTGCTCCCTGCTGCGGGACTGCGCCCTGCGCGACGGCTCCGTCAGCGCGATGGAGACGCTGCTCGCCTTCTACCCCGATCAGCTCACCGACGGCGAGAGCCAGCTGCTGCGCCGCGTGGTGCAGGAGAGCGGGCGCGGAAATGGGGAAGCGGAATGACTTGTTCCCGCTTTTCTGTCTCCGCATCTTGACACGCGGCCGAATCTGTGTTATGCTTGCAGTGGTTAGTATATGCTAACTATCAAAAGCTGCCCGCGGGATCTGACTCCTCCTCTGCGGGCAGCGTATCTCAAGGGAAACAAATCTCCTCGTTCCCCCGGCCTGTCAAGAATGCGGACAGACCGGGGTTTCTTTGGGTTTACTCCCCCAGCGCCGCCTTCCGCAGCGCCTCCACGGCGTCCGTGCGCTCCCAGGGCAGATCCAGGTCAGGCCGTCCAAAATGCCCGTAGGCGGCGGTCTGCCGGTAGATCGGCCTGCGCAGGCCGAAGCGGTTGATGATGGCGGCGGGCCGCATGTCCAGCACCTCGCTGACCGCGCGGGCCAGCACGTCATCCGCCACCACCCCGGTGCCCTTGGTGTCCACGAAGAGACTCACGGGCTTCGCCACGCCGATGGCGTAGGCCAGCTGGATCTCGCACTGCCGGGCCAGCCCCGCGGCCACGATGTTCTTCGCGGCGTGGCGGGCGGCATAGGCCGCCGAGCGGTCCACCTTGGTGGGATCCTTGCCGGAGAAGGCGCCGCCGCCGTGGGGCGCGTAGCCGCCGTAGGTATCCACGATGATCTTGCGGCCGGTCAGGCCCGTGTCGCCCGCGGGGCCGCCGATCACGAAGCGTCCGCTGGGATTGATGAGGTACCGGGTGCTGTCGCTGAGCAGCTCGGCGGGGATCACCGGGCGGATGACGTACGCCAGCAGATCCGCCGCGATGCGGCTCTGCTCCACGTCGGGATCGTGCTGGGTGGAGATGACGATGGTGTCCACCGCCACGGGCTTGCCGTCCTCGTAGGCCACGGTGACCTGGGTCTTGCCGTCGGGCCGCAGGTAGGGCAGGGTGCCGTTCTTGCGCACGGTGGCCAGGCGCAGGGCCATGCGCTGGGCTAGGGCGATGGGCATGGGCATCAGCTCGGGCGTCTCGTCGCAGGCGAAGCCGAACATCATGCCCTGGTCGCCAGCGCCGGTATCCTCCTCGCCGGCCTGGCCGCGGGTCTCCAGCGCCTGGTCAACGCCCTGGGCGATGTCGGGGCTCTGGGCGTGGATGGCGGTGGTCACCGCGCAGGTCGCGCCGTCGAAGCACATGTCGGAGGAATTGTAGCCGATGTCCAGGGTGACCCGGCGGGCGATGTCGGGGATGTCCACATGGGCGGTGGTGGTGATCTCGCCCATCACGGTGATGATGCCGGTGGTGGTGAAGGTCTCGCAGGCGACGCGCGCCTGGGGATCCTGGGCCAGGATGGCGTCCAGCACAGCGTCGCTGATCTGGTCGCACATTTTGTCGGGATGGCCTTCGGTGACGGATTCAGAGGTGAACAGCTTTCTCATTGATGGAACTCCTTTGTGCGGCTGCATGGGGAAACGGTGGGCAAAAAACAAATCCCGTCTGGTACGCACACGCCAGGCGGGAATCAATCTTGCGACTGTCCTTATCTGTCAGCGCTCTCTCGGTGTGCCGCGCTGTGGGATTTGGCACCTTCGCGCACCCTGCCGGGCGCACCGGTTGCCGTGGCGTCATCGGGCCCATCCCTCAGCCACTCGTGATAAGGTATGCATTTTTGCGTCACCAAGCATAGCATATCGCAGGCGGTTCGTCAAGTGCGAATACTGGGCGGAAACACGGCCAAATGCGCCGCGATGCCATCCTGCTCTGCAGCCTGCCATCTACGAGGGAAAGATTAACGCAGCTTGTTCTCGTAATCCTCCAGAAAGTGAAACATGCGGATGATTTCGGCCCTGCCGTCTTTCACCCGAAACAGCAACAGGTAATCGTGTTCGCTCAGATTGACCCGTTTCAGTCCTCTGGTCTTGAGCGCCGGACTGTCCGGCTCCCGAATGGAGCCGGCTATCACGCTTAAAGAAGCGGCTGTTTCCGCAAAATCGTTGCGCACATTTCGGATGGCCTGCGTGTTCCCGAACTGGCGTTTGATATAGCCGAGATGCCTTCGCAGATCTGCTTTGGCGTCCTTCGTGATCAAAACCCGGTATTCCTTCATAGCCCGAACGCCTCATCAATATCCGCCATGGTCTCCTCCAGCGTTTCAACCTCTCCGCGGTCTGCCTGATCCATGGCGTGATCAATCATGGCCATCATCTCTTTTTCGGATAGCGGGCTGATTCCATCTGTGAAGGCTGTCTTTTTCCGGAACTCATCCGCCACGTCTGCAAGAATATCCAGTTCCTTTTTCGTCAGCACCGGCAGAATGCGGCTGACGCGCTGATAGCTTTCCTGCCAGGCTGCTTCTCGCGGAAACTCGCTCATGCATAGCACCCCCTGTCGCTTTGCATTTTACTCCAAAGCAAGAAAACAATCAAGCCATATGATCCAGATCGCAAAAGCCCCTCCAGCGCGGAGGGGCCTTTTTGTGATACGGGTTTATGCTTCCTCGTCCTTCACCAGGGCAATGTGCAGCTCGTCCAGCTGCTTCTGCTCCACGGCGCTGGGAGCGCCCATCATCACGTCCTGGGCGTTCTTGTTCATCGGGAACGGGATGACCTCGCGGATGGAATCCTCGCCGGCCAGCAGCATCACCATGCGGTCGACGCCGGGGGCGATGCCCGCGTGCGGCGGCGCGCCGTAGCAGAAGGCGTTGTACATGGCCGGGAACTTGGCCTTCACGTCCTCCTCGCCCAGGCGCACCAGCTGGAAGGCCTCGATCATGATCTCCGGGTCATGGTTGCGCACCGCGCCGGAGGACAGCTCCACGCCGTTGCACACCAGGTCATACTGGAAGGCGTTGACGGACAGCGGATCCACCTCGCCCGCCGCGGCCTTCTGGAGGATCTCCAGGCCGCCGTTGGGCATGGAGAAGGGATTGTGGCAGAACTCCAGCTCGCCGCTCTCCTCGCCGATCTCGTACATCGGGAAGTCGACGATCCAGCAGAACTCGTAGCGCTCGGTGTCCATGTGGTTGGGGCACATCGCGCCCAGCTGCTTCACCAGCACGCCGGCGGTCTTCTGGGCCTGGCCCAGCTTGCCCGCGGAGAGGGCGACGAAGGTGTTGGGCTTCAGGCCCAGGGCGGAGATGACCGCGTCCCGGCGATCCTGCAGGAACTTGGCGATGCCGCCCGCGATCTCGCCCTTCTCGTCCAGCTTGAACCAGTAGGGCTTGCTGCCGGCGACCACCTCCACGTCCGCGCAGAGCTTGTCGATCTGCTTGCGAGTGGCGGTCATGTCGGTGACGACCACGGCCTTCACGGTCTGTCCCTCGAAGGGGCCGAAGCCGCAGCCCTCCATCAGGCGGGTCACGTCCTGCACGCGCAGGTCGATGCGCAGGTCAGGCTTGTCGGAGCCGAAGTTCTCCATGGCCTCGCGGTAGGGGATGCGCTGGAAGGGCGCGGAGGAGGCGATGTTGTACTTGCCGTACTTGGCGAAGATGGGCGGCAGCACATCCTCCAGCACGGCGAACACGTCCTCCTGGCTGGCAAAGGCCATCTCCATGTCCAGCTGGTAGAACTCACCGGGGCTGCGGTCACCGCGGGCGTCCTCGTCGCGGAAGCACGGGGCGATCTGGAAATAGCGGTCGAAGCCGGAGGTCATCAGCAGCTGCTTGAACTGCTGGGGCGCCTGGGGCAGGGCGTAGAACTTGCGGGGATGCTTGCGGGCCGGCACCAGGTAGTCGCGCGCGCCCTCGGGGCTGGAGGCCGTCAGGATGGGCGTGGTGATCTCCAGGAAATCGTGGGCCAGCATGGCCTGGCGCAGGGCGGCCACCACGTTGCAGCGCAGCACGATGTTCTTCTTCACGTCGGGGTTGCGCAGGTCGAGGTAGCGGTACTTCAGGCGCAGGCTCTCGTCGGCCTCGCGGCTGCGGTTCACCTGGAAGGGCAGGGCGTTGTAGCGGCAGCGGCCCAGCACCTCGATGGCGGTGGGCACCACCTCGATGTCGCCGGTGGGGATCTTCGGGTTCTTGCTGGCGCGCTCGCGCACCACGCCATCCACCGCGATGGTGGATTCCTTGTTCAGGTCCTTCACGGCGGCCATCATGTCCTCGGTCTCGATGACCAGCTGGGTGGTGCCGTAGAAGTCGCGGAGGATGACGAAGGCCAGCGAGCCGCTGACCTCGCGGACGTTCTCCATCCAGCCGCAGAGGCGGACGGTCTTGCCCGCGTCGGCGAGGCGGAGTTCTCCGCAGGTATGGGTACGGTTCTGCATCGCAAACTACTTCCTTTCATAATCGGTCTGACAGACAGGGTTCCGCGCCTGCGGGCGCGGGCAGGGGGCTTTGCGATCGCCCCCTGCACCCCTTCGCTCGCAAACCAAATATGGACTCTGTTGTTTCTGTGCTTATTCAATCATTCCGCTGACCGCTTCCGCAGCCTCCGCCCAGGTGACGAGCTTTTCTTCCTTCGTCTCCATGTTCTTCAGCTTCACGGACTGGGCCGCGGCCTCCTCGTCGCCGATGGTGGCGGTCACGGCGGCGCTCACCTTGTTGGCGTACTTGAACTGCGCCTTGAGACTGCGTCCGCAGTGATCCATGTCCGCCTTGAGGCCGGCCGCGCGCAGGCGCTGCACCAGGGAGAAGGCTTCGATGGCGTGGTCGCCCATGTAGGTGACGAACACGTCGTAGAGGCGGGGCTTGGGCAGCTCGATGCCCTCGCCGTCCAGCAGCATCAGCACGCGCTCGAGGCCCATGCCGAAGCCCACGGCGGGCAGCTCGGGGCCGCCAAGCTCGGCGACCAGATTGTCGTAGCGTCCGCCGCCGCAGACGGTCAGGTTGCCGTCCTTGGTCTTCGTCACCAGCTCGAACACGGTCTTGGTGTAGTAGTCCAGGCCGCGCACGATGTGGCTGTCGATCACGTAGGGCACGCCGGCGGCGGTCAGGCACTGCTGCAGCTTGGCGAAGTGGGCCGCGCACTCCTCGCACAGGTTGTCCAGCATGGCGGGGGCGTCGCGCACAATCTCCTGGTCGTGGGGCACCTTGCAGTCCAGCACGCGCAGGGGGTTGCGCTCGTAGCGGCTGCGGCAGTCCGCGCACAGCTCGCTCACGTGGCCGGCCAGGAACTCCTTCAGCTTCGCGTGGTAGACCGGGCGGCACTTCGGGCAGCCGATGGAGTTGATACGCACGGAGAGGTTCTTCACCCCGAGGCCGCTGAGCAGGCGGTAGGCCAGCAGGATCAGCTCGGCGTCGGCGGTGGCGTCCTTCGCGCCGAAACACTCCAGGCCGAACTGGTGGTGCTCGCGCAGGCGGCCCGCCTGGGGCGCCTCATAGCGGAACACGGGCGCGGCCAGGTAGTACATCTTGCTGGGCAGGGCATCGGCGTAGAGATTGCTCTCCAGGAAGGCGCGCACCGCGCCCGCCGTGCCCTCGGGCTTCAGCGTGATGGAGCGGTCGCCCTTGTCCTTGAAGGTGTACATCTCCTTCTGCACCACGTCGGTGGTGTCGCCGATGCCGCGCAGGAAGAGCTCGGTGTGCTCGAAGACGGGTGTGCGCACCTCGCGGTAGCCGGCCTCGGCTGCCGCCTGGCGCATCTTGGCCTCAAGGTATTGCCACCGATAGCTGTCGGTGGGCAGCACGTCGCGCGTGCCGCGGGGGGCTTGGGTCAGCATAGCTTGTTTCTCCTTTTGTCTCGAAAGCCTTCCCCTGTGGGGAAGGTGGCCCGAAGGGCCGGATGAGGTCGTATCTGAAGGGAGGATTCCGCGCCTGCAGGCGCGGGCAGGGGGCTTTGCGATCGCCCCCTGCACCCCTTCGCTCGTCGTTGGTAAGGAAATTGTAGAGGGATTACATTCTCTCCGGCGCGTCGATGCCGATCAGGCTCAGACCGGCCTTGATCACATCGCGGGTGGCGCGGGTCAGCTCGACCCTCGCGGCGGCCTCGGCGGGCTCGCCGTCCAGGATGCGGTGCTCATAGTAGAACTTGTTGTAGGCCTGGGCGATGTCCGTCACCGCGCGGGTGATCATCGACGGCTCGTACTTCTCGGCGGCCTCGCGGATCACGTCCGGGAAGCGGCCGATCAGCCGCAGCAGCGCCTGGGCCTCGTCGTCGCTCAGACCGCTGTAGTCCGGCGCGGGGAAGCTCAGCGCCTCCGCCTTGCGCAGCAGCGAGCTGCAGCGGGCGTGGGTGTACTGCACGTAGGGACCGGTCTCGCCGTCGAAGTTCAGCGCCTTCTCCCAGTCGATGGTGTACTTCGTGCGCGGGGTGCCGTCATCGTCGGTGTAGGCCTCCTTGGTGCAGGGATAGTCGATGTCCTTGATGCGGTTGTTGCTCAGGGTCGTGTAGACCACCGCGCCCACGCCGATCTGCCGCGCGATCTCATCCTTGTTCTCCAGGTTCGGGGACTTCTCCTCGATGATGGCGCGGGCCTTGTCGATGGCCTGGTTCAGCAGCTCGTCCAGATAGACGATGACGCCGTCGCGGGTGGAGAGGGCCTCGCCGCCCAGGCTCACCATGCCGAAGGCCACGTGCACGCAGTCCTTCGCCCAGGGATAGCCCATCTTTTCCAGCACGCGGAACACCTGCCGGAAGTGCAGATCCTGCTGGTAGGCCACGACGTAGAGGCACTTGTCGAAGTGGTAGGTGTCCTGGCGGTACTTCGCGGCGGCCAGGTCGCGGGTCGCGTAGAGGGTCGCGCCGTCCTTTTTCAAGATCAGGCAGGGCGGCATCTTGTCCTCGGTCAGGTCGACCACCCACGCGCCCTCGCTCTGGGTCAGCAGGCCCTTGGCGCGCAGTTCGTCGATCACCGGCTCCATCTTGTCGTTGTAGAAGCTCTCGCCCGCGTAGCTGTCGAACTGCACGCCGAGGATGTCGTACACGCGCATGGCGTCCTTCAGCGTGACGTCCTTGAACCAGCGGAAGATCTCCAGGGCCTCCTCGTCGCCGTCCTCAATCTTCTTGAACCAGGCGCGGCCCTCGTCCTCCAGGGACGGATCCTTCTTCGCCTCCACGCCGAAGCGCACATAGAGGCGGGTCATCTCGTCCACGCCGCCCTTCTCGACGGTCTCCTTGTCGCCCCAGCGCTTGTAGGCGCAGATCATCTTGCCGAACTGGGTGCCCCAGTCGCCCAGGTGGTTGATGCCCACCGTGCGGTAGCCCAGGTAATCGTAGATGCGCTTGAGGCTGTTGCCGATGACGGTCGTGGACAGGTGGCCGATGTGGAAGCGCTTGGCGATGTTGATGGAGGAATAGTCCAGGCAGACGGTCTTGCCCACCCCGTCCTCGCCGGCGCCCCAGCGGCCCGCGCTCGCGCCCACCGCCTCCAGGGTCTCCCGGGCAAAGTTGACGCGGTTGAGGAAAAAGTTCAGGTAGCCGTTCACGGCCTCGGCGCGGGCGGCCTCGGTGGCGCTCCACTTCTCGGCCAGCGCCTGGGCGATCTTCGGCGGGGCCATGCGCAGGGCCTTGGCCAGGCGGAAGCACGGGAAGGCGTAGTCGCCCATCTCCGGGTTCGGCGGCACAGCCAGCAGACCGCGGATCTCCTCGGCAGCCGGCAGATCCTGCGCCTCAGGCCAGGTCTCCCCCAGCAGCGCCCGGGTCAGCTCCGCGATGCGGGTCTTCATATCCATACAGGTCATCACTCCTTTGGTGTTCCCCGCTATCATAGCATAATTTCCGGGAAATGCAAAGGAAGAGTTGATGTTTTTCGCATCGGCACGATGTATCCGATGATACTTTATCTGGACAGTCCTTGCAGTCCGCAAAAAAAGCCATAACAAATCACGGGTTTCTGCTCCCGATGCTCACCCCAGCCCCTTGCGCCTAAGCAATGCAGAGCCGTCCCGCCTCGCCCGCACAAAATCCACACATTTCTCTCCGGGCAGTAGATTTTCCGCTTGCGATGATGTATAATTTTCTTATCTATTCGCCCATTAAAGAAAGGAAGCGACAAAATGGCAAACGCGATTGTGGGACAGAGCGGAGGCCCTACCTCCGTCATCAACGCCAGCCTGGCCGGCGTCTTCCAGGCCTGCCAGATGCGCGGCGCGGAGCACGTGTACGGCATGCTGCACGGCATCCAGGGCCTGCTGGACGAGAAGGTCTGCGACCTGTCGGAGCGGCTGAAATCCTTCCTGGACATCGAGCTGCTCAAGCGCACGCCCTCGTCCTTCCTGGGCAGCTGCCGCTACAAGCTGCCGAACCTGGAGGACGACGAGGCGACCTATGAGAAGCTCTTCGCCATCCTGAAGAAGCTGGACATCCGCTGGTTCTTCTACATCGGCGGCAACGACAGCATGGACACCATCAATAAGCTGAGCCAGTACGGCCAGCGCATCGGCTCGGACATCCGCTTCATGGGCGTGCCGAAGACCATCGACAACGACCTGATGCACACCGACCACACGCCTGGCTACGGCTCCGCGGCGAAATACATCGGCGTGGTGATGAAGGAGATCATCCGCGACGCCACGGTCTACGGCACCAACTTCGTCACCATCGTCGAGGTGATGGGCCGCAATGCGGGCTGGCTGACGGCTGCGGCGGCCCTGGCCCGGGGCGAGGACTGCGAGGGCGTCGACCTGATCTGCCTGCCGGAGCTGCCCTTCCACACCGACCGCTTCTTGGCCAAGGTGGAGCGCATGCAGAAGGAGCGCGCCTCGGTGGTCATCGCCGTGTCCGAGGGCGTGAAGCTGCCGGATGGCCGCTTCGTGTGCGAGCTGAGCGACGACCACCGCAGTGTGGACGCCTTCGGCCACATCAACCTCACCGGCACGGCGCGGTACCTCTCCAACTTAGTGGCGCGCAACCTGCCCACCCGCACCCGCGCGGTGGAGCTGTCCATCCTGCAGCGCTGCGGCGGACATCTGGCCAGCCGCACGGACATCACCGAGGCCTTCCAGGTGGGCGGCGCGGCGGCCAAGGCGGCCTTTGAGGGAGAGACCGGCAAGATGGTGTCCCTCAAGCGCCTGTCCAACGATCCGTACCAGTGCACGACGGAGCTCGTCAATATCGACGATGTCGCCAACTATGAGAAGAAGGTTCCGACGGAGTGGATCAACGAGGCGCGCACGGATATGCTGCCGGAGTTCCTGGCCTATGCCCGCCCCCTGATCCAGGCGGAGCTGACCCCGATCTATATCAACGGACTGACGCAGCACATCGTAGAGGAATAAACGGAGGAAGCAAACCATGAAAAAGGCACTTTGCGGGCTTTGCCTGCTGCTGACGGCGGCGCTGCTCTGGGCGTCCGCCGCGGGGGAAATCACGTATCCGGCCGGGCCGGGACAGATGGGCTATGACGCGGTGGTCATCAGCAAGAACGTTTCCGTGCGCCCCAGCCAGAACGCCAACGCCAAGGCGGTCACGCGGCTGAACTACGGCCAGCGCTTTGCCGCGATGCCGCTGGGCAACGGATGGTGCGAGGTCTATCTTTCCGAAACGGAAGGCATGGCCGGCTACGCTCTGGAGGACTACCTGCTGGTCAACCCTGCCTTTATCACGCTGGAGGAATCGACTCCCGTTTACGCGTGGCAGGCCCGGAACGCCAAGCGCGTGGGACTGCTGGCCACGGGCGAAACCTACCCGATCATCCGGACGGAGGGCAGCTGGATGCTCATCAGCCTTCGTGGCGCGGCAGGATGGATTGTGCGGCCCAACGGGGATCCGACGGGCACGGCCGGCATGCGGACGAGCGATGTCCTGAAGCGGGCGGAGCAGTATCTGCTGTCCACAAACCCCTGGGTGGAGGACGAAAGGCTGACCTCGGAAAAGCTGAAGGATTTCTATTCCTTCGCGGAATTCGACGCGGCCAGCGGGGAATGGAAGGTGACCTTCGACTCCAGACGGGGGACGTCCATTGTCCTTTTCGTGAACGATGCCACGGGCGAGGTCAGGGATGACGAGCCCGTCAACGGATGAGGAAGATTCCGGGTAAAGACGGTGCGGCCCGTTCCGTCCGCCGGCCCCTGCGTCCGGCCCCTGTTCGCATCCATCCGGAGGGGAGGACCGCTGTATGGAAGTTTTTTTCGGAAAATACTTTTTTTCCCTTTTTCTGATCCTGCTTTTCGGAATCCGGCTCGGGACGCAGCATTCGGCCCGGGATAAGGAGCTGCGCCATTTTTGGCTGACGCTGATCAGCTGCTTTCTGCTGATCCTGGAGGATTACGCGGAGACCGTGGCCAGCCTGTATCCGGAAATGAGGTTCTGGCGGACGCTGATGTCCGTGGCCGGATATTTTCTCCGGAGCACAGCGGCGCTGGGGCTGGCCCTCGTGGTGATTGAGCCGGAAAAGAGAACGTGGCGCCTGTGGGTGCCCTGCCTGGTGAATCTGGCGGTCTGCAGCACCGCGTTTTTCACGGATATTGCCTTCGGGTTCAACCAGGATTACAAGTTTTACCGCGGCCCGCTGGGGTACGTGGCGTTTGTTGTTCCCCTCGGATACCTGATTCTGATCCTCTGGGTCACCTTCCGGCGCTATGCGGAAAAGGGCCGGCGGCAGGATCGGATGATCCTGGGGATCTGTACGTTCATGGCGCTGCTGTCCGCGGGGCTGGATGTCGCCATAGGCGGCGTGCGGCTGCATGAGGCCATTCTGATCAGCAGCGTTTTCTTCTACGTGTTTCTCCGGTCCTACGATGTCCGCAGGGATTCCCTGACGGGGCTCCTGAACCGGAGATCCCTTTTCGATGACTGCGTTTCTCTGAAAGACAGAATCAGCGGGGCCGCCTCCCTGGATCTGGACGGGCTGAAGCTGATTAATGATCGGGAGGGCTACCGGGCCGCGGACGAGGTGCTGAAGCGGATCGGCGAATGCCTGCAGGAGGAGAGCGGGAGCCAGGTGCGTCCCTACCGGATCGGCGGGGACGATTTTGTGCTGCTTTTCCTCGGACAGGAAGAGGACTCCGTCCGGAGCATCCTGAACCGGATTTCGGACCGAATCGGGGAGCTGGGATACAGCGTGTCCTGCGGGTACGCCATGGCCGGGGGAAACGAAGGCCCGGAGAGTCTGATCCACC
>CADASK010000055.1 GCA_902790495.1 uncultured Eubacteriales bacterium
GGCTGCCTGATGGCCTTTTTTCTTTGGCCAATCGTTGGCTCCCTGCATTACAAAACCCCTGTCTCCGTTCTCGAAAACAGGGGTTTGTTGACAGTCTGACAGGCAGCCTTGGGGCTGTCTGTTTTTGTATTGGATTCTTATCCTCACACCTCTCCCCTGACCGTCTCCAGCGGCACGTGGTTCCGCTCGGCGAGGGTGGCGAGGTCGTCGTACTCGGCCTTGCGGCGATGGACGCCCATGCCGGTGGCGGTCTTGACCCGCACGGGGCCGAAGGAGGTCTCCACCGTCTCGACGGAGCGCTGCAGGGTGTAGCGGCTCAGATCCTGGCGGCGGATGCCCAGGGTGGTGGTGTGCTGCATCATCACAGCGGCCAGCCGGTCCGCGTCCTGCGGCAGACAGATCACGCTGAGCAGTACGCCGGGGCGGCTTTTTTTCATGCCGATGGATTGGGTGTAGACGTCCCTTGCGCCCGCCTTGAAGAGCTGCTCCATGGCAAAGCCGATGTCCTCGCCGGTCATGTCGTCCAGGTTGCACTCCAGGCGGGTGATCTTCTCGCGCTCGCCCCCGCTGCTGCCCAGGAAGGCCCGCAGGCAGTTGGCCCGCTCGAAGTCCTTCTTGCCCATGCCGTAGCCGATGGCCTCCGCGGCCATCACCGGACGGTCGCCGAAGCGGGAGACGAAGTGCTTGAGCAGCGCGGCTCCGGTGGGTGTGCACAGCTCGCCCTGCACCTGGCCGCCGTAGGTCGGTATGCCGCTGAGGATCAGGGCCGTGGCGGGAGCGGGCACCGGCAGGATACCGTGCATGCAGTGCACATGGCCGCTGCCCACGTGCACCGGGGACGCCACGATCTGCTCCGCGCCAATCTCCTCCATCAGCAGGCACACGCCCACCACATCGGCCACGGCGTCGACGGTGCCCACCTCGTGGAAGTGGATCTCGCTGACGGGATGGCCGTGCACGCGGCTCTCCGCCTCGGCGATCAGGGCGTAGACCGCCTTGGCGTCGGCCTTGACCTTGTCCGAGACCTTCAGCCCGTCGATGATGCCCTCGATGTCCGCCACGGACGTGTGGTGGTGATGGTGGTGGTGATGGTCGTGGTCATGGTCATGATCGTGGTGATGTTCATGGTCATGGTCGTGGTCGTGATGATGTTCATGCTCGTGGTCATGATGATGCTCGTGCTCATGATCGTGGTCATGCGCGTCGAGGGACTCTTCCTCTTTCCCGTCCACCGTCACCTTCATGTGGGTGCCGGTGATGCCGCACTTGACGGCCTGCTCCGCCTCCACATGCACGCCGGGCAGACCCAGAGCGTTCATCCGGTCGATAAAGGCCTGCCGGTCGGGAATCAGCTCCAGCAGCGCCGCCATCAGCATATCGCCCGCGGCGCCCATGCCGCATTCGAGATAGAGGGTTTTCACGCTTTGTCTCCTTTGACGACGAGGGAGAGCTTCGCCCGCTCCAGGGCCAGCACGATGGCCGGGATCAGCACGATGTGGATCGCCGCGCCCGGAGCCGTGGAGGTGAAGTAGCTGGCGAAGAAGACCGCGAAGGTATAGGGGCTCTGGCTGCCGATGATGCCGAAGGCCAGCAGGGCGGCCTTGGCGGCGCCGCCGACGATGCGGCCGCCGAGCATCGCGAGGATCAGGGCGGTCAGGATGGCCGGCAGGTGGCTTTCCTTGCGGTAGACGCGCAGGAAGATCGGGTAGAGCAGGCCGGTCAGCAGGCCGTAGGCGCCGCACTCAAAGGCCATGGGCAGGGCGGCGTTCGGGAAGGGCGGCATGCCGAAGAGCAGGGCGCGCAGCAGCGGCGACAGGACGCCCACCGCCAGACCGCAGGGCCAGCCGCACACCAGGCCGCAGATGAGCGCCGGGATGTGCAGGGGGCTGATCAGCTGACCGATGGTCTGGATCTGGCCGGTGAGGAAGGGCAGCACCATCGCGAGGGCCAGGAAGACGGCGGAGTAGGTCAGGCGGCGGATTTGGAGGGATTTGTTGTTGGTGGTGCTCATGGGTTGCATGATCTCCTTCATTTTGTAATGGTTTGGGCAAGATATCGCGGGGACAGAAAAAGGCACCGCAGCCGTCTTCAGACAGCTCCGGTACCTTGAGATACCGCATAGATCAAGAAAAATGGTACTTGAATCTGGGGTCGGCCTGCTGGGCAGGCCCTCAGTCAGCTGGGCTGACGATGCGTATCGTATCATGGCGGGTCCGTTTTGTCAATGGCCCTTGTGGAAGAAAATGGCGTGGCGGCCGCATCGTGTCACATCCACTTTTTCCGCTTGAACCAGATCAGGCACACCGCCACGATGAGGACGGACACCGCGATGACCACGGGGTAGCTGTAGCGCCACTCCAGCTCGGGCATGTAACGGAAGTTCATGCCATACCAGCCCGCGATGAGCGTCAGCGGCAGGAAGATGGAGGTCACCACCGTCAGCAGCGTCATGATGCGGTTCTGGCGCACGTCCAGCTGGGACTGCATCAGGTCGCGCAGCTGCATCACGTACTCGCGCTGGCCGGCGACGATGTCCTGCAGGCGCAGCACCCGCTCGGTGAACATGTGGAAGTAGCGCAGGTTCTCCTCCCGGAAGAAGCCGTTCTCGTTCTCCTCCAGCTCCTGCCCCAGGTCGATCAGCTGCTCGTAGTGCACGCGCAGATCCAGCAGGTCGCCGCGGATGTCGTTCATCTCCTTGGGGTAGCTCTCGATCTCCCCGCGGAGGATGGCCTCCTCGATGCGGTTCAGGCGCTCCTCGCTCTTCTCCAGCAGCGTCAGATCCCGGGCGATGGTCGTCTCCAGCAGGTCGTAGAGGAAGCGCTCGAGGCTGGGCAGCCGCCACTTCTTGGTGCGGCTGATGGCTGCCGTGACCTCCTCGGCGTAGCCGCTGTCGTCCACCAGCACGATGCCCTTCTCGTCCAGGGCGAAGGAGAGGCAGCGGCGCGGCCCGCTGATGTGATCCCGGTCCGGGATGGACAGCGACCCGGTGAGCGAATCCATGTTGACCACGGCCTTGGTCTCCTGGGGCGCGTCCATGTCCATGTCGATCAGCATGTCGAAGCGCTCCCGCTCCCGCTGCCAGGCCTCGGCGGTCAGCACCGCCACGTACTGCGCGCCGCCGGTGCGGATCTCCTCCGCGGAGCAGGGCGTCAGGGATTCCTTGATCAGGTAATACATGCGTCATTCTTTCCGGCCTCCGCGCCGTCCGCCCATGCCTCCGCATGCGGCGAAGCAGCCCGAAAGCGCCTGTCTGTTTTTCGCACACATGGTATCATGAAAGCGGCGAATTGTAAACTGCCGCGGAAGCGCCGCTAAAAGCGCTTTTTTGCGGGCTGTGCGCGGACGGGCTTGCATCAATCTGCATGAAATGGTATGATTGTCCTCAAGACTTTCAGCTTGGCAACCCAGTTTTTTACGCACACTCCAGCAGGGAGGATCTCACCGATAAAGCGCATACATATCCTGCTGATCGCAGCCCTTTCCGTCTGCCTCCTGGCCTGGTGCGGGGCCGGCACAGCCGAGACGCTGACGCTGCACGCCGGCATCCCCGTGCAGGAGCCGGACTGACGGGCGGAAACCGACAGCCGCAAAGCCGGGCTTGACGCCGTCCAAATTGTACTTATTGTGTATTTCAGTTGACAAAAAAGGCTGATTCCCCCTATAATTCATTCAATATTTTCCCGGACCGGGACAAGAAGAAGGAGGAACACTCATGAAGAAACTGCTTGCTCTGCTGCTGTCCGCGATGATGCTCTTGGGCGCGGTGAATCTCGCGTTCGCCGAGGCTCCCGGCTATAAGATCGCCATCATGACCGGCACCACCTCCCAGGGTGAGGAAGAATTCTACGCCGCCTCCACGCTGGCTGAGAACAACCCCGGCGTCGTCATCCACGACACCTATCCGGACGCCTTCTCCTCCGAGGTGGAGACCACCATCTCCAAGCTGATCGCCTTCGCCAGCGATCCCGAAGTGAAGGCCATCATCTTCGTGCAGGCCGTGCAGGGCGCGACCGCCGCTTTCACCCAGATCGCCAAGGAAATGGGCCGCGATGACATCCTGTTCATCGCCGGCGTGCCCGCCGAGGATCCCGCCGACATCGCCGCTGCCGCCGACATCGTGCTGGCCAACGACGAGATTGGCTGCGGCTACCAGGTGGCCGACCTGTCCAAGGCCTGGGATTGCGACGTGCTGGTGCACTATTCCTTCGCCCGTCACCTGTCCTATGAGACCATCGTGGCCAAGCGCGACGCGATGAAGTCCACCGCCGAATCCCTGGGCATCGAGTTTGTCGAGCGCGACTGCCCCGATCCCACCGGTGACGCCGGCATGAGCGGCGCGCAGGCGGCTGTGCTGGAGGACATCCCGAAGGTCATGGCGGAATACGCCGGCAAGAAGGTTTGCTTCTACTGCACCAACTGCGGTCTGCAGGTCGCCCTGCAGCAGGCCATCGTCAACGAGCCCAACGCCTACTACGCCCTGCCCTGCTGCCCCAGCCCCTATCACGGCTTCCAGGAAGCCTTCGGCCTCACCGCCACCTACGGCGATGTGGACGGCGCCATCAAGAACCTGGCCGCTTACCTGAACGAGCACAACGCCGTGAACCGCTTCTCCACCTGGAGCCTGCCCGTGAACATGTCCATGATCAACGCCGGCTTTGAGTACGCCGTCGCCTACGCCGAGGGCAAGACCAACGGCAAGGTGGATATGGACGTGCTGAACCAGTGCTTCACCAGCGCCACCGGCGGTGACATCGAGCTGGGCACCTATGTGGACGCCGCGGGTGTGGAGTATCCCAACTACCTGCTGATCGCTCTGGAGCCCATCAACTTTGCTGATTACCTGAACTAATCCAAAGCATCCATGGGGCTGTCCGGACACCCGATCATCGGCCTGCCGGACAGCCCCTGATTTTTGTCAGCAACTTCTTTGATACCGTTCTCTACTGTAGAACGGCGGGCGAAGGTTTGCAAAGGGCGATCGCAAAGCCCTTTGCCCGCGCCCGCAGGCGCGGAACCCCCGCGGCAGGAGCCCTCTCAGTCTCGCTTCGCTCGACAGCTCTCCCAGAGGGAGAGCCAAGAAAAAGTCAGCGGCAGGCTCGGAACCCTGCGATCGACATCATGATACCAAGAAGCGGTCTTTCCCGCGAACACCGACCCGGTATCCGCCGGAAAGACCACTTTCCCGGAGGGAAACCCACACCCTCTGTTTTTGATAAGAGGGAAGGAGTTGATACAGTTGGCAAACGACTACATTCTTGAGATGAACCATATCACCAAAATGTATGGTTCCAACGCCGTGCTCAGGGACGTCTCCCTGAAGATCCGCCCCGGCGAGATCCACGCCCTCCTGGGCGAAAACGGCGCCGGCAAGAGCACGCTGATGAACATCCTCTTCGGCATGCCCGTCATCCATTCCACCGGCGGCTTCGAGGGCGAGGTGCTGCTGGACGGGCAGAAGGTGCACATCGCCTCCCCCATGGATGCCATGGCCAAGGGCATCGGCATGGTGCACCAGGAGTTCATGCTGATCCCCGGCTTTTCCGTGACGGACAACATCAAGCTGAACCGCGAGATCAGCAAGCCCTGGCCCCTGAGCAGGCTCCTGGGCAAGGATCTGGAATTCCTCGACACGGAGGCCATGGCCCGGGACGCCCGGAAGGCCCTGGACGACGTGGGCATGAGCATCGAGGAGTACACCCTCGTCAGCGGCCTGCCCATCGGCCATATGCAGTTCATCGAGATCGCCCGCGAGATCGACAAGACCGGCATGAAGCTGCTGGTGTTCGACGAGCCCACCGCCGTGCTGACGGAGAGCGAGGCCCAGCAGCTGCTGGACGTGATGAAGTCCATCGCGGCCCGCGGCATCTCCATCATCTTCATCACCCACCGCCTGGACGAGGTGATGAACGCCGCCGACAGCGTGACCATCCTGCGGGACGGCCAGCTGGTGTCCTCCTTCTCCAAGGCCGATACCACGCCCGAAAAGCTGGCGGCCCTGATGATCGGCCGCGGCAGCGAGAGCGTGATCCAGGTGGAGAAGCGCACGCGGGAGCTGAGCGGCAACACCGCCATGACCATCCGGGATCTGTGGGTCAACATGCCCGGCGAGGTGGACAAGGGCATCAACCTGGACGTGCGCGAGGGCGAGATCCTCGGCATCGGCGGCCTGGCCGGCCAGGGCAAGATCGGCATCCCCAACGGCGTGATGGGCCTGTATGAGGCCGTGGGCGACGTGGAGCTGTTCGGCCAGAAGCTGCAGCTGCAGAACACCGACGCCGCGCTGAAGGCGGGCCTGGCCATGGTGAGCGAGAACCGCCGCGGCGTGGGCCTGCTGCTGGACCAGTCCATCGAGAACAACATCGCCTTCACGGCCATGCAGGTCAAGGGCGATTTCATGAAGGGCTTCCTTCACCAGAAGGACACCGCTGCCATCCGCCGCTTCGCCGAGCAGATGATCAGCGAGCTGGATATCCGCTGCACCTCCCCCGCGCAGCCGGTGGGCACCCTGTCCGGAGGCAACCAGCAGAAGGTGTGCGTCGCCCGCGCCCTGGCCCTGAAGCCCCGCTTCCTCTTCGTGTCCGAGCCCACCCGCGGCATCGACATCGGCGCGAAGCAGCTGGTGCTGGAGACGCTGGTGCGCCTCAACCGGGAGCAGGGCATGACCATCGTGATGGTCTCCTCGGAGCTGCAGGAGCTGCGCTCCATCTGCGATCGAATCGCCATCGTGGCGGAGGGCAAGATCGTCGACATCCTGACGGCCGACGCCGTTCCCGGATCGTCCCCATCGCGCTGTTCATCCTGGCAGGGGTGCTGATCGCCTCCGCCATCCTCGGCTACGTGCTGCAGGGCACCCAGGAGAGCGTCACAGGCCTGGAGCAGATGCGCACCAACGCGGTGCTGCACGCCGCCTCCGAGGGCCTGATCAACAGCATCGCCCAGCAGGCCCGCGCGGACAAGCTGGCCGAGCTGCGCAAGGACAAGAACTTCCGCAAGCGCGGCCTGGACGAGGTGAACGGCATCTGCGACGCGGCCATGAACGAGGCCCGGGCGGAGGCGGAGAAGCTCTACGCCAACCCTGCCGTGCAGGACGAGGCCGCGCTGCAGAGCGCCATCAGCGCCTTTGAGAAGGCCCTGTCCGAAGCCCAGACCCTGTCTGTGGCCGAGCGGGCCGTCTTCTCGGACATCTACGTGCAGCTGGTGGACAACACCTCCGACTGGAAGGCCATCGCGGGCGAAGGCATCGCCGACGACGTCGTGATCGCCGCCCTCGGCAAGACCGCGCCCGAGCTGCTCAAGGATGCGAACGCCCACCTGCAGCCCGGCTTCGTGCGCCTGGCGCGGGACATGGCCGTGAAGCAGCAGGCCCGCGAGGACGCTGAGCTGCAGACCCAGCTGCTGACCGCCCTGGCGGTCTCCGTGCCGGACTGGACGGAGTACGCCGGCCTGACGGGCGACGACCTGTGGGCGAAGCTCGTGCAGGAGGTGCCCCAGCTGGAAAACGGCGCGGCCTTCAGGGACGTCCTGCTCAAGGACGCCGCCGACCGCATCGCCGCCGCCGAGAAGGGCGAGATCCTCTCTGCCCCCGCGGAGGCTGAGGAGGGCGCGGAGACCACCGGCGAGACGCTGGCGGACTATCAGTACTTTATCCCCACCGAGGATCTGACCCGCGAGGAATCGGAAAAGAACACCTCCTACGAGGAGCTGAACCGGCAGCTGACCGCCGTCATCCCCGATCTGAGCACCCTGAGCGGCAAGCTGCAGAACACCCTGCGGGACAACATCGAGAAGGTGCTGTGGCTGAACGACAGCAGCTTCTCCGCCCGGTACAACACCTACAGGGCGCATCAGACCTCCTCGGAGCAGCGCGGCGGCTGGAAGATGGAGCTGGCCTCCATGGCTAAGGCCCTGCTGCTGGCGGGCATGGCCGTGCTGCTGCTGGGCCTGGTGGTCTTCTTCTGGAAGCCCCTGACCGCGCGCTTCGGCGTGCCCCGCACCATCATCGCCCTGTTCTTTGTGTACCTGTGCCTGCTCTCCTCGCTGTACAACATCAGCGTGCGGATGATGATGGGCAACGTGCTCGAGCGCATGACCATGTACGGCGTGCTGGTGCTGGCGATGATGCCGGGCATCCAGTGCGGCATCGGCCTGAACATGGGCATGACCATCGGCTGCATCTCCGGCCTGCTGGGCATCGTGCTGAGCCTGCAGTTCAACATGACGGGCTTCGCGGCCCTGGCCTTCGCCTGCGTCAGCGGCGCGCTGGTCTCCCTGCCCCTTGGCTGGGCCTACTCCAAGCTGCTCAACCGCATGAAGGGCAGCGAGATGACCATCTCCACCTACGTGGGCTTCTCCTTCGTCTCGCTGATGTGCATCGGCTGGATGATGCTGCCCTTCGACAATCCCAAGATCATTTGGCTGCTGAGCGGCAAGGGTCTGCGCGTGACCCACAGCCTGCTGGGGAGCTTCGGCCATCTGCTGGATAACTTCCTGTCCTTCAGCGTGTTCGGCATCAAGGTGCCCACGGGCGGCCTGCTGTTCCTGGGCCTGTGCTGCCTGGCGGCCTGGCTCTTCTCCCGCTCGCGGCTGGGCATCGCCATGACGGCCGCCGGCTCCAACCCCCGCTTTGCGGAGGCCAGCGGCATCAACGTGGATCACATGCGCACCGTGGGCACGGTGATGTCCACCGTCATCGCCGCCGTCGGCATCGTCATCTACTCCCAGGCCTTCGGCTACGCGCAGCTCTACACCGCGCCCCGGCAGCTCGGCTTCATCGCCTCATCCGCCATCCTCATCGGCGGCGCCACCGTGCGCAAGGCGAAGGTTAGCCACGTGCTGATCGGCGTGTTCCTCTTCGAGGGCGTGCTGGTCTTCGGCCAGCAGATCGCCAATTCCGTGGTGGCGGGCGGCGGCCTGAGCGAGGTCATGCGCATCATGATTTCCAACGGCATTATCCTGTACGCCCTGACGCAGACTGGAGGTGGACGCCGTGCTTGATCGCAATCGGGTGAAGGCCCATCTGGAGAAATACATCGTTACCTACCTGTTCATCGCGCTGAGCGTGCTGTTCATCGTCGTGTCCGGCCTGGATATCAACTACGTGGCAAGCCAGCTGCTGCTGCGCCTGAACCGCAACGCCTTCATCGTGCTGGCCCTGATCATCCCGATCGTGGCCGGCATGGGCATCAACTTCGCCATCACCATCGGTGCCATGGCAGCCCAGATCGGCCTGCTGCTGACCATCAACTGGGGCGTCACCGGCGTGCCCGGCATCCTGCTGGCCGCCGCCATCACCCTGCCCCTGGCCGCCTTCTTCGGCTTCCTGATCGGCAAGCTGCTGAACAAGATGAAGGGCCAGGAGACCATCGGCTCCCTGATCTTAGGCTACTTTGCCAACGGCGCCTACCAGCTGCTGTTCCTGTTCATCTTCGGCTCCATCATCCCGCTCAACAGCAACGTGACCATCGTGGGCGCCTCCGGCGTGCAGAACACCCTGAACCTGACCGGCTCCGTGGGTCTGTACACCGCCATCGACGGCATCGCCCACATCCCCTTCCAGCTGGCGCTGTATCTGTTCTGCGCCGTGCTGGCCCTGGCCGCCGTGATCCAGTTTGTCCGCAAGAAGATCACCCGCGGGCGCCTGATCGCCGCCCTGGCGGTGGCCGCGGTCATCGCCCTGGTGTTTTGCATCCCCGCCGTGGCGAATGTGGTTAACGGCAACCACGGGCGCGAGCTGAAGCTGCCCCTGGTCACCTGGTTGCTGATCCTGGGCCTGTGCCTGTTCAACTCCACCATCATGAAGACCCGGCTCGGACAGAAGTTCCGCGCGGTGGGCCAGAACCAGACCGTGGCCAACGCCTCGGGCATCAACGTGGACCGCACCCGCGTCATCGCCATCATGATCTCCACCGTGCTGGCCGGCTGGGGCCAGATCGTCTTCATGCAGAGCGAGGGCATCGGCACCTTCCAGACCTACGCGGCCCACGAGCAGGTGGGTCTGTACGCCGGCGCGGCCATCCTGGTGGGCGGCGCGTCCATCGACCGGGCCACCAACCTGCAGGCCCTGGTGGGCACCTTCCTGTTCCACTCCCTGTTCATCACCGCCCAGAGCGCCGCGTCGGCCCTGTTCGGCAACTCGGCCGTGGGCGAATACTTCCGGGCGTTCCTGTCCTACGGCGTCATCGCCGTGGCGCTGATCATGTACGCCTGGCACAATGCCAAGCAGAAGAAGGCCGGGCAGCTGAATCTCGCCGAGCAGCGGGCGGCCAAGAACTGACGGTTCTCCCTCCCCATAAAGCACAAGATGATTTTCTCCCACACGGAGGTGTCGCAAGGATGCCTCCGTTTTTTGTTAAGAGAAGCTTTTTTCATCTGACAGCAGATGACCTCCCCCGCCCTCAAGAAGGAGCTGCAGGAGCACCTGGACGGCGTGAAAGACGTCGTCATGGATCTCGCGTCGGTGGAATACATCTCCTCCGGCGGTCTGCGCATGATGCTGGCGACCGAGCAGCTGCTGGAACAGAAGGGCGGCGCGCTGAAGGTGATCAATGCCAACGAGTACATCCTGGAGGTGTTCGACCTGGTCGGCTTCATGGATGTCGTGGAGGTTGTCCGGAGCTGAAGTCCAGAAAGGTTGAATGTCCTTGAGTTCTTTTGCCATCACTGATCAAAGCAATCGCATCATCCGCAATACCTTCACCGCCAGTATGCTCGCCTACACCGTCGCCTCGCTGACCACCTCCATCGGTTCCCTGATCGACGGCGTGGTCATCGGCCAGTTCCTCGGCGTGGATTCCATGGCCGCCTTCGGTCTGGTCAGCCCGATCCTGATTGTCTTCGCGCTGATCGGGGCCGTGCTGGCCTCCGGCGCCCGCAACCGCTTCACCATCCTCATCGGCCTGCGGATGGCCATCGGCTCGGCGAAGGACGTCCAGTACCATGCTGAAGCTGTACAACCTGGTGCTTCGCGTGTAAATACGGCTTGGAAAGAGGCGGCGCAACCCACATGAACAGACACAGCCATCGGTTCCATGGCGCAGGCGGACGCGCGGTCTGCCTGCTGTTTGCCGTACTCGCCGCCATCGGATGGCTGGTCTGCGCAGGCGCCGAAGCCGGGCCTCTCAACGCCTCCGGCAACCGGAACCTGCCCCTCTCCGTCGACCCCGCGCGCAACACCGAGGGCTATTCCGCCATCCTGTACGACAACCGCAACGGCCTGCCCACCTCGGAGGCCAACGCCATCGCCCAGACCGAAGATGGCTTTCTCTGGATCGGCAGCTACGCAGGCCTGATCCGCTACGACGGAGACAGCTTTGAGCGCGTCGAATCCCCCGACGGCATCCTGAACACCCGCTGCCTGTATGTGGACAGCCAGGGGCGGCTGTGGATCGGCACCAACGACTTCGGCATCTTTCTCAAGAGCGGTCCCTCCCTCAGCCGTGTGGACCAGCCCCATCAGCTGGCGTCCGTCAGCATCTGCTCCATCGCGGAGGATGCCAACGGCCTTATCTACATCGGGACGGCGGCCGGCGTCGCCACGGTGGACAAGGACCTGACCCTGCGTGTGGTGGAGGACGAGCGCCTGAACGCTGTCACCATCCCGGACCTGCGCCTGGGCGGCGACGGTCTGATCTACGGCCTCACGTCCGGCGGCGACCTCTTCGCCATGCGGGACGGCCGGATGACCGGCTGGCTGAGCCATGAGGCTTGCGGCTATGGCGACTTCCTCGCCCTTCTGCCGGACTTCAGCGAGCCCGGCGCGCTCTACCTGGCCACGGAGGACGCCGGCACCGGTAGCGCCTGCATTATCCACGGCAGCCCGGCGGACAGCCTGGCCTCCGCCGAGGTCATCGACGCCGCGCCGCTGTCCGGCGTGGAGCGCATGGAGGCCATCGACGGCGCCATCTGGATCTGCGCCGACAACGGCATCGGCAAGCTGGATGCCGAGGGCGTCCATCAGCTGAAAAACATGCCGATGGAAAACCTGGTCGGCCATGTGATGACCGACCACGAGGGCAACCTCTGGTTCACCTCCACCCGCGAGTGCGTGATGAAGATCGTGCCCAACCGTTTCCTCGATTGCTTCGAGCAGTACGGCATCCCAGCGGACATCGTCAACTCCACCTGCATGCTGGACGGCCGGCTGTTCGTCGGCACGGACGACTCCGGCCTGATGGTGCTGGAGGACGGGCGGCTGCTCGACACCCTGCCGCTGACCTCCGCCTCCACCGCCTCCGGCAAGCCCCTGGCGGTGGACGATCTGCTGGACTACCTGAAGGAGGAGCGCGTCCGCTCCATCATCCGGGACAGCCGGGATCGGCTGTGGATCTCCACCTGGCGTCACGGCCACGGGCTGGTCTGCTACGACCACGGGGCGCTGACGGCCTTCACCCAGGAGGACGGCCTGCTCTCCGCCAAGGTGCGGACGGTCAGCGAGACCGAGGACGGATCGATCCTCGTGGCCCAGCCCGACGGCATGAGCGTCATCCGCGACATGCGCGTGACCGCCAGCTACGGCGCCCAGGAGGGCCTCGTGGTCACCAGCGTCCTCACGCTGACAGAGGGCTTCCAGCACGAGTACCTGCTGGGCTCGGACGGCGGCGGCATTTACGTGATCGACGAGGGCGGCGTCCGGTGCATCGGTCTGGAGGACGGGCTGAAGTCCGAGGTCATCCTGCGCATCAAGCGCAGCCGCGTCCGGGATGTCTACTGGATCGCCACCGGCAATTCCATCGCCTTCATGACGCCGGATCACCGGGTGACCACGGTCGAAAACTTCCCCTACTCCAACAACTACGACTTCTACGAGAGCAGCCGCGGCGATCTCTGGGTGCTCTCCAGCAACGGCATCTATGTGGTGCCCGCGGATGATCTGCTGGCCAACGGCGAGATCAACGCCGTCTTCTGCGGCGTCCCCAGCGGCCTGCCCTACATCGCCACCTCCAACGCCTTCAGCGAGCTGACAGCCGACGGCGAACTGTATATCGCCGGCGTGAAGGGCGTCATCCGCGTCAACATCGAGGATCCGCTGGACAGCATCAGCAAGCTGAAGATCGCCCTGCCCTCCATCGACGTGGACGGCGAGCGCGTGTATCCCGACCAGGAGGGCGTGTTTCATCTGCCCTACTCGACGCGCCGGCTGACGATTTACCCCTATATCTTCAACTATTCCCTGATGGACCCGGACGTGTCCTGGCGTCTGGAGGGCTTTGACGCGGCGGACACCGTCGTTCCCCGCAGCAACCTCGCCCCCGCGGTCTACACGAACCTGCGCCAGGGCAGCTACCGCTTTGTCGTCCGCGCGGTGGACCCCATCGGCGGCAGCAGCGTCTCCGCCGCTTACACCATCGTGAAGCAGCGCAGCCTGTCCGACAGCGCGGCCGGCTCCATCATCATGGATCTGACCTCCCTCTTCCTGCTCAGCTGCATCATGCTGTACTCCTCCATGCAGCGCAAGCGCGGCCTGACGGACGACCGGCTGTATTTCTCCGCGGTGATCTGCTGCATCGTGCTGGCCGTGTCGGAGGCCGGCTCCTACCTCCTGGAGAACAAGACCGGCGCCTACACCCGCGAGATCGTCTACCTGACCAACCTCGTGTTCTACGCCACGCTCGAAACCTTTCCCTATCTCTTCCTGCTGTACCTGGAGCACCGCACCTTCCCGGACCGGCTGCGCCTGAGGAGGCTGGGCCTGGTCTACCTGATCCCCATCGTGCTGACCTATATTTTCCTGATCGTCAGCCTGCCCTTCGGCTGGGTCTTCTCCATCAACGCGGTGAACGGCTACGTGGCGGGCCCCTGGCACCACGTGATCTACCTGCCCATCGCCTTCTATTTCCTCATCGCCCTCTTTAGGGTCTACCGGATCAATCCGCGCCTGCTGGCCCTGGGCATCGTGCTGATCATCTCCCGCATCATCTGGGCCGTCTGGTATTACGGCATTTCCTCCACCGTGTTCGTCTACACGCTGCTGCTCCTGAGCGCCTATATTGAAACGATGAACTATTCCGTTTTCAGGGAGGGAAAAGCATGAGGGCGATTCAGGGCGATGCCATTGTATCCTGCTATATCGACGTCGCAGCCATGCTGCTGATGCTCATCCTGCTGGCGCTGGCCGGACGCTTCCGGAGACAAAAAAGCCGTTCCCTGCAGGTCTTCTTCCGTCTGTGTCTGTCGGTCGAGGTGCTCGCGGTCACCTGCCTCATCTTCCACATCATGCGCGGGCAGCCCGCCTCCTGGTGCCATACCGCCGCGCTCATCAGCAAAACGGTGTGGGAATGCCTGATCCCGGTGATCTGCTCCCTGTGGATCGCCTACATCTATACCCGGCTGATCAGCAACCAGAAGCAGGCCCTCAAGCTGTTCCGGCTGTGCATGATTCCGCTGGCGATCTTCGTGGTCCTGTTCATCGTCAACCTCTTCACCGGCATCATCTTCACCATTGGGCCGGACAATCAGGCCGAACCTGGCCCGCTGTTCTATCTTATGGTCGCCGTCGAGTTTCTGTATTTTCTCGCCACCGCGCTCCTGGTCCAATACTACGACCGGAAGTATTCCAAGGTGCGCTTCCTGCACGTCACGCCGATGATGCTGTCCGTGGGCGCCGCTGAATTCCCTGCCGATGAACTTCCCGCCCTTCCCGGAGCACACGGAATTCGACCTCTTCGCCTCCATGACCCCCGCCAAGGAGGTCGGCGGCGACTTCTACGACTTCTTCTTAGTGGACAATGACCACCTGGCCATGGTCATCGCGGACGTGTCCGGCAAGGGCATCCCCGCCGCCCTGTTCATGATGGTGTCCAAGACGCTGATCAAGAACCAGCTGATGACCGGCTGCGACCCGGCCGCCGCCCTCGAGCGGGTGAATCTCCAGCTGTGCGAGCGCAACTCCTCCCGCATGTTCGTCACCGTGTGGCTGGCGGTGCTGGAGATCTCCACCGGCAAGGGCCTGGCCGTCAACGCGGGCCACGAGAATCCCAGCCTGCGCCGCGCCGGAGGCGACTTCGAGCTGCTCAAGTACAAGCACAACATCTTCATCGGCGTCAGCAAAAAGGCCAAGTACCAGAACCGCGAGTTTGAGCTGGCCCCCGGCGACTGCGTCTTTGTCTACACCGACGGCGTGCCGGAGGCGACCACCGCGTCCGGCGAGATGTTCGGCGAGGAGCGGCTAACCGAGACCCTCAACCGGAACCCGGACGCGGAGCCCGAGGAGCTGATTCGCCGCGTCCACGGCGCGGTGGATGCCTTTGCCGGCGGCGCCCCTCAGTTCGACGACATCACCATGCTCTGTCTGAAATACAACGGTCACCAAAACCTGAAGGAGGATACTTAATATGGTTCAGGGCAAAATGGAAAACGGGAAGCTCCACATCGCGATCACGGGGACGATCGACTCCACCAACGCGCCCGCGGTCGAGGAGCAGATCCAGGCGCTGTGCGCGGCCAACCCCTGCGACGCCGTCGAGCTGGACTGCGACCGGCTGGAATACTCCACCAGCGCCGGCCTGCGGGTCATCCTGCGGCTGAAGCAGGAGGTGGACGACACCGTGCTGGTGAACGTCCACCAGGAGCTGTACAACATCCTGGACATGACCGGCTTCACCGAGATGATGGACGTCCACAAGGCTTATCGCGTCCTCTCCGTGGAGAACTGCGAGGTCATCGGCCAGGGCGCCAACGGCAAGGTGTACCGCATCGACCCGGACACCATCGTGAAGGTGTACCTGAACCCGGACGCCCTGCCGGAGATTCACCGCGAGCGCGAGCTGGCCCGCCTGGCCTTCGTGGCCGGCGTCCCCACGGCCATCCCCTACGACGTGGTGCGCATCCAGGGCGGCGGCTACGGCTCCGTCTTCGAGCTGCTCAACGCCACCAGCTTCGCCAAGCTCCTTATCCGCGGCGAGAAGACCACGGACGAGGTGGCCGAGATGAGCGTGAAGCTGCTCAAGCTGATCCACTCCAAGGAGATCAAGTCCGACACCCTGCCGGACATGAAGGCCGTGGCGCTGAACTGGGCGGAGTACCTGAAGGATTACCTGCCCGCCGAGTCCTACGGCAAGCTCCATGCCCTGATCGAGGCCGTGCCCGAGGACGCCCATCTGATGCACGGCGACTATCACGTGAAGAACATCATGCTGCAGAACGGTGAAAGCCTGCTCATCGACATGGACACCCTCTGCCACGGCCATCCGATCTTTGAGCTGGCCAGCATGTACAACGCCTACGTGGGCTTCGGCCTGGTGGATCCCGAGAGGTCCATGGCCTTCCTGGGCCTTCCCGCGGACACCTGCGCGCGGCTGTGGCGCAGGAGCCTGGAGCTGTACCTCGGCACCGAGGACGAGGCCACGGTCAACGCCGTGGAGGAGAAGGCCATCATCGTCGGCCTGACCCGGCTGATGCGCCGTGAGCTGCGCCGCGACGGCCTCAACCGCGAGGACGGCCGGAAGATGACCCCAGGCTGCTGACCGGCGCGGAGTTCTCCTGTAAGGACGAGGAGGGCAAATACCACATCCTCGCCTACAACTACGACCCGGACAGCCCCGCCATCCATGAGCTTGTGGAGGCCGGGCACCGCCTGCGCATGAAGAAATTCACCGCGCGGCTGGACTTCCTGGCGGAGAAATTCGGCTTCACCTTCCCCGAGGAGGAGCGCCAGGCCCTGCTGGCCCTGGACAACCCGGGCAAGCCCCACATTGGCAACCTGATGGTGAAGTACGGCTACGCCCCCGACAAGGATGCGGCGATCCACGACTACATCAACCAGGCCCGCTTCCGCAGCGAATACCTCCGCCCGGAGCAGGCCATCGCGGGCATCCTGGGCGCCGGCGGCATCCCGGTGCTGGCGCATCCCGCCTTCGGCAGCGGCGAGGAGCTGATCGTGGGCCGGGAGCTGGACGACCGGGTGCGCCGCCTCATCGGCTACGGACTGCAGGGCATCGAGGCGTACTACTCCACCTTCACCCCCAAACTGCGCGGCGAGGCCCTGGCCATCGCCGAGCGGTATGATCTGTACGTCACCGCCGGCAGCGATTACCACGGCAAGAACAAGCTGGTGGTGCTGGGCGACACCAGGCTGCACCAGGCCAAGGAGCTGCCCGCAGGCCTGCTGCGCTTTCTCGAAGCGACAGGCGTCCAGGCCATGGCAGACTCTTAATCTTATTCTACTGGAGGCACTCCATGAAATCCCATGAGGAAGGAACCCGCGCCGTCATCAAGCTGATGTTCCGCGTGCTGCCCATCCAGATCCTTCTGGCGGCGGTCGGCGGCGTCAACGGCATCGTATCCAGCTATTTCGCGAGCAACTTTGTCGGCATTGACGCCATGAGCGCGGTGGGCGTCTACTTCCCGCTCAACACGATGCTCACCGCCATCAGCACCATGCTGTCCGGCGGCTCGGCCATCCTGTGCGGCAAGTACCTGGGCCGGAACGACCAGGAGAAGGTGCGCAGCGTCTTCTCCCTGAACCTGCTGCTGGCCACCGGCATCGCCGGCCTGTTCGCCGCCCTGTTCGTGCTGATGGGTTCCCTGAACCTGACCGGCTTCCTCTCCCGGGACCCGGCCGTCCAGCCGCTGTTCAACACCTACCTGCTGGGCCAGGCCATCGGCGTTGTCCCCTTCGTGCTGGGCAATCAGCTGCCGGTCTACCTCTCCATGGAGACCAAGCAGAACCGCACCCTGACGGCGAGCCTCGCCTACATCGCCGTCAACGTGGCGCTGAACTTCCTGTTCGTGCAGGTACTGCACCTGGAGGCCTTCGGTCTGGCGCTGGCGTCGGCCCTGGGCCTGTGGGTCTTCCTCGGGGTGCAGGCCTCCTACTTCCTGAGCGGAAAGTCCAAGCTCCGCCTGCGCCTGAAGGGCATCTCCCCACGGGAGAGCTTTGAGATCCTCCGCACCGGCCTGCCCGGCGCGGCCAGCAGCGGCTACCAGACCATCCGCGGCATCATCCTGAACAACCTGCTGGAGGTCTTCGTCGGCAGCGTGGGCATCTCGGCCTTCGCCACCGCCAACAACCTGCTCGCCATCTTCTGGGGCATCCCCAACGGCATGCTGGCCGTGTCCCGGCTGATGATCAGCGTCGCCGTGGGCGAGGAGGACCGGCAGACCTTGGTGGACGTGATGCGCAACATGTTCCGCCGCTTCGTGCCGCTGATGTGCTGTGTCTCGGCCCTCATCATCCTGTGCGCCGACCCCCTCACACGCATCTTCTACCAGGATCCCGCCTCGCCGGTGTTCGCGATGACGGCCTGGGGCTTCCGCATCCTGCCCCTGTGCATGCCGCTGAGCATCATCTGCGTCCACTTCATCTGCTTCGGCCAGACCATGAACCAGCAGGTGCTGGTGCACACCCTGGCCCTGCTGGACGGCGTGGTCTGCGTGGCGGGCTTCTCCGCCCTGCTGATCGGCTCCATGGGCCTCAACGGCGTCTATGTCGCCAATGTCCTCAACGGCGTTGTCTGCGTCCTGGCCGTCATGGTCTACGCCTGGGCAAAGAAGAAGCGCTTCCCCCGCACGGTCGAGGACATGATGGTAATCCCGGCGGACTTCGGCGTGGGGCCGGAGGACCGCATCGACATCTCCGTGCGGAGCATCGACGAGGTGCTGACGGTGTCCAAACAGGTGGCTGAGTTCTGCCGCCGGCGCGGCATCGACGACCGCCGGTCCTATCTGTCCGGCCTGTGCCTGGAGGAGATGGCCGGCAACATCGTGGAGCACGGCTTCCGCAAGGACAGCAAAAAGCACTCCGTCGACATCCGCGTGGCGCACAAGGCGGACGAGATGATCCTGCGCATCCGGGACGACTGCGTGCCCTTCGACCCCAAGGAGCGCAATGAGCTGACCTCGCCCGCGGACAAGGTGAAGAACATGGGCATCCGCATGGTCTACAAGGCCGCGAAGGATGTGGAATACCAGAGCGTGCTGGGCCTGAATGTCCTGACGATCAGGATTTGACATTGACCGGTCCATCAGACCGGACGCAAAAGGCCGCTCCCGATGGGAGCGGCCTTTGTGTTGGGCGCTTTTCGTATGCATCTCAGAGGATTCCCGGTTCCCCTCACGGCACCAAAATCACCTTCACTGCCTCGCTGGTGCGGGCGGTGGCGTAGGCCTTGTCCCAGTCGTCCGTGGACGTCGGCATCCCCACCAAGCTGGAGAAGCTGAAGGAGGAGGATCTGCCCTTCCTGTGCGAGTCCGCCGCCGCGGACGCCTGCGCCCCCGGCAATCCCCGTCCCGCCACCCTGGCCGATTTCGAGGCCATGTTCCGGAAGCTGATGTAAGATTCCGCCCTCCCCCGGCCGGCCATCCCGGTCGGGGGATTTTTCCGTCTTGAATTTACAATCTAAGTGCAACAGGGAAAAGAATAGTGACTCAAAGCTGAGAATCCCTTACAATACGAGTTGTCCAGACAAGCACGAAGGGAGCT
>CADASK010000056.1 GCA_902790495.1 uncultured Eubacteriales bacterium
TGTGTTCGGCTATTTCGGGTGCCTTTGGGCTTTGTCGCTACAGGCCAACATGGGAAAGGGGCTGTTGCAGATTCTTGTGCTTCTGCAACAGCCCCTTTTTTAGTATTGCGTTTTGATATATCGGATTGTAGCAGGGGTTCCGCGCCTGCGGGCGCGGGCAAGGGGCTTTGCGATCGCCCTCTGCACCCCTTCGCGCCGCCTCCATAGGATACATTTTTAACGAAGATCTTTACCCCTGCACTCTCCGCACGCGCAGCACGCCGTCGATCTCGCGCAGGCGCTCCACGGTGTCCTGGGGCATCGGCTGATCCAGGTCCAGCAGGGTGTAGGCGTAGGCGTCCCGGCTCTTGTTGGCCAGGTTTTCGATGTTCAGGCCGTGATTGCCGAAGAAGGCCGTGATCTGGCTCAGCATGTTCGGCACGTTGCGGTGCAGGATTGCCACGCGCGCGGCGGTCTGGCACACCCCCGCGTTCAGGTCGGGGAAGTTGACCGAGTGGGTGATGTTGCCGTTATCCAGATAGTCCTGCAGCTCCTGCACGGCCATCACGGCGCAGTTGTCCTCGGCCTCCTCGGTGGACGCGCCGATGTGGGGCAGCACGATGGCCTTGTCCATCTGCACCACCGCCTCGTTCGGGAAGTCCGTCACGTAGACCGCCAGCTTGCCGCTCTTCAGCGCCTCCGCCATGGCCGCGTCATCCACCAGGGAATCCCGGGCGAAGTTCAGCACGCGGGCGCCGTCCTTCATCTTCGCGATGGCGTCCGCGCCGATCATGCCCTTGGTGGCCGGGGTCGCC
Source organism: uncultured Eubacteriales bacterium (assembly GCA_902790495.1). Classification (GTDB taxonomy): domain Bacteria; phylum Bacillota; class Clostridia; order Christensenellales; family Aristaeellaceae; genus RUG11272. The sequence continues at coordinate 795 of CADASK010000056.1, forward strand.
GGGACGTGCAGGGTCAGGTAGTCCGCCTTGGCCAGCACAGCCTCCGCGGTCGGGGCGTAGCGCACGGCGCTGGAGAGGTTCCAGGCCGAGCGCACGGAGAGGTAGGGATCATAGCCCCAGACCTCCATGCCCAGGTCGACGGCAGCGTTGGCCACCAGCACGCCGATGGCGCCCAGGCCGATGACGCCCAGCACCTTGCCCTTCACCTCGTGACCCGCGAAGGCCTTCTTCGCCTTTTCGGCGGCCTTGGCGATGCCCTCGGCGCCGGCGTTGTCCCGCACCCAGCGGTTGCCGTCCACAATGCCGCGGGAGGCCATCAGCAGGCCGGCCAGCACCAGTTCCTTCACGGAGTTGGCGTTGGCGCCGGGGGTGTTGAAGACCACGATGCCCGCCTCGGCGCAGCGGTCGAGGGGAATGTTGTTGACGCCCGCGCCGGCTCGCGCGATGGCCCGCAGGCCCTCGGGGAAGGTCATCTCCTTCATGTCGGCGGAGCGGACGAGGACGCCCGCGGCGGGCTCGATGGTGTCGACGAGGGTGTAGCCCTCGCGGAAGTGGGCGGTGCCCACAGGGCTGATGTTGTTCAGGCAATAGATGGCTCTGTTTTTCATGGTATATTACCTCGATGAAAAGTTACAGTTTGCTCTCAAAGTCCTTCATGAACGCCACCAGGTCCTTCACGCCCTGCTCGGGCATGGCGTTGTAGATGGAGGCGCGCATGCCGCCGACCGTGCGGTGGCCCTTCAGGTTCACAAAGCCCGCCGCGGTGGCCTCGGCCACAAAGCGCTTGTCCAGCGCCTCGTCGCCGGTGACGAAGGGCACGTTCATCAGCGAGCGGTCCTCCCTGCGCACCGTGCCCTTGAACACCTCGGAGCTGTCCAGGTAATCGTAGAGCAGTTGGGCCTTGCGCTGGTTGCGGCGCTGCATCTCGGTCAGTCCGCCCATCGCCTTCAGCCACTTGAACACCAGGCCGCAGATGTAGATGCCCCAGCACGGCGGCGTGTTGTAGAGGGAATCGGCGTCCGCGTGGGTCTTGTAGCGCAGCATGGTGGGCGTGCCGGGCAGCACGTCCTCGCGGATCAGATCCTCGCGGATGACCACGATGGCCACGCCCGCCGGGCCGACGTTCTTTTGCGCGCCGCCCCACCAGATGCCGTACTTCGTGATGTCCACCGGCTCGGACAGCAGCATGGAGCTGACGTCCGCCACCAGGGGGATATCCCCGGTGTCCGGCAGCTCATGGTAGGCCGTGCCGTAGATCGTGTTGTTCTGGCAGATGTAGACGTAGTCCGCGTCCGGGCTGATCTGCAGCTGCTTCACGTCCGGGATATAGCTGAAGGTCTTGTCCGCCGAGGAGCCGATGACGTTCACCTTGCCGTACATCTCGGCCTCCTTGGCCGCCTTCTTGGCCCACTGGCCCGTCAGGATATAGTCCGCCTGGCCCTTGCGCATCAGGTTCATGGGCACCATGGCAAACTGGGTGTTGCCGCCGCCCTGCAGGAACAGGATGCGATAATTCTCCGGGATGCCGACCAGGTCGCGCAGATCCTGCTTCGCGGTCTGCAAAATATCCTCAAAGACCTTGGAGCGGTGGCTCATCTCCATCACGGACATCCCGCTGCCGTGATAGTCCAGCATTTCCTCCGCCGCTGTGCGCAGCACTTCCTCCGGCAGCACCGCCGGGCCTGCGCTGAAATTATACACTCTGCTCACGCTTCCAACCTCTCTTTCCTCAGCCATCGGGCTATGTCCGGTTTTGATTGTAGCACAGAATCCTCCTCACCGCCTGTATTTCAGTTGTATTTTCCGATTTTGCAGGTGGATTTTGCAGCCATTTTGCACATCCTGCATTTTTCAGCTGCAATCAAGGCCTTGATTTTGCCATCGAAAACAGAATTTATGCAAGAATACTTGTTATATCATGCATTTTGCTCTTGATTTGTCCGCAAAAAAGGTTATAATGGAAACCGCCGCGTTTGCGCGGGCAATTCCACGCAGGAGATGACCCTTATGCCACTGACCGTATCCCATCGCTGCAGGCAGATCAGCCCTTCCCTCACCCTCGCCGTCGACGCCCAGGCCAAGGCGCTGCGGGCCCAGGGACTGGACGTGGTGGGCTTCGGCGCGGGCGAGCCCGACTTCCCCACGCCCCCGCACATCTGCGACGCCGCGAAGTACGCCATCGATCACGGCATGACGCGCTACACGGCCTCCTCCGGCACGGTCGAGCTGCGCCAGGCCATCTGCGACAAGCTCCTGCGGGACAATGAGCTGAGCTATGAGCCGGCGGACATCATCGTGTCCAACGGCGCGAAGCACAGCCTGTTCAACATCTGCCAGGCCATCCTCGACCTCGGCGACGAGGTGCTGATCCCCACGCCCTGCTGGGTCTCCTACGGGGAGATGGTGCGCATGGCCGGCGGCGTGCCGGTCTTTGTGCCCGCCTCGGAGGAGGAGGGCTTCGTCCCCTCCATCGACGCCTTCCAGGAGCGGGTGACACGCCGCACCAAGGCTGTCATCATCACCAGCCCCAGCAACCCCTGCGGCTGTGTGTGGCGGCGCAAGCAGCTGCAGGACCTGGCCGAGCTGTGCGTGGAGAAGGGCCTGTTCGTCATCAGCGACGAGATCTACGAGAAGCTCCTCTACGACTGCGAGAAGCACCTCTCCATCGCCCAGATCTCCCCGGAGATCAAGGCCCAGACCTTCGTGTGCAACGGCGTGAGCAAGGCCTTCGCCATGACCGGCTGGCGCATCGGCTACACCGCCGGCCCGCGCGAGATCATCCAGGCCATGGGCAGCTTCCAGAGCCAGGCCACCTCCAACCCCAACGCCATCGCCCAGTACGCCGCCACCGTCGCCCTCAACTCCGACCAGAGCTGCATCTGCCGGATGGTCGAGGAGTTTGAGCGCCGCCGCGACCTGCTGGTGCGCCTGGTCAACAACATCCCCGGCCTGAGCTGCCTCAAGCCCCGCGGCGCCTTCTACGTGTTGATGAACATCAAGGGCATCCTGGGCCGCCACCACGGCGACGAGTGGATCACCAACTCCATGATCTTCTCCGAGAGCCTGCTGCGCAAGAAGCTGGTCGCCGTCGTCCCCGGCATCGCCTTCGAGGCCGAGGGCTACGTCCGCCTGAGCTACGCCATCTCCCAGGAGGACATCCAGAAGGGCCTGAGCCGCATCGCGGAGTATGTGGCGGAAATGTATTGAAGCGTATAGGAAAAGTCCCGCTGCCTTGAAGTGCAGCGGGCTTTTTGCAAATACAGGGTTCGTGACACTTGACAGTTGGACGCATTTTTGCTATCATCAAGATGCATCAGGGAAGGGAGGCCGACCATGTACGAAATCGAGTTTTATGAAACTCGGGACGGCGTTTCCGAATTGTGGCAATTCCTTGATGATATGAGGCAGAAGGCTGAAACCAGCAAGGATGCCCGGATCCAGCACTCACAGATTGCCTTTTATATTCAGCTGCTCCAGGATCACGGCACACGGCTGGGGGAAAAGATCACCAAGCACCTGGAGGAGGACATCTGGGAGCTGCGTCCGGGAAACAACAGGGTGCTCTATTTCTATTTCAAAGAGAATACCTTCGTTCTGCTGCATCAGTTCCGCAAGAAGACGCAGAAAACCCCGCGCCGCGAGATTGAAAAGGCCAAAGCGGAGCGCGACGACTGGCTCGCAAGAAAGAGGTGATCCCATGGCCACCTGGAATGATTATAAGAACCACGTCAGACAGACAAGCCCTGAGCTCGGAAAAGACATGGATGAGGTGGAGGCTCTCTCCCAGATTGTCGGCGCCATGATTGAGCGGCGGCATGAGCTGGCCCTGTCCCAGCGGGATTTAGCCGCCCTGTGCGGGATACCGCACTCCTCCGTCGCCAGGATTGAGGCAGGCAAGAGTACGCCCAATCTGGGCACCCTGCTGAAGCTTTTCGATCAGCTGGGACTGACCCTGCGGGCAGCCCCGGTCACGGTCGCAAGCGCCAAATGAAGCAAAGGAAAACCGCCAGCAGTTATGCCGGCGGTTTTTTCTATGACTCCGCATTAGGCTGAGCATCCATCAGCTTTTCCACCGCCTCGCAGAAGGCGGGCAGCTCCCGCTTCAGGCGAACGAAGCGGCCCTCGCGGCTGAGGAAGACGTGCTCCGAGCGGGCCGCGCAGACCGTTTCGCCCTGGGCGTTGGTCATGTCGTAGGCCAGGGTCATCACCACGCCGTTGAAGGAGGCCACCGACACTGCGACCGTGATTTCGACCCCGAAGGTGCAGCTCTTGCGGTAGTCGCAGGCGATGGATTTCACCGGAGAGAAGACCCCGGCTTCCTCCATGCGGGCGTAGGGAAAGCCCAGCTGATCCATGAAGTCGATGCGGGCCTCCTCCATCCAGTGGATGTAGTTGGCGTGATGGGTCACGCCCATCATGTCGGTTTCGTAGTACTGCACCCTGCGGGTGTAGGGACGCATAGGGATCAGCTCCTTGACCTGTGCTTTTCTTGGCAAACTTTTCTCTTTAGATAGCTATACAAACGGCGGCGGGCGAAGGGTTGGAGGGGGCTCGGAGCGCCCGGAAAACTCCATGTTATGGAGTTTTCAGCGGAGAGCGGGCGGCAGCCCCGGACCGATCGCAAAACCCCTGACCCGCGCCCGCAGGCGCGGAACCCTTGCATTACATACGATTTCGCCGCCTACGGCGGCGACCAAAGGGCTTTCCGATCGCCCTTTGGAAACCTTCGGGCCGCACGTTTATTGTTGAGCTCTATGAAAAGGACTGATTGTTTAGAGAGTCTCAAACCACCCAATCGCGCGATCCGTCCATCCGGCCATGCAGGTGCCTGCGCCGTCGGCGAAGCCGTGGCCGCCAGTGGGGCCGACCTCCAGGCGGCAGGGAATGCCGAGCTTCTCCAGCGCCGCGGCCAGCTGGATGGAGTTCTCCGGGTTCACCAGCTCGTCCTCGGCGGCCACAAAGATCGCCGCGGGCGGGAAGCCGTCCGCGTGGTCGAGAATCTCGAAGTCCTGCTTCGCCGCTTCCTCCGACGGGCAGCCGTAGAGCCGCATGGACGTCGGCAGATCCCCCGCGCTGTAGCGGATGGCCGGGCGCAGGGTCGCCACCGGGTAGATCGGGAAGGTGGCCTTCGGCTTCGGCAGCCCATGCAGGGCGTAGCCCAGGCCCGTGTTCCACAGGCACACGAGGTAGCCGCCCGCCGAGAAGCCGCAGGTGATGTAGCTTTCGCCATCCACGCGGAAGCGCTCACGGTTCGCGCGGATGAACCGCAGGGCGCGGGCGAAATCCTCCATGTCCGTGCGCAGCAGATTCTCACGCTCATCCACGTGGTAGGTCAGGATAAAGGCGTGGTAGCCCAGGCGGTTGAAGCGCGCGGCCACGGGCCAGGCCTCGGTCATGCTCCACACGCTGACAAAGCCGCCGCCCGCCGCCACGAGGATGAAGGGCCTGCCGTCGGCCTTCGGGTCGTCGGAGGGGAACCAGAGCAGGTTCGCGCCCCGCGCCTCGTCGTCCAGCGGATAGTACCACTCGCCCGAATCCGCCGCGCGGTACAGCCGCTCAAAGCCCGGGGCGATGTCGCCGGTGAGCAGCTTCTCGTCCCGGATCTCGGTCAGGGTCTTCCCCCAGAGGGGATCATGGGGCAGGTCGCGGCCCCGAATAGCATCCGGCGCGATGCGGGCGATGCGCGGGTCGCTGAGCAGCTCGCCGATGGTCTTTTTCATCAGGTTCTCCGTCATGGCACAGCCTCCTGTCAGGCAGAATGGATACTTTGATGAAACGTTCAATTCGTTAAGCAGGCGCGGAAGGGTTGCAAGGGGCTCCGAGCGCCCTGCACCCCTTCGCGCAGCCGCTCTTGTTTTGGCGGCTTGTAAATCATGTTACGCTTCGCTGAAGCATGCACCCACAAACACCGCGGGGGAGTTCCAGTAGATTGCGATCTCGTTGGTGTCGGCGGACTCGGTCTCGTCCAGCCAGAACTTGGCGGGCGGGGTGTCCGCGCCGACCTTCTCCACCGTGGCCGGCCAGGGCATCACCTTGTTCGGCCCGCCGGAGATCTGGCCCGGCACGGGGGCCTCCACGCCGTCCGAGGCCGAGGGCCGGTGATGCGGGTGCAGCACCGTGCGCTCGCCGAAGCCGGTCACGAAGCAGGTGTCCACCGCGTTCATACCCAGGGCGTAGTGCCACTGCAGCAGGGCCGCGTCCCGCAGCTCCTCCCTGCCGGTCAGCCTTGCCGCGAGGATCATCGCCATGGCCCCGCTGAGGATCGGCAGGATGCTGCCCCAGACGTAGGCGTCCGCCGCCAGCGCCGTGCCGTAGCCCGAAACCCGGGTCAGGGCCAGGATCTCCTCCGTCTGGCGCAGGAAGGCCTCCCGCAGCCCTCCATAGAGCACGCTCCCGGCCTTCTCGCCGATGGCGAAGAGGCAGCACAACGCGCCGAAGCCGCCCACGTCCGCCCAGCCGAAGGCCGTCAGGCATTGGCCCTGAGCGAAGAGGGCCTCCGCCGCGGTGCGGAAGCGCTCCTCCCCCGTCGCGGCCAGCAGCTCGCAGGCCGCCCAGAAGCGCTCGTCGCGGTCGCTGTCGTCCCCGTACTCGCCGGTCTGCACGCCCTCCGGGTTCACGAAGGGAACGAAGTCCGGGTTTTGCTCCAGCCAGTCCCAGGCGCGCAGGGCCGCCGCGCGCATCCTGTCCGCGAAGGCCGCGTCACAGGCCGCATAGACCCGGCTCGCCAGCGCCAGGCAGGCGCAGGCCGCCCCCGTGGCGCAGTGGGACACGGGCATCAGGTACTCCTGCTCCCGGTCCAGCTCCGGCGCGATGAACGGGGCGAAGCGCGCCTTGGTCAGCTTGTGCCAGAAGGCGCCGTCCTCCCGCTGCATCTTCAAGATCCATTCCAGCTCAAAGCGGCACTCGCTGAGGATGTCTGGCACGCCGCTGCCGGTCTCCGGGATGCCCAGCGCTTCCGAACACCCCTGGGGGAACAGCAGCCACGCGTAGAGCAGGTGGCCCACCGTCACCGCGCCCGGGCCCACGTAGCGGCCGTAATCGCCCGCGTCGTGCCAGCCGCCGCAGGCGTCCCGCCTCACGCTGTGATCCAGCCAGTCCAGCGCCGGAGCCGTGTGGCAGGCCGGGTGCGCGTAGGGGCCGGCCCAGCTCCTGTCCAGCCCGCAGCCGCACCGCTGGTAGCTCAGGCCCTTGACCAGCGCCGACGTCACGCCCTGCCAGGGCCTCCGGCTGACGGTGAAGCGCCTGCGCTCATGGCCGTCGGTCAGTTCATAGACGCCCTCGGGCAGGACGCCCATGTCCAGCAGGCGCACGCGCTCGCCGGACGCCGCGTCCACGGGGGCCGTCTCCGCGTCCCATGCGCGCAGGATGCGGCCCGCGCTGTCCGCGAGGCGGATGGCCGCCTCCGTCACCGCCGCCGCCCGCACGGGCCAGCGAACGTCATAGCCTGTCTGGTTGATCCGAAACGCGGATGCCTGCCGCCGATCCTTCTCCATATGCCTGTCCCTTTCCTTTGGTATGATGCTGTTGCGCCGGGCGGACGCGTCCGCCGCCCCTGTCTCTGCCCCATCTTACGCTCAAAGCGCGCCGCAAGTCAAGAGGCCGCCGGGATGAAAATCTCTCCAACCTGCGGCGCTTCTTCCCAGGGTTTGCAGGATTTCCCAGCCCCGCGTCGTATCAGAATAAGGATATCTATCGGGGGGATGAAGATGAAGCGCGTCAAAAACCTGGTCATCGGCGGCATCCAGACCAAGATCTTCAACCTGATCCTGGTCACCGTCATCCTGCTGGGCATCGCCCTGCTGGTCATCACCAATTATCAGAACAATATTCTGGTGCGCCTGAGCACCGAGTCCGCCCAGCGGCAGCAGACCGCCATCGGGGAGACCACCCAGGCCGTGATGGACAACGTGATCGTCCAGTCCATCGAGCGCACCACCGCCGTGGAGGCCGCCCTGGCCGATCACCTCTTTGGCGGCCTGCGCACCCAGGTGACGCTGCTGCGCGACCGCACGGAGCAGTTGCTCAGCCATCCCGCCGAGTACACGTCCAAAAGCGCGGCCCAGCCGGATCCCGCGCAGAACGGCGCCATCACCGCCCAGCTCTTCTGGCCGGAGGGCGTGGACCCCAGCGAGCCAGCCATCGCCCAGAGCATCGGCCTGCTGGCGAACCTCTCCGACATGCTGATCTCCCTGTACGGCGCCTCCGCCGACATGAACGCCTGCTACATCGCCCTGCCCAACGGCGTGTGCTTGCTGGCGGACGACCGCTCCGCCGACAAGTTCGCCGAGGACGGCACCTTCCTGACCTTTGACCCGCGGGTGCGCGGCTGGTATCAGCTGGCCTCGGAGCGCGGGGAGCTCATCTTCTCCGACGTGCAGGCGGATGTCTTCACCGGGGACATCGGCATCGTGTGCGCCGCGCCCGTCTACGCCGACGGCCAGCTGGCGGCGGTGGTCGGGGCCGACCTCTTCCTGACCTCCATGCAGGAGGCCGTGCAGGCCGCAGGCGGCGACAGCAACGACCTGTGCGTGCTCAACCAGGACGGCCACATCATCTTCTCCTCCGACCGGGACGGCGTGTTCCGCGCGGTGCCCGCCGCCGAGGCCGCCGACCTGCGCCAGTCGGAGAGCGAGAGCTTTGCCGCCCTGATCGCCGACGCGATGCGCGGCAACACGGACGTGCGCGACGTCACCCTGGACGGCAAGGACTACATCATGAACGGCGCGCCGATCCCCACCGTGGGCTGGGCGCTGCTGGCCTCGGTCAGCAAGGAGGCCGCCGGCCGGCCCGCCGCCAACCTGAAGGCCATCACCCAAAGCATTCAGGATGAGACCGCGGAGGCCTACCGCACCCAGAACCAGTACGCCAAAAACTCCGGCCGCATGCTGATCGTGGCCGTGGTGCTGCTGATGCTGGCCGCCGCGCTGATCCTGGCCAAGCGCATCGTCAAGCCGCTCAACACCATCACCCAGCACATCGCCGGGATGCGGGACGGCAACCTCCACTTTGAGATGGAGGACACCTACCGCACGGGCGACGAGATCGAGGAGCTGGCCACCTCCTTCGCCACCCTCTCCCGCAAGAACGCGGAGTACGTGGAGCAGGTGCGCACCGTGACCGCTGAGAAGGAACGCATCGGCGCGGAGCTGTCCCTGGCCACGGACATCCAGAAGGCCATGCTGCCCCACATCTTCCCGCCCTTCCCGGACCGCAAGGAGTTTGAGATCTTCGCCTCCATGGACCCGGCCAAGGAGGTCGGCGGCGACTTCTTCGACTACTTCCTCATCGACGACGATCACCTGTGCATGCTCATCGCCGACGTCTCCGGCAAGGGCGTCCCCGCGGCCCTGTTCATGATGGCCAGCAAGATTCTGCTGCAGAGCATCGCGATGCTGGGCAAGTCCCCCGCGGAGATCCTCACCAAGGCCAACGAGGCCATCTGCTCCAACAACGAGGCGGAGATGTTCGTCACGGTGTGGCTGGGCATCCTCACCATCTCCACCGGCCAGCTGACGGCGGCCAACGCGGGCCACGAGTACCCGGCCATCCGGCGCGCCGAGGGCGGCTTCGAGCTGTACAAGGACAGGCACGGCTTCGTCATCGGCGGCATGGAGGGCGCGCGCTACCGCGAGTACGACCTGCAGCTGCACCCGGGTGACAAGCTCTTCGTCTACACCGACGGCGTGCCGGAGGCGACCAACGCCAGCGAGGAGCTCTTCGGCGTCGAGCGCATGCTGGACGCCCTCAACCGGGAGCCGGACGCCTCGCCGACCCAGGCGCTGCAGAACGTGCGCACCGCGGTGGACAGCTTCGTGCAGGAGGCTCAGCAGTTTGACGATCTGACCATGCTGTGCATGGCCTACAAGGGACCCGTGAACGAAGGAGGCGCTGGAGCATGAAGCAACTGACCATCGCGGCGAAGGTGGAGAATCTCCCCCAGGTCACCGCCTTTGTCGACGCCGAGCTGGAGGCCATCGACTGCCCCTTGAAGGCCCAGATGCAGATCGACCTGGCCATCGACGAGCTGTTCGCCAACATCGCCCACTACGCCTACGCCCCGGGCGAGGGCGAGGCCACCGTCCTCTTCGACTTCGACGAGGCCCAGCGCACCGTCTCCCTCACCTTCGCGGACAGCGGCGTGCCCTTCGACCCCCTGGCGAAGCCCGACCCCGACGTGACCGCCGCCGCCCAGGAGCGCGCCATCGGCGGGCTGGGCATCTTCCTGGTGAAGAAGACCATGGACGGCATGAGCTACCGCTATGAGGACGGCATGAACCGCCTCACCATCCTGAAGAAAACCTGACCCAACGGCGCCCCGAGCACCCGGAATCACCTGCAACCGTTCAACCAGCCCATCGGGAGGTACAACAGATGCCTGGAAAGCTTTGTCTTATCGCGCTGGAATCCGCCGCCCACGCCGGCAGCCGGGTCGATCAGATCCTGTCCACCTGGCGGGAGGGCGAACACTTCCTCGTCCCCGCCGAGTGCCCCCGCTTCTCCAGCGGCGAGGCCAAGTGCGTCATCCATGAGTCGGTGCGCGACCGGGACGTCTACATCCTGTTGGATGTGTGCAACGCCTCAATGACCTACACCATGTATGACGCGACCAACCGCATGTCCCCGGACGACCACTACCAGGATCTCAAGCGCGTGATCGCCGCCTGCAACGGCAAGGCCGGGCGCATCACCGTCATCATGCCCTTCCTCTATGAGGGCCGGCAGCACCGCCGGGTCATCCGCGAGTCCCTGGACTGCGCCGTGATGCTGCGGGAGCTGGAGAGCATGGGCGTGCACTGCGTGCTCACCTTCGACGCCCACGATCCGCGCATGCAGAACGTGGTGCCGCTGATGGGCCTGGAGAACGTCTCCCCCGCCCTGCAGTTCACCCAGGCCCTGCTGACCGAGTACGAGGACCTGTCGCTGGACGGCGACCACATGATGTTCATCGCCCCCGACGAGGGCGCGACGGGCCGCGTGGTCTTCATGGCCTCCGTCTTCGGGGTCAACATCGGCATGTTCTACAAGCGGCGGGATTACACCCGCATCGTCAACGGCACCAATCCCATCGTCGCCCACGACTTCTGCGGCGCGTCGGTGGCGGGCAAGGATCTGATCGTGGTGGACGACATGATCGCCTCGGGCGGCAGCATCCTGGACACCGCCCGCCAGCTCAAGGACATGGGCGCGAACCGGGTGTTCGTCTTCTCCACCTTCGGCCTGTTCACCTCCGGGCTGGAGAAGTTCGACAAGGCCTACGCGGACGGCTGGTTCGACCGCGTGTTCACCACCAACTTAGTGTACCAGACCCCGGAGCTGAAGGAGAAGCCCTGGTACTTCTCGGTGAGCATGGACCGCTACATCGCGGCGCTGATCGACACCCTGAACAAGGGCGGCTCCCTTGCGGAGCTGACCAAGCCCGCCGCCAGGATCCGGCAGATGCTGGACTTGTATCGGGAGAAAGAAAAGTAAGCCTTGCGGCAAGCTAATCTATCTGAAAGATAAAGCCCTTTGCCGTCGTAAGTTGATGGCTCTACTTTCCCATGTGGGAAAGTAGCAAAGGACACCGGGGGCGCCGAACGCCCGGAAAACTCCACAGTGTGGAGTTTTCAGTGAGGCGACAGTGTGGAGTTTTCAGTGAGGCGAAAGCGGCAGCGACATCACGTTGCGACGTGTGTCCCCCGGACCCCCCGCACACGCTTTTGGTACCATGCGGCAACAATCGCATAGAGCCCCTTGTTGGCCATGCGAGTGGCTGCCAATAAAGGCGACGCGAAGGGGTGCAGGGGGCGACCGCAAAGCCCCCTGCCCGCGCCCGCAGGCGCGGAATCCCCTGCTGCCAGAATAGATTTATAAATTGGAGAATAGGAAAACCCCTCGCTTCTCGAAAAGCGAGGGGTTTTCCCGTGCCGAAGGCGGGGGTCGAACCCGCATGCTGTTGCCAGCGACGGATTTTGAATCCGTTGCGTCTGCCAATTCCACCACTCCGGCGTGTGAAAGCAGTATAGCATAGCCAAACCGAAAATGCAAGACGCGCGGGCTGTACCGAATCGCGAATCCATGCTATAATACCTTTTGCGCGGCTCAGGCCCGCGTCTCAACGAACGAGGAGGATACAAGATGCGCATTGCGGTCACCTATGACAACGGACAGGTCTTTCAGCACTTCGGCCACACGGAACAGTTCAAGGTTTATGATATCGAGGACGGCAAGATCGTCCGCACCGAGATCCTCGGCTCGGGCGGCAGCGGCCACAGCGCCCTCGCGGGCCTGCTGAACGACCAGGCCATCGACGTGCTCATCTGCGGCGGCATCGGCGGAGGCGCCCAGGCGGCGCTGGCCGAGCGCGGCATCGAGCTGTGCGCCGGGGCCGAGGGCGACGCCGACGAGGCGGTGCAGGCTTACCTGCGCGGCGAGCTGGTGAACAGCGGCGCCAACTGTGACCATCACGGCGAGGACGGCGGCTGCGGCGAAGGCGGCTGCGGCGAGAACGCTGCCTGCGGCGGCTGCCCCCACAGCCTGCAGGGCAAAAACGTCGGCAAGAAGGTGCGCACCCACTACCGCGGCACCTACAACGACGGCACCCAGTTCGATTCCTCCTACGACCGGGGCGAGCCGCTGGAGTTCATCTGCGGCGCGGGCATGATGATCCGGGGCTTTGACGCCGCCGTCGCCGACATGGAGGTCGGCCAGGCGGTGGACGTCCACCTGATGCCCGAGGAGGCCTACGGCCAGCCCGACCCCTCCGCCATCTTCACCCTGCCCATCGCCCAGCTGCCCGGCTCGGAGCACCTGAGCGCCGGCGAGCGGGTCTACCTGCAGAACCAGTATGGCCAGCCCTTCCCCGTGAAGGTGCAGGCCAGGGACGACACGACCATCACCTTCGACGCCAACCACGAGATGGCCGGCCGGGAGCTGAACTTCCACATCGAGCTGCTCTCCGCGGAGTGAAGGCCCGGGCCGCACTCCTCCTTGCAATTCCATCCCAATGATGGTAAAATACCAACGTCGCAGCTCAGGCCGCGGCCATATAGCCATACAGCATCGAAATGAAATACAATCCCGGAGGGATACGCCATGCAGATCATCACCACGCGCGAGCTGAAGGAGCACCTGGAGGAGCTTCAGGGGCAGGAGGTCTGCCTGCAGGGCTGGATTCGCAACCACCGCAGGCAGAAGAACATCGGCTTCATCGATTTCTACGACGGCACCTGCTTCAAGAACCCGCAGGTTGTGTATGACAATACCCTCGCGGACTACGACACCGTCAGCGCCCTGCACATCGGCGCGGCGGTGACCGTGGTGGGCAAGGTGGTTCCCTCCTACAAGGATCCCACAACCCCCGAGCTGCAGGCCAGCGCCATCACCTTGGAGGGCGACTGCCCCGAGGATTACCCGCTGCAGCCCAAGCGCCACAGCGTGGAATTCCTGCGCGAGATCGCCTACCTGCGCCCGCGCACCCGCCTGTTCCAGGCCGTGTTCCGCGTGCGCTCCGTGGCCAGCATGGCCATCCACACCTACTTCCAGGACCGCGGCTATGTGTACGTCCATACCCCGCTGATCACCTCCAACGACGCCGAGGGCGCGGGCAACACCTTCACCGTGACCACCCTGCCCCAGGGCGTGAAGGCCGATCCCGCGGAGGACTTCTTCGGCAAGCCCACCTCCCTGGCCGTGACGGGCCAGCTGGAGGCGGAGACCTTCGCCCTGGCCTTCTCCAAGGTGTACACCTTCGGCCCGACCTTCCGCGCCGAGAACAGCAACACCAAGACCCACGCGGCCGAGTTCTGGATGATCGAGCCGGAGATCGCCTTCTGCGACATCCATCAGCTGATGGACATCGAGGAGGAGTTCCTGAAGTACATCGTCTCCACCGTGCTGGAAAAGTGCCCCGACGAGCTGGCCTTCCTGGACAAGTTCACCGGCGGCGGGCTGATCGACAAGCTGACCTCCCTCAAGGACGCCAGGTGCGCCCGCATCACCCACGACGAGGCCATCACCATCCTGCGCGAGGTGAAGGACCGCTTCCAGTTCGAGCCGAAGTACGGCGAGGACACCGCCAAGGAGCACGAGAAGTACCTCACCGAGGAGTACTTCCACAGCCCTGTGTTCGTGTACAACTGGCCCAAGGACATCAAGGCCTTCTACATGTACCAGAACGACGACGGCAAAACCGTGTCCGCCGTCGACCTGCTGGTGCCCGGCGCGGGCGAGCTGATGGGCGGCAGCCAGAGAGAGGACCGCTACGACCTGCTGACCAAGCGCATGGACGAGCTGGGCATCTCCAAGGAGCAGATGTACTGGTACGTCAACCTGCGGCGCTTCGGCGACTGCACCCACTCCGGCTTCGGCATGGGCTTCGAGCGCCTGCTGATCTACCTCACCGGCGTGGACAACATCCGCGACGTCATCCCCTACGCCCGCACCCCCATGAACTGCGAATTCTGATGCTTCAAGTCCCTGCCCCTACCGGCAGGGCTTTTCACGGGAGGTGAAGCCTATCTCCTCCGCACCTGCCAGGCGCTTCCATCCCCTGCGCCTCCTCCGCGCCCTGGGCGCTTTCCTCCTCACCCTGATCCTCGCCGCCATCTTTCTGCTGGCGGTCATCATGGGGCAGCCCCAGGACATCGCCGCCCCCGCCGCGCCCCAGCCGCTGCTCACGGCCTCGCCGGCCATCCACGTCAGCGGCCAGGGCGACATCACCCGGCTGATCGCGGACTTCCCGGCCCCGGTGCTGGCCTGCGCGCCCCGCTCCGACTGGACGCTGGTGAGCGCCGCCAGCTATGACGCGGCCTTCGAGGGCGGCTTTGCCCGGGTGGCCCGTCTGGTCTACACCGCGCCCGACGGCACCGCGCTGATCGCCGAGAGCATTTACCCGGCCCGGGCGCTGTCCCTCCTGAGCAAAAATGGCTACCGCATCACCGCGCAGCCCGGCGTGCTGCTGGCCGGCCGGGAGACCGTGCGCATGGCCGGCGCGGACACCGTGAGGTGTCATCTGCAGACGGAGGCAGGGCTCTACGCCGTGACCCTGCCGATGGAGGCGGAGGCGCGCGCCGCCGATCTGGTACGCGGGCTTCAGCTGATGCACAACGACCTTTAAAGGAGCTATCAACCATGGAAACCCGGAATTATGACATCGTTATCATCGGCGCGGGGCCTGCGGGCATCTTCACCGCGCTGGAGATCACCCGGCTGAAGCCGGAGAGCCATGTGCTCATCGCGGACACCGGCCACGCCATCGCCAGCCGCGACTGCCCCGCCCGCAAGCTGGGCCACTGCGTCCACTGCGATCCCT
The DNA here is from genome assembly GCA_902790495.1 of uncultured Eubacteriales bacterium. Taxonomy (GTDB): domain Bacteria; phylum Bacillota; class Clostridia; order Christensenellales; family Aristaeellaceae; genus RUG11272. The sequence continues at coordinate 16,087 of CADASK010000056.1, forward strand.
GCGGCATCGTGCACGGCTGGGCCGGCGCGGGCGCCTTCTCCGACGGCAAGCTGTCCCTCTCGGACGAGGTGGGCGGCCACATCAGCGAGTACGTGGGCCACGACCGCGCCATGGAGCTGATCCGCCACGCGGACGAGATCTACCTGAAGTTCGGCGCGCCCACCGAGGTGCACGGCCTGGACGACCGCAAGGTGGATGAGATCTCCTACGAGGCCAGCAAGTACAACATCCGCCTGGTGCCCTGCCCCGTGCGCCACCTGGGCACCGAGAACGCCATGAAGGTGCTGGGCGGCATGCACGACTACCTCGTCAGCCAGACCCACACCGAGTTCATGGAGCTGACCACCGCCTCCGACATCCTGGTGGAGAACGGCAAGGTCTGCGGCGTGCGCTTCGTGCCGCGCAAGGGCGAGCCCTTCACCGCCATCTCGGACAAGGTCGTGGTGGCCCCCGGCCGCGGCGGCGCGGAGTGGCTGGCCGACCAGGTCAACCGCCTGGGCCTCAAGACCCACAACAACGAGGTCGACATCGGCGTGCGCGTCGAAGTGCCCAACGCGGTGATGGATCACCTGACCCGCCATCTCTACGAGGCCAAGCTGATCTACTACTCGGACACCTACGAGAACAAGGTGCGCACGTTCTGCATGAACCCCGGCGGCGTGGTCTCCGAGGAGCACTACGAGGGCGGCCTCGCGGTGGTCAACGGCCACAGCTATGAGGATCAGTCCCTGCGCACGGGCAATACCAACTTCGCGATGCTGGTGTCCACCGCCTTCACCGAGCCCTTCGACCAGCCCATCGAGTACGGCCAGTATGTGGCGCAGCTGGCGAACATGCTCACCGGCGGCCCCATCATGGTGCAGCGCCTGGGCGACTTGCTCAAGGGCCGCCGCACCACCCGCGGACGCCTCGAGAAGTCCACCACCATCCCGACGCTGACCACCGCCGTGCCGGGTGACCTGAGCTTCGTGCTGCCCTCCCGCCACCTGACCAGCATCGTGGAGGCGCTGCGGGCCTTCGACCACCTGGCCCCGGGCCTGTACAGCAAGAACACCCTGCTCTACGGCGTGGAGGTCAAGTTCTACTCCTCCCGGGTGCAGGTGGACAGCCGCTTCATGACCGGCGTGGAGGGCCTGTACGCCATCGGCGACGGCGCGGGCGTCACCCGCGGCCTGATGCAGGCCAGCGCCACGGGCATTGCGGTGGCGAGGGATTGCGCGGGGGTATAACCCCTTACGCGAAACCCGTGCTGACAACAAAAACAGGAGTCTCCTTGCAGAAGGCTCCTGTTTTCTTATACCCATCCGTTGCTCAGCTTTTCTTCCCCTTCATCAGATCCAGCTGCTTCACCGTCCAGAAGACGTAGACGATCAGCGCGGTCACGCTCAGCGTCACCGAGCACCAGAGCAGGATGGTGTCCAGGGGGAAGCCCGCGGCGGCCAGCTCCTTGTGGAAGAAGCCCGCGACCATCGTCAGCACGAAGAAGACCGTGGCCGTCTTGCCCACAATGTTGCTGTAGACCACCAGCCCGCGGTTGAGCAGGCACAGCCCGCCGACGATCATGATGCACTCCTTCACCGCGACGATCACGATGGCGCTGAGCGGAATCACGCCGTTGAGGTGGTGGCAGACCAGGGCCGAGATGACCATCAGCTTATCCGCCAGGGGATCCATCAGCTTGCCGAAGCCCGTGATCTGGTTCCGGGAGCGGGCCAGGTAGCCGTCCAGGGCGTCGGTCAGCGACGCCAGCACGTACACGGCCAGCGCCCAGTAGGGATGGCCGGTCATATATACCACAATAAAAACAGGCACCAGCGCGAGACGCAGCATGGTGAGCGCGTTGGGGACGTTCCAGATATCCTTGGACAGGTCCTTGATCATATCCTTCAAGTGAATTCACTCCGCTCTCCGCGCTCCCGTTCACGGGAGCAGATGCATTATAGCACAGGTTGTCGGGATTGCAAAGATGCTTTATGTACCTGGTTTCGCGCAGGCTTTGCCCTTTGCCCATGCAAAAACCACCGCGCTCCCGGTTGAGAACGCGGTGGCTGAAGGCTCTCTCAGAATCCCGACGGCCAGTAGACTGTGCCGCCGCCCACATTGCCGGCACCGGTGTCGGTGCTCGTGCTGAAGCCGCTGGAATCAGAGGATGAGGGCAGGGGGTAGTAGCTCGTGGTGTCGATGCCGTGGCTCGTGGAGAAGCCCGGCTGCACGTTCACCACCGCGCTGGCCATACCCGTGTACAGCCCGCTGCCGGTGGCCACCACCATCAGGGTGTGGCCGACATCCGCCGCGGAGGTTGCAAAGGTTGCGCCGCTTCCCACCGCCACGGAGTCGCGGTACCAGATGTAATGCGCGGTCGCGCCGTAGGGAATCGCCTGGGCGCTGATCACCGTGCCCGCGATGGGCGCGCTGCTGGAGAGCGTCACGCTCGTCAGCGCAGTGCTGGAAATGGGCGGCGCCGTGACCACCGGCGGCACGGTCGGGATGACCGGCACCGTGGTGGGCAGGGTGATCGGCCAGGTGGAGCCCACCGGGTTGGTGTAGGAGCTGACCGCGCTGCCCTGGGTGCCGTTGGTGCCGTAGACCTGCACGCGGATGCGGCGGCCGTAGTCGCTGGCCTGCACCTGGTAGTTGCTGCTGTAGCCCAGCATCTGGCCCAGGTCGTTCATCCACTGGTAGGAGACGCTCACCGAGGTCGGCGAGATGGCGCAGGTCAGCACCGTGCCCACCGACGGGGAGACGGTGTTCAGCGCCACCGAGCGCACGATGTTGTCGTTGATGGGGTTGATGGGGTTGATGGGGCCGGAGGCGGTGAGGTACCGGGTCATCATGTAGCCCTCAACCGTGCCCACGCGGATGTAGCTCCAGGTGGAGCCGCGCTGCAGCACCGTCACCTGGGTGCCCACGTTGTAGGCCGTGAGGATGCTGTACTTGGTGCCGGGGCCGGAGCGCAGGCGCACAGGCTTGCCGTTGGCCGCGTAGACGTAGGCCGTGGTGCCGCCGGTGGGCACCATGCCGCTGCCGCCGCCGTTCGGGTAGACGCTGCCGCCGTGCGGATAGGTGCCCACCAGGTACTTGGCCATCATGTAGCCGGTCTGGACGCCCACCGAGATGTAGTGCCAGTAGGTGCCGGGGTTCAGGATGGTCACCTGGGTGCCCACGCGGTAGGAGCCGATGATGCCGTAGCTCTGGCCGGGGCCGCTGCGCAGGCGCACGTTGCCGCCGTTGCTGGCGTAGACGTAGGCCCTGGTGGATGTGGTCGGCGTCACCGGGGTCACCGGCGACGGGGAAGGACCCGAGCCTGTCATCAGGTACGCGCTGTACATGTAGCCGATGTTGTTGTCCGGCGTGGTGACCTGATACCAGGAGCCGGTGATGCCGATGACCGTGACCACCGTGCCGGTATAGTAGCTCGCGATGATCTGCGCGTCAAAGGACGGGCTGGCGCGCAGCACCAGCCAGCCTCCGGTGACCGTGGCCGTGCCGTAGGCCGCCTGCGCCGCCGGCGCGGGCACCAGGGTCAGCGCCAGCATCAGGCACAGCAGTGCCGCGAGGATTCTCTTCATAGGTTTGTCCTCCTCCCAGTCCGGGTCACGGTTGGCCGATGCCCGGGCTCCTATCCTGCAAAGGACGCAAGGCTCCGACGGAACCTCTCGTCTTCATTCATCTGACGATGGTATAACGTGTTTTCTTCCCCATATGTTTGCAGGGTATTTTCATACCACTAGCCCGCCGCTGACGCCGATCACCTGGCCGGTGATGAAGGCGCTGTCCTCCCCCGCCAGGAAGAGCACGGCTCGCGCCACGTCCTCCGGCGTGCCGATGCGGCCCAGCGGCGTCTCCTCCGCCAGCTCCCGCAGGGCCTCCGGGGAGAGCTCGGCATTCATCTCAGTGTCGATGACTCCGGGCGAGACGCAGTTGACGCGCACCCCGCTGGGGCCGACCTCCTTGGCCAGGGCCTTCGTCAGGCCGATCAGCCCCGCCTTGGACGCGGAGTAGGCCACCTCGCAGGAGGCTCCGACCTCGCCCCACATGCTGGCGATCTGGATGATGGAGCCGCTCCTGCGGCTGATCATGCCTGGCAGCACGGCCCGGGCGCAGCGGTAGGCCCCGTCGAGGTTGACCGCCATGATCCGCCGCCAGGTCTCCTCGTCCGTATCCTGAAACAGGCCGATGTGCGCGATACCCGCGCAGTTGACCAGGGCGTCCACATGGTGCCAGCGCCCCTCGATCTCCGCAAACACTTGCCGGACCTGGGCCGCGTCGCTCACATCGCATCGCAGCGCCGCAGCGTCCAGGCCTTCCCCGCGGAGGGCGGCTTCCCGCTCCCGCGCGGTTTCTTCGCGGCTGTTCCACAGCAGGAGTGCTGTCCATCCGCTGCGGGCAAAGGCCTGCGCGCAGGCCCAGCCGATGCCGCGCGTGCCGCCGGTGATCACCGCCACTCTGCGCATGCTTCCACACTCCTCCTATGCTCCCTCTATCATACCATGGATAACCCGCTTGGGCAAGCGAAAACGTGTAAAATGTTTCAAAAAAATTGCAAATTGTTGAATAAAATATGTATCCATGGAAAGAACAGCTCAAATCTTGACCAAACCGCCCCACTTGAATATAATTGTAGCATCGACCCTATGGGCATGATCACGACGCAAAGGAGACGGACGCCATGGCTGACAAGAAACCGCTGGACGCGCTGCGCGGCAAGGTGCAGGAGTTGCTGGACAAGACGGATATCGACGAGAAGATCGTCGCGGGCGCCAAGGGCCTCAAGGACAAGGCCAAGGAGCTGCTGGACAAGACCGATATCGACGAGAAGGTCGTCGACGGCGCGAAGGGCCTCAAGGATAAGGCCAAGGAGCTGCTGGACAAGACCGACGTGGACGAGAAGATCGTCGACGGCGCCAAGGGCCTCAAGGACAAGGCCCAGGAGCTGCTGGACAAGACCGACGTGGACGAGAAGATCGTCGACGGCGTGAAGGGCGCCGCGGCCAAGGTCAAGGATTTCCTGACCGACGGCCCAGAGAAGAAAGCGTAAAGTCTCAAAGGAGCTGCCTCTGATATGCTCCCCCTGAAGTAGACACTGGAAAAATACAAACCAGTGTTATTCAGGGGGAGTTTTAATGTCAATGAAAGCGAAATACACAGTAGAGGCA
>CADASK010000057.1 GCA_902790495.1 uncultured Eubacteriales bacterium
CACCTACCCTGGTGGTCTGTTTGTCGTACACATCTTTCGCTCCTGTTCTCCTGCAAATTTTCAGCCCTTAGGGGGTTGACTTTTTATTTGCAGGCTTTTTTGAAGCCGGAGCCGGTCAGATTCTCGCGATGAGCTGCCGGAGAATCCCGCAGAGGATGCCCAGCACCAGCCCGAACAGCAGCCCCAGCCAGGCCCCGGGCTGTCCGCCCTGGGTGAGGGCCGTGAGCAGCGGGATGACCAGCGCGGCCGCGGCAAGGATCAGCTCGTCGCGCTTGCGGGTCTCGTCGTCACGGATGGAGGCCGTCAGGAACAGCGCGGAAAGCAGCCCCAGACCCCAGGCCGCGCAGATGCCCGCGGTCAGCAGGGCGGCGGCCTCGACGGTGCCGGTGAGCAGCGCCAGCATCAGCGCGGTGACGAAGGGTGGCAGCAGGCTCAGCCCCAGCAGGGCCGGCGCGGGGGACTGGCGGACGGGCCGCAGCTCCTCCCGGGAGGCCAGGTAAAAGCCCGCGCAGGGCAGCAGCGCCGACGCCAGGGCCAGCAGTCCCGGCAGCAGGTTCAAGCCCGAAAGGCTGCACAGGGCGGCCGCTGCGGGCAGGGCGGCGGCGAGGCTGGCGGCGATCAGGGCCAGGGCACGGCTGCGGCCGGTCCGGGCGTGGAGACGCCAGCGTTCGATGACGGAGGGCTCGGGCAGATGAAGGCGGGTGTGCTCCGGGTCGCGCGGGGTCACGGTGACCAGGCGCGCGCCTACCCGCGCGGGCGGCAGCGAGGGCATCAGCGCGGCGGCGATGGCCTCCGCGTCCGCGGCGGCGGGATCATAGCAGAGGGGAATGGTCTCCTGCAGGGCCTGGGCGGCGGCGATGGCCTCCGCGTCGGGCGTCCACTCGGCCAGGGGCTGCGCGCCGCCCAGCCAGGTCAGGCCGGTCAGCTTGCCGTCCTCCACCAGGGAGGTGGCGTAGCACAGGAGGCCGGAGGGCAGGGTTTCCGCGCGCTTGCGGTCGCCCGCCAGGACCGGCCGGGTCTGGCCACGCTCGTCCAGGATGGCGGTGCACACGTGCATCAGCTCCGAGGAGCCGACAAAGTAGGCCCGCTCCGCCGCGCCGTCGCGCACCACCGCGCCGCGGAAGCCCTCGATCTTCGCGTCCTCCACACGGGGGAACTGAGCGCGCAGGCGCTCCGGGCGGATGCCGATGGCGGTCTGCCAGGCGCGGAGGCTGTCGGGGTCGCTGCCGGTGAGGGCCAGGGCCTCCTCGAGGGTCAGGGCGCAGGCGGCGGAGAAGAGCGGCGCGCCGGGCAGGGAGCGCAGCTTCGCGCCGTCCATGGGCTGGCCGCCCATCCAGACGCGGGCACTGCGGCGCAGGCCGCCGGTGAGGAGGCGGGGGTCGATCACCAGGCCCTCGCAAGTCTCCGGATCGGTGTCGGGCCGGGTGGGCGCGATGTCCCAGTTGGGGTCACGGTAGGGCTTCGCGGCGGCGAGGGACGCGCACAGGCGGGCGGCGCAGGCGGCGCACAGCAGCAGCGCCAGGGCGTTCCAGGGCGCGGGAAGCAGCAGCGCGAGCATGGCCAGAGGCAGTGCCAGCGCGCGGCAGATGGTGGAAACGGCGGGCAATCGCTCACCCCCTGTTGTCGTCAATCAGGGCGCGGTTGAGCAGGAACTCACCGGCCCAGTACAGATCCCCGCCGAGGCGCTCGCGCTGCTGGCCGGTGAAATAGAACCGGGCGCGGCTGTAGCCCAGGTTTTCGCACAGGGTCACCAGCATGGCGTAGCAGGCGACCTGCTCCAATTCCGGCTGGCGGCGCAGCAGGGTTTCAAACCTGGGGGAGAGGTTGATCAGCAGGGTATCCTCCTCGGCGCTGACGCCGAGGATATCGGTTTCGTCCAGGCCCTCGGGCAGGGGCGAGGCGAGGCCCTCGTCCAGCTCGGCGGCGGTGGGCGTGCGGATCAGCTCGGTCAGCATGACGCGGGGATTCAGCGCGTCCTGGGCATTCACCACGCGGGTGACGCCGGTCAGCCGGCTGCCGCTGCGCAGGTAGACCTGCAGCTGCTCCTTAAGGCCGTCGCGGAAGTGGCGGCGGCGCATGAGGCCGTTCTCAAAGTTCAGGTGCCCCATGACCTCGCTCTGCAGCAGGGTCGTCATGGTGGAGCCGATGATCATCCGCACCGCGCCCACCGAGGGGATGAAGGTGGTCAGCGTCCACACGAGGGAGGCGCACAGGCAGCTGGGCTCCATGCCCACCTCGCTGATCCACTGGGCCAGCGCCTCGTCGAACACGAGGGTGATCAGCCGGCCGCCCTCGGGCAGCTCTGAGACCTCGGGCTCGCGGGTGAGCAGCTCCGTCAGCGCGGGCATGTCCATGGCGGGCGAGAGGTACTGGGGGCCGGCGGAGAGGGCGGACAAAAGGCCCAGGGCCAGCTGCTGCGGGGTTTGCCCGCTGAAGGTGAGGTTGCGGGTCTCCGGCATGAAGCCCTGCCCGCCCTCCAGGGGGAAGTACAGGGTCGCGGTGGCGGAGAGGGGCACGGTGGCGGGGTCCTGGCCCAGGGGCGTCCGGCGGGCGTCGAGGGCGTCCCAGAGGGCGGCCAGCTCCTCGCCGGGCCTGGCGGACACGGAGCCGGAGGGCAGGTTGCCCGCCACGTCGTAGCTCACGGCCTGGTCGGCCACCAGCAGGTTGACCGCGCGGATATCCCCGGCGGCGGCCAGGGTGGAGGCGAGGGCGTGGGCTACGGCGTACAGGGAGCTAGACTCGAGGGCCAGGGCCTGGGAGCCGAGGTTGACCGTGCACACGCCCGCCGAGAGCTCCACCGGCTGGGTGGAATAGCCCTGCAGGCTGACCTCGCCGCGGCCCAGGGAGAGCACGCTGTCGTCGGCGGGCGCGGTGAGCAGGGCCTGCACCAGGTCCCGGGCGGCGGGCGCGCTGTGATCCAGGGGCACGTCGGTCAGCCGGGCGATCAGCCGCTTCCCGTCCCGGGAGGGCAGGTAGAGCGGCAGGGAGGCCACGTAGGTCATGTCGCCGTCCCCGGCCGGGGCTTCATAGCGCGCGGCGGCGGGCGGCAGGGTCGCGGAGACGGAGGGCGTGTCGATGACAGCGCTGTCCGAGCAGGCGGAGCAGGCGAGGAGGACACACAGGGCGAGCAGGCCGCACAGGGCGCGGCGGGAGGCGTTTCGCATCATCACTCCACCTCCAGCCAGCCGGTCAGCTGCGACTGCGTGATCTTCCACAGCCCGCTCTCGCGCTTGAGGCGCAGGACGGCCCCGTTCCGCCGGGTCTCCCCGGCCGCGTCGCGCAGCTGCACGTCCGCGGTGAAGGTGGCGCTGTCGCCGCCCTGGCGCACAAAGCCATCCGAGAGTGTGAAGGCGATCACCTGGGGCAGGGCCTCCATGGTGGTGACGAAATCCTGGTACACAGGCCGTCCGAGGCCCGTGGCTGCGTCGCCGGAGGCCAGGTACAGGTACAGCCGCGCCCAGTCGCGCCGCTGCCAGCAGGCGAACACGGTGCGCAGGGTCACGGGGCCCGTGAGCAGCAGGCTCTCGTCCCGGGCCATGGGCTGGGTGAGGACGCTGTCCTCGGAATCATCCAGGAAGTAATTCTGCCGCAGCCGCAGGGAGCCCAGGGTGTTGTCCCCGCCGGAAATGAGCACCTGCACGTTGTCAATCTCGCAGTTTTCCGTCAGGGTTGCGACGAGGCTCTGCATGGTCAGGCGGCGGCGCAGGGGCGCTTCCACGCGCCAGGCGTCGTCCTCCTGCCAGTCCACCGGCTCGTCGGGCAGGGGATTGAGGGCCTCCGCGGACAGGGTGACGAACAGGGTGCGGCCCTGGGTCACGGTGGAGAGCACGCGGGTGCCGGCGGGGAAGAGGCCGGTCAGCTCCGAGGAGCGGGCGGCGGGGCCGGAGAGCAGCTCGGTGATCAGGGCGGTCTCATAGCTCTGGCTGGGCAGACGGGTCACGGTGCGGGTCTCCGGGGCCAGCAGCGGCTCCTCCCGGTAGCGGAACCAGAGGGTCGCGGCGGCGGACTGGCGCAGGGCGCTGTCGTCCACGGCCTCGGGCAGCAGGGTGTTCGCCCCAGGCACGAGGGTGGCCTCCACCAGGGTGACGGAGCGGTGGGGCGCGCAGGCGGTCAGCGCCAGGAGGGCGCAGGCCAGCAGGAGCGCGGCCGAGAGACAGCTGAGACGCTTCTTGTTTTTCGTATCCATGCCTCAGCCCTCCTTTCCGGCGCGCTCAGCCTGGCGCAGGGGCAGCTTCACCGTGAAGGTGGAGCCGCTGCCGGGCTTGCTCTCCACGGCGATGGAGCCGCCGTGCAGGGTGACGAGCTGGCGCACGATGCTCAACCCAAGGCCGGTGCCGCCGGTCTCCCGGGAGCGGGCCTTGTCCACGCGGTAGAACCGCTCGAAGATGTGTTTTTGGTCGTCCTCGGGGATGCCGACGCCGTTGTCGCGCACGCTCAGCACGGCCTGGCTGCCGCGCCGGCCCATGCTCACGGTGATGGCGCCGCCGTCCGGGGTGTATTTGATGGCGTTCTCCACCAGGTTGTAGATGACCTGCTCCAGCTTGACCTTGTCGCCCACCAGGGTGATGGCGGGGTCGATCTTGCCGGTGAGGCGCTGGCTGCGCTTCTCGGCCTGGGGCCGCAGCAGGCGCAGGGTGTCCTCGCAGCTCTGGGAGAAGTCGAAGGCCGAGGGGTTCAGCTCCATGGCCTTGGAGTCCATGCGGGTGAGGGTCAGCAGGTCGGAGATGATGTTGGTCAGCCGGTCGATCTCGTGGTTCATGTCCTGCAGGAATTCGTTGCGCACCTCGGCGGGCATGTCCGGCTGGTAGATCACGTTCTCCAGCAGGATCTTCATGGTGGTCATGGGGGTCTTCAGCTCATGGGAGGCGTTGGAGACGAACTGGTTGCGGCTGCGGTCGAGGGTCTCCAGCTGCTCGGCCATGGTGTTGTAGCTCTTGGCCAGGTTCCAGATCTCCTTGGAGCCCTGCTCGGGCACGCGCACGCTCAGGTCGCCCTGGCCCATGCGGTCGATGGTGCGGGTCATGGCGGTGATAGGCCGGGTCAGCACGTGGGAGACGAGGAAGGCCGCGACCACCGCCACCAGGGCCATGGCCGCGAAGACCATGATCAGCTGCCGCTCCACGCCCTGCAGGGAGTTCATCATCTCGGTGACGGTGGAGGCGTAGAGCAGCACACCCAGGGTGCCGCCGGTGCCGGTCAGGCGCGCAGCGCAATAGGCCACGGCCTCGCCCTCGCCCGAGGGATGGTGAATGCCGTAGCCTGTGTTCTCTCCTCCGGTGAGAATGGCCAGCACCTCCGGCAGCTGCAGCCTCGTGCCCATCAGGGCGGAGAAGCTGTCATACTGCACCTTGCCGTCGTTGTCCAGCACCATCAGCCTGCCGCCCATCTCGCCGCCGCTGGTCATCAGCAGCTCGTCCAGGGCGTCGCTTCGCACAGACTGAAAAAGAGGCGCAACAGTCGAAGCCAGCCGCTCAACGGAGAGACTGTCCTGACGGATGCGCTGCTCATACAGATAGTTGCTGACAAAGGAGGTGAGACGGGAGGCCATCACGCCAAAGGAAACCGTGATGATCAGCAGAAAGGCTACCAGGATCTGCGCCCGGATGCCAATCCGCGGCCCACGCTCAGTCCTGGTCCGTGAAATAGTAACCAACTCCCCACTTGGTGAAGATGAATTCGGGATTGGCCGTGTCGTGCTCGATCTTCTCACGCAGGCGGCGGATGTGCACGTCCACCGTGCGGTCGTCGCCCGTGTAGTCGTACTTCCAGACGGTCTCCAGCATCTGCTTGCGGGTGAAGACCTTGCCGCGGTTGTTGATGAACAGCTGCAGCAGGTCGAACTCCTTTGCGGTCAGCTTCACATCCTTGCCGCCCAGGGTCACGGTGCGCTTGATCGGGTTGACCTCCAGATCGCGCACGCGAATCACGCGCTTCTCCTCCGTGGGAGGCGGCGTCGCGCCGGCGCGGCGCAGGATGGCCTTGATGCGGGCCTTGACCTCCAGGATGTTGAAGGGCTTGGGGATATAATCATCCGCGCCGTACTCCAGGCCGAGGATCTTGTCCATGTCCTCGCCCTTGGCGGTGAGCATAATGATCGGCACATTGCTGTGCTCGCGGATGCGCTGGCAGACCTGAATGCCGTCCATCTTGGGCAGCATCACGTCCAATAAAATCAGATCGCAGGGATCGTCAAAAAACTTCTCGAGCGCTTCCTCACCGTCCAGGGCGGAGTCCGTCTCGTAACCTTCCTGCTCCAGGGTATATTTCAAACCCTTCAGGATGAGCGGTTCGTCATCCACTAACAGAATCCGCTTGCCCATCAGATCACCCTCCATGCTGTCTGCGGACATGTGAAGCACCGCAGATTTCACTCATGCTACAATACCATTTAGAATTGTAATATATATTCGCGAAAAAATCAAGAACTTATGAAATCAATTTGTCACATTTTTTCTGTTTTTTTTCGATCCGGTGTTTTTTTTCGCACAGCAAGGGCCGCGGACGGCGGTCATCGGGGCCTTTTGGAGGTAAACGGGCGTTCCGGCGCGCCTGGACGCGGAGAAACGGCCCGGGCCGGGAAGGAGACGGCGGCGTCGCGCGTTATATAAAAAGGAAGCGCGGCGGGCTGGAAAGTCCGGTCAGCGGCGCATTCCGGACAGGAAACCGAACGCATGATCGCGAAAGAAGGGGTTTGTCGTTACACTTCTTTCAAAAACATGCGTGAAGAACTTGCGAAAATTTGTGAAATGTTGTAGAATATATGTTACAGGAGGATGATGATTCTATGAAATCTTTCCGCCTGATGCGCTGCATCATGATCGGTCTGTGTCTCGCGCTGCTGCTGAGCCCCGCCGGTACGCTGGCGCAGGAAGCTTCGACGGCCTCCGCGGCGCGGCTGGAGGAGCGCAGCCTGGAGCTGATGGGCCACAGCCTGCGCTGGCCGCAGGTGACCGGACTGGGAGACGCCGCGCTGGAGGAAACCGTCAACCAGCGCATCGGCGAGGCCCTGGGCATGAAGGAGCTCACCGAGCGGATGGCCGCGCTGCTCTCCTCGGAGAAGAAGCTGACCGTCGCCGGCTGGTCCGGGGCGATCACCGGAGACATCCTCTGCTGCGAGCTGACCGTGACCGGCCCGATCCGCGACCTGCGGGTGACCGAGTCCCGCCGGGCCTGCGTGATCGACCTGCGGGACGGAAGCCTGCTCCCGCTGGACGCCTTCTTCACGGACGCGGCGTCGGCTCGTCAGGCGCTGGAGACCTATTTAGAGGAGACGGTGGCGCCGGAGCTGAGCCCGCACCAGCAGGCCGCCGAGCTGCTGCCGATCCCGGAGACCTTCACGGTCTCACCCCAGGCGCTGACGCTCATCTACCCGATGGAGCAGCTGGAGACCCTGGCCGGCCATCCCGGCACGGTGGTGCTGCCCTGGTACGAGTGGGCGGCCTGGCTCGACCGCTCGGAGGACAGCCTGCCCGCGCGCCTGGGCGTGTGGGAGCTGATCGAGGGCGGCGAGGATGCCGCGGCGCGGATCCGCGCGAGCACTGAGACGGGAAGTCTGCCCGGCCTGCCCGCAGCGATCGGCGGCGCGCTGAAGGACACGGCGGCGGCGGATGGCCTGACGGCTGATCCCGACCTGTTCGAGGGCGGCCGCTACGTGCAGCCGGACGACGGCGTCTGGCGCGACGCCTGGCTGATCACGCCCTTCAACCCCGACGCGGGCGACCGCGTGACCGAGCTGGAGGGCTATACGGTGACCGGCATCCGGGCGGATCGCATCGCCCTGTGGGGCATCCGCACCGGGGAGACCACGGTGGAGGCCTGGCGCAAGGTGCTGGGCGAGCCGGATCACACGGTGACCTTGACCGCCGATCAGGCCGACGCGATGCGCCTGCCTGAGGGCACCAGCGACTATTATCTCTGCGGCGAGAATCGTCTGCGCCTGCACGCAGACACGGAAGGTGTTCTGCGCACGGTGATGGTGACGAAATAAACAAGCCTCTAAGCAACGTATGCGATGGGAGGCAGCGAAGGGTTGTCAGGGGCGACCGCAAAGCCCCTGACCCGCGCCCGCAGGCGCGGAACCCATGCAGCCGCACAGAACGCATACACATATGGAGGTGCGAAGGGGTGCAGGGGGCGACCGCAAAGCCCCCTGCCCGCGCCGCAGCGCGGAATCCCCTTCCGATGGAGGAATGAACATGGCTCAGAAGAAGAAAAAAACCCCGGTCAGAAAGGCGCAGAGCCTCTCCGCCGACACCATGGCGGCGCGGCTTTGCGGCGGCCTGACGCTCATTGTTCTCGGGGTTGTGTCGGCGCTCGCGGTGGCGCTGCAGCTGCGCGGGGTGATGTTCACCTCGCTGCGGAACCTCTGCTGCGGTCTGTGCGGCATTGGCGCGCTGGCGCTGCCCGCCGTGCTGATCTGGGGCGGCTGGCTGCTGATCGCGTCCACCCGGCACCGGGTGAAGCTGCGCACCTTCGGGCTGACCTGCCTGATGCTGACGCTGCTCCTGGGCGCCATGAGCCTGCTCACCTTCACCGGCAGCGCGACCATGGCCCTGCCGGACTGGCTGGCCCAGGAGAGCCCCACCGCCGGCGGCTACGGCGCGATGATGCCCTCCGCCTACGTCTTCGGGCGTGAGCGCGGGGCCGGCGGCGGCTTCATCGGCATGGCGCTGGCCTGGCCCCTGTGGAAGACGCTGAGCGCGGTGCCCGGCGGCATCCTGTGCATCCTGCTGGCGGTGGCGGATCTGCTGTTCATGCTCCGCATCGACTGGCGGAAGCTCTACAGCCGCCTGGAGGAGCGCTGGGAGGAGCATGAGCTCCGCGCCGAGGAGCGCCGGGAGGAGCGCGCGGCGGAACGGGAAGCCCGCGAGGCCGAGCGCGCCGCCTATGTGGAGGAGGCCGAACGCCGCCGGGCTGCCGTGCCCATGCGCGCTGTGCCCCAGGCCTTTGAGGAGCAGGCCGTCTACCAGAACCAGCGCCAGCAGGGCATGCAGCCCGCCTTCGCGACGGCCGGCCAGACCCCCGTGGGTTACGGCTTCCAGCCGACGCCCGAGGAGAACCGCTACGTGAACGAGGAGAGCCTGCAGCCGATCCGGCCCCACGGCCCCAGCCGCATCCTCTCCGGGGCGACCGCCGCTGTGCCGGCCCTGACCGGCGCGGTGTCCGGCCTGAAGGGCAAGCTGAGCAAGATCTGGAATCCTTCGCCCGAGGCGAAGACGGACTATGATAAGGAAGAAAAAGACAGCGCCCTGCGTGTGCGCAAGAGCGCGCGGCCGCAGACTCCCATCCGGGCGGAGGAGGATGCCTGGCAGACCCAGCCCTCCGTGAGCGGCTGGACGGACAGCACGGCCCCGGTCAACGACTGGACGGCCCCGCAGACCACGCCGCAGATGCCGGTCAGCCGCGCGGCCTCCGCCTCGGGCACCTTTACCGCGCCCTACGTCCCGAATGAGACCCAGAGCACGGGGCGGATGTCCGCTGCAAGGCCCGCCGGACGGAAGACCGCGCCGATGAACACCCTGCCCGAGACTCCTGCCGTGAAGCCCACGACCGCGCCGCAGACGGCAGCCGCGGAGGTGGAGGCCGAAAAGCCCGTGACCCCGTGGCAGAGACAGCTGCAGCAGAAGATGAACCAGGGCGCGCAGCCCGCCGCCCAGCCCGCCGACGCGAAGGAGGGCCGCTCCCGCCGCGCTGCCCGCCACACCACCGAGATGAGCAAGGCCGAGCTGCAGCAGCCGACGGCTTCCTGGACGGACGACGAACCGCTGCCCTGGGAGGACGAGGTGGAGCAGCCCAAGGCCAACATCCTGCCGCCCAAGGACGCGGACAACCACAGCGCCTGGCAACCGGAGCTGCGCATCAAGGCCGCCGACAACCCGGACGAGACCTTCGGCGTGACCCAGGCCCAGCCGGAGCCGGAGCTGCCGCCCTACGTCTTCCCCGACGTCAGCCTGCTGGAGATGGCGAAGGATCCCATCGGCGTCAGCCCGGAGGAGGACGCGATGCGCGCCCGCCGTCTCGAGGAGACCCTGGCCTCCTTCAAGGTGCAGGCCAAGGTGCGCCACATCACCCACGGCCCCGCCGTCTCCCGCTTTGAGCTGGAGCTGGCCCCGGGCATCAACGTCAACCGCGTGACCAATCTCGGCCAGAACATCGCCATGAACATGGAGGCGAAGTCTGTCCGCATCGAGGCGCCCATCCCCGGCAAGTCCCTGGTGGGCATCGAGATCCCGAACCGCAAGGTGGCGACCGTGTCCCTGCGCGAGGTGCTGGAGAGCCAGGAGATGCGCTCGGCCACCAAGCCGCTGGTCGTCGCCCTGGGCAAGGACATCGCCGGCACCCCCATCACCTGCGACCTGGCGAAAATGCCCCACCTGCTCATCGCCGGCGCGACCGGCTCCGGCAAGTCGGTGTGCATCAACACCATCATCAACAGCATCCTCTTCCGCTGCTCGCCCGAGGACGTGCGGATGATCCTCGTCGACCCGAAGGTCGTCGAGCTCAGCTGCTACAACGGCGTGCCGCACCTGCTGCTGCCCGTCGTCTCCGACCCGCACAAGGCGGCCGGCGCGCTGTCCTGGGCGGTGGATGAGATGATGAGCCGCTATGACAAGTTCAAGACCCACAACGTGCGCAACATCGACGGCTTCAACAACGCCCTCGAACCGGGGGAGAAGAAGATGCCGAGGATCGTCATCATCATCGACGAGCTGGCCGACCTGATGATGGTCTGCAAGCGCGACGTGGAAGAGCGCATCTGCCGCATCGCCCAGCTGGCGCGCGCGGCGGGCATCCATTTGATCGTGGCCACGCAGCGTCCCTCCGTGGACGTCATCACCGGCCTGATCAAGGCCAACATCCCTAGCCGTATCGCCTTCAAGGTGACCAGCTTTGTGGACAGCCGCACCATCCTGGATTCCAACGGCGCGGACCAGCTGCTGGGCTGGGGCGATATGCTCTACAAGCCCGTGGGCCAGTTCACCGCTACGCGCATCCAGGGCTGCTTCCTCTCGGACAACGAGGTGAACAACGTGGTGCGCTTCATCCTGGCCACCTGTCCCGCGCATTATGACCCGGAGATCATCGAGCAGCTCAACAGCCTGGACGGCGAGGAGACGGACGCGGGCGGCAATATGCCCTCCACGAACGATTTCGCCGGCAGCAGCGACGGGGGCGACGACAAGTCCCTGCTGATGCAGTGCATCGAGATCGCGGTGGAGGATCACCAGGTCTCCACCTCCATGCTCCAGCGCCGCCTGCGCGTGGGCTATGCCCGTGCGGGACGTCTGGTGGATGAGATGGAGAAGCGCGGCATCGTGTCCCAGCAGGACGGCTCCAAGCCCCGCACCTGCCTGATCTCCCGCGAGGAGTTCGAGCAGATGAAGGCCAGCGGCCAGCTGAAGTGAGAAAAATACGAATGAAGGCTCCCGTCCGGAGAGGATGGGAGCCTTTTGCGTGGGAGAAAGAGCGAATGATTTGGACGAAAAGGAGGGGAAGCGAGCGCAAATGGAGGAATGATCGCGATGCTTTCCGGAGCAAAGTTCGGAATGTTTCAAAAAGATAAAAAATTCTAAAAAAACTTTAAAATAGGGGTTGACAAGGCCCCGAACCGGTGGTATTATAGACAAGCCGTCGCGAGAGCGGCCGGCAATGAACCTTGAAAACGATACAGGGAAACCGAAACGCAAGAAAGAAAAGACAGCAGATTCCTAAGAGTGAATCGCTGATCTGGGCGCAGGAAGCGGAGCGAGAGCGAAGCGGAGAGCGAGCAGGTCAGAGATGATAAAGGATTAAACATAAGAGTTTGATCCTGGCTCAGGACGAACGCTGGCGGCGTGCCTAACACATGCAAGTCGAGCGGAGTTATC
>CADASK010000058.1 GCA_902790495.1 uncultured Eubacteriales bacterium
CCGGCATGATTCGCCGCGCCGAGAGCGAGATCGCGCAGGAGCGCGTGAAGGCCTTCGCCGAGGTGAAGAAGGAGCTGTCCGGCATGGCGGTGGATATCGCCGAGCAGATGGTCAGCCGTGAACTGAACGCGAAGGATCAGGACAAGCTCGTGGACGAATTTATCCGAAACGCGGGTGACAAGGCATGACGGAGCTGGCCAGAGAATACGGCGAGGGGCTCTTTGACCTGGCGAAGGATGAGAACCTCATCGACACCATACACGAAGAGATGAACGCGCTGCGGGAGAGCCTGGGCGGCGAGCCGCGCTATGTCCAGCTGCTGCAGACCCACGCCCTCAGCAAGGAGGAGCGCCTGGGCATCCTGGACGAGGCGTTCCGCGGCCGGGTTCATCCCTATGTGCTCAACTTCATGAAGCTGCTGCTGGAGCGCGGCGCGCTTTCCGAACTGCCGGACTGCGCGCGCCATTTCCACGCCCGCTGGTGCCAGGAGAAGGGCGTCGTGGAGGCCCGTGTGACCGCCGCCGCGCCGCTTACCGACGCCCAGCGCGCGTCGCTCGCGAAAAAGCTGGGCGAAATCGCCGGCAAGCGGGTGGAGCTGCTCATACACATTGATCCCGCCGTCATGGGCGGCCTCAGAGTGGACATGGAGGGCCGCCGCTATGACAACACCATCCGGCACAGGC
The DNA here is from genome assembly GCA_902790495.1 of uncultured Eubacteriales bacterium. Taxonomy (GTDB): domain Bacteria; phylum Bacillota; class Clostridia; order Christensenellales; family Aristaeellaceae; genus RUG11272. The sequence continues at coordinate 684 of CADASK010000058.1, forward strand.
TGGATCTCATGCGCCGCCGCCTGGCGGACGAGGCGTGAGACGCGGTGTTACCCAAAATGAAAGAAGGCTGACAGGATGCAATTGAAGCCCGAAGAAATATCGAAAATCATCAAGGCTCAGATCAAGCACTACGAGCAGAAGATCGACCAGAGCGAGACCGGCACGGTGCTCATGATCGGCGACGGCATCGCCCGGGTCTCCGGCCTGGAAAAGTGCATGGCCAACGAGCTGGTGCGCTTTTCCACCGGCGCCTACGGCATGGCCCTGAACCTGGAGGAGAACTCCGTGGCCGTGGTCATGCTGGGCAGCGACGCGGGCATCGAGGAGGGCGACACCGTGGAGCGCACGGGCCGCGTGGTGTCCGTGCCCGTGGGCGAGGCCATGATCGGCCGCGTGGTGGACGCGCTGGGCCAGCCGGTGGACGGCAAGGGCCCCATTGAGGCCGCCGACCACTGGGCCATCGAGCGCCGGGCTCCCGGCATCATCGAGCGCAAGAGCGTGTCGGTGCCGCTGCAGACCGGCATCAAGGCCATTGACAGCATGATCCCCATCGGCCGGGGCCAGCGCGAGCTGATCATCGGCGACCGCCAGACCGGCAAGACCACCATCGCGGTGGACACCATCCTGAACCAGAAGGGCAAGGATGTCATCTGCATTTACGTGGCCATCGGCCAGAAGCGGTCCACCGTGACCCGGCTGGTGGAGCAGCTCACCGCGGCTCACGCCATGGACTACACCGTGGTGGTTTCCGCCACGGCCTCCGAGCTGGCGCCGCTGCAGTACATCGCGCCCTATTCCGGCTGCACCATCGGCGAGTATTTCATGAAGCAGGGCAAGGACGTGCTCATCGTGTACGACGACCTCTCGAAGCACGCGGTGGCCTATCGCGCCCTGTCGCTGCTGATTCGCCGCCCGCCGGGACGCGAGGCCTATCCCGGCGACGTGTTCTATCTGCATTCGCGCCTGCTGGAGCGCGCGGCCCGCATCGCCCCGGAGTACGGCGGCGGTTCGCTGACGGCGCTGCCCATCATCGAAACCCAGGCGGGCGACGTGTCCGCCTACATCCCCACCAACGTCATTTCCATCACGGACGGCCAGATCTTCCTGGAGACCGAGATGTTCCACGCCGGCATCATGCCCGCCGTGAACCCGGGCATCTCCGTGTCCCGCGTGGGCGGCAACGCCCAGATCAAGGCCATGAAGAAGGTGGCAGGCACCCTGAAGCTGATCTACAGCCAGTACAGGGAGCTGCAGTCCTTCGCCCAGTTCGGCTCCGACCTGGACGCGGACACCAAGGCCCGCCTCAATCAGGGCGAGCGCATCGTGGCGGTTTTGAAGCAGAATCACTCCGCGCCGGTGGACGTGGAGAATCAGGTGTGCATCCTGTACGCCGTGGTTCACAACTACCTCAACACCGTGCCGGTGAACCTGATCGCCGAGTACGAGCGGGGACTGTATGAGCGCATGGCCGCGCAGCACGGCGAGGTGCTGGAGAACATCCGCGCCACCGGCGCGCTGTCCAACGAGGACGAGCAAAAGCTGGCCGCCGCCCTGGAGGCGTACACGGCGGACTTTTTGAAGCTCAACAACGTGCAGGAGGGTTAACCCATGGCCGGCGCATCTATGAAGGACATCAAGCTCCGCATACGCAGCGTCGAGAGCACCAAGCAGATCACCTCGGCCATGCAGCTGGTGGCGGGCAGCAAGCTGCGCCGCGCCCGCCAGCGCATGGAGGACACGCGGCCCTACATGACCGCCGCCCGGGAGGTCATCGCGGACATCGCCGCCCACAAGGACGTCATTTCGCCCTTCTTCCGCCCGCAGGAGAGCGCGGCGAAGTGCGTCGTGGTCATCGCGGGGGATCGCGGCCTGGCGGGGCACTACAACGCCGCCGTGTTCAACCTGGCGGACGAGCTGATCGGCCCGGACACCCAGGTATTGCCCATCGGCAAAAAGGCGGTGGACCGCTACACGCGGCGCGGCGCGAAGCTCATTTCCGGTGAGTATCTGAAGGCGGAGCACGTCTCCTCCTACGACTGCCGCCAGATGGCGGAGCGCCTGATCGAGGGCTTTTTGCGGGGGGATTACGGCGAGGTGACGCTGATCGGCACCACGTTCGAGTCCGCCATGACGCAGACCGCCTTCACCACGTCGCTCCTGCCGGTGACCCCGGCGGAATTTGAGCGGGGTCAGGGGCCGCGCACGCAGCTGCTGATGGAGCCCGGCCCCACGGCGCTTTTGAAGGCCGTGATGCCGGATTATCTGGCGGGCGTGCTGTACGGCGCGGTGTGCGACGCGGTGGCCTGTGAGATGGCCGCCCGGCGCAACGCCATGGACTCGGCCACCAAGAACGCCGAGCAGATGATCAGCGACCTGAGCCTGAGCTACAACCGCGCGCGCCAGGGCTCGATCACGCAGGAGATTACGGAAATCGTTGCCGGTGCGGAGCATTAACGCATCGAGATAGGAGTTATGAGCATGGAAAAGCAGAACATCGGCACGATCGTGCAGGTGATCGGCCCGGTGCTGGATATTCGCTTTGAAGACGAGCACATGCCGGCGCTGCTGAACGCCATCGAGGTTCAGTTCGACGGCCGCAAGCTGGTGGCCGAGGTGGCGCAGCACGTGGGCGACAACGTGGTGCGCTGCATCGCCATGAGCAGCACGGACGGCCTCACCCGGGGCACAGAGGCCATTGACACCGGCGCGCCGATTTCGGTGCCGGTGGGCGAGGCGTGCCTGGGTCGCATCTTCAACCTCCTGGGCGAGCCCATCGACGATCAGCCCGCGCCGGATTTCAAGGAGCGCTGGCCCATTCACCGGCCCGCCCCCAGCTATGAGGATCAGCAGAGCACCACGGAGATTCTGGAAACCGGCATCAAGGTGGTTGACCTGATCGCGCCCTACGCCAAGGGCGGCAAGATCGGCCTGTTCGGCGGCGCGGGCGTGGGCAAGACGGTTCTCATCATGGAGCTGATCCACAACATCGCCACGGAGCACGGCGGCCTGTCGGTGTTTACCGGCGTGGGCGAGCGCACCCGCGAGGGCAACGACCTCTACAACGAGATGAAGGAGAGCGGCGTTCTCTCCAAGACCGCGCTGGTCTACGGCCAGATGAACGAGCCCCCGGGAGCCCGTATGCGCGTGGGCCTTTCCGGCCTGACCATGGCGGAGTACTTCCGCGACCGCGCGGGGCAGGACGTGCTTCTGTTCATCGACAACATCTTCCGCTTCACCCAGGCGGGCTCCGAGGTGTCGGCGCTGCTGGGCCGCATGCCCAGCGCCGTTGGCTATCAGCCCACCCTGGCCACCGAGATGGGCGCCCTGCAGGAGCGCATCACCTCCACCCGGAAGGGCTCCATCACCTCCGTGCAGGCGGTTTACGTGCCGGCCGATGACCTGACCGACCCGGCCCCGGCCACCACATTCGCGCACCTGGACGCCACCACCGTTCTGAGCCGCTCCATTTCCTCCCTGGGCATCTTCCCGGCGGTGGATCCCCTGGATTCCACCAGCCGCATCCTGTCCCCCGAGGTGGTGGGCAAGGAGCACTACGAGGTGGCCCGCGGCGTGCAGAGCATCCTCCAGCGCTACAAGGAGCTGCAGGACATCATCGCCATCATGGGCATGGATGAGCTGTCCGACGAGGACAAGCTGATCGTGGCCCGGGCCAGAAAGGTGCAGCGCTTCCTGAGCCAGCCCTTCAGCGTGGCCGAGCAGTTCACCGGCATGGAGGGCCGCTATGTGCCGCTGAAGGAGACCATCCGCGGCTTCAAGGAGATCATCGAGGGCCAGCATGACGACCTGCCGGAGAGCGCCTTCCTGTTTGTGGGCACCATCGACGAGGCCATCGAAAAGGCCAAAAAGGGTGATTGATCATGGCGAGCTTTCATCTGAAAATCGTGACGCCGGAATCCCTGGTCTATGAGGGCGAGGCGGAGCGCATCGTTGTGCGCACCGTGCAGGGCGACGTGTGCATCCTGCCGCGCCACATCGACTACCTCTCCGCCCTGGGCGACGGCGAGGCCCGCGTGACCTATGAGGGCCACGTGCACAAGGCCCACTGCGTGGGCGGCATGCTGCATGTCTCCGGCGGCAGCGTCGAGGTGCTGTCCACCAAGTTCGAGTGGACGGAGCCGTAGGATAAGAGAAGAGAGAATAGAGAATAGAGAAAAGAGAAGAGACTCAATACAAAACCGCGCGGGTCCGAATGGGACTCGCGCGGTTTTTGTGCGGTTGGCCGCTATTTGCCTTGCAGCTCTTCGATGATGTCGCCCACGGCGTACCAGTCCGCCGTTTTGCCGATGCCGATGTTGTAGATGAACGTCCCCTGAAACACGTTTGCGGAGACCTGGCAGAAGGTGTCCTCCATGGAGAAGAAGACCCGCAGACGATTTCCCGATTCGAAATAGCTGAAATCCAGCGAGGTCAGGTCTTCCGGCCCTTTCTCAACGAGCGGTTCCGCGGCGTTTGAGAAAATCTCGATCACGCGCTGTAGCCGCATAGGCGCGATTTCCCGATCGGAATCGGACATGTCCTCCAGCTTCTGGGGAATGCCGATCAGCCAATAGCCGAACAGCTCGTGCTTGGCGTTGAATTCCAGCTCCAGCTCCAGCGCGTCGTCGATTTCCTCGAAGGCGTAGTAGACGAAGGGACTGAGCGTGGCGTAGCCGTTGTCGGGCAGTTCGCCGTACTTGCGCGGATCGAAGGCCTCATCGCCGGGCCGCATGGTGTCGGAGAGTGGGAGTGCTTCGATGGCGTCGTCCAGCGACATGCCGAAGGAGAATCCCTCCGGGCAGGCGAAGCCCGTTTCGCTGAACAGGCTGGACAGATCGCCCGTGCGGACGATAGGCTTCATGATGATGTCCGGCGGCTCCTTGCCTCTCATGGCCTGGGCGGGTATGGAAGCGAAGGCAAGTAATAGGAGCATTGTCAGGAAGAGACGGAGATGAGTGCGTTTCATGTTGATTAACTCCTTCCTGTATATCAATATTTTATTTCAGGTCGGCCTTCCTGAAAAACAAATGACATGAGATCCATGTGATCAAAACCATTGTACCGCTGTACAGCATTGCTTTGCGGATGGTTTCGACGCTCGTATCGCGGTACATGATTTTATTGATCGCGAGCGCGGGAAAGTATTCAATTGCATTCTTGATCAGTGCGCCGTCTCCAACTCCTCTGATGATATTCATTAGTTGAGACAATACCACGACGATGATCAGCGAACAGACAAGCGTGCCAATGACATCCCGGAAGGCGAAGGCTGGAACAAGGGCAAAACTCATCATTGCCATGTCGATCAATGTGCGGCAACCCACACAGCGGAGCACGTATGTGAAGTCGCTTTGTTTCAATCCTGAAAACCATGTCATGCTATACCTGAAACAGTTCGCGACGGGGTAGACAGCCGATAGGAAAAGCGCGCACACGTAGAAGTATAGAAGCTTGACAATGAGAATGGAGATTCGACTGTTACCTGCGTAAATCAGGTGATTGATGGTCCGGTTCGAAAAATCCATGCCGATGAGTAATGCGCCTGCGATGACAGACAGCCAAGCCGTAAAGCTCGCGTCGCTCATTGTGCGGAGGAATACATATTCTCCCCGGCTCATTGGCGTTGGTGTTTCATACTGCATGCCGTATGCTGCGCTGAGCTCTTCGGGAAGTTTGGCAAATGTCATGCCTGAAAACCAGAATGAAACGACGACCATTATGCCGAAGATGATCCACAGGGCGAGGTTCTGCACCGCTCTCCGACCTTCGACTCGCAGCATTCTCAACATGTTCTGTTTCCCCCAATCATTTGAAAGAAGTAGTCCTCCAAACTGATGCCAATTGTCCTAACGCTGTTAATGGTTATTCGCTCTCTATTCAATGCGTTGTTAATGACATTGAGGTTATCGTGGAAGCCGTAAACGCAGATTTCGCCGTTCTCCAATAGTTTGACATCATGGTCCAATGTTCTGGAGAGAATTTTCAATGCAGCTCCCCTTTCGCCTTCTGGAATGGCCAGATAGACGCAAAGGTCACATCTCCTTTCCAATTCACTGGAAGTCATGCTACCGACGATATGCCCTTGATCTATGAAAATGTAATCGGTCGCGAAGCCATAGAGCTGCTTCAGGTAATGACTTGATATAAAAATAGTTGTACCTTTGTCTCTGACCGTATTTAGAAGCGTGGTTTCAATTTCTCTCATACCACTTGGGTCAAGGCCGTTAAGCGGTTCGTCCAGTAGAAGCAGTTCTGGATTTCCTAACAAGGTGCAGGCGAGTGCGAGACGCTGCTTCATACCCATCGAATAATGTCGGATAGGCAGTCTTTTCCTATTCTGCAAATTGAATTTATGAAGCGCTTCATCGACCGCATTTCTATCCGAAATGCCCTTCAAATGGCGTATGTTATTCACGTTTTGAAAGCCCGAAACGTTCTCATAGAGAATCGGATTTTCGATGAGTGCGCCAATGCGCCGTCTTGCTCGCTCGTTATCATGGGCTGTCTGACAGCCAAAGAGAGACAGGGAGCCATGTGTGGGAAAGGAGAGGCCCATAATCAGTCTGAACAATGTCGTCTTGCCCGAGCCATTGTTTCCGACTAAGGCATAGATTCGGCCAGGCGAAAGGCTGAATGAGATATGCTCCAAGACGGCACTGTGCCCAAACTGTTTGCCTACATCGATGGCACGCAAAATGTCCATATTGCTCCCTCCCATTCAGATCGATGTCGCTTATATGATTTTTTAATCTGATTACAATATTATTATAATGCATTCCTCTGTTATTTGAAACCCCGGAATCTGACAACTCAGACAGGAATCCTGACAATTGAGACAGCCTTTTCAAAGAATGGATTCCATGTTACAATGATAGCGGATTTTTGATCTGCAATCATGAAACACAGCGGAAAGGATGCGGTAATATGAATCGCGACGCGCTGAAGGAAATCTGGAAAAGAGAAGAGGACATTGCCCACATTCACGGATGGGATTTCTCCCATATCGACGGCCGGTATGAGGAGGGCAGCGACCTTCCCTGGGACTACGACGCCGTTGTGCGCCGGTTTCTGAAGCCGGACATGAAACTGCTGGACTACGACACGGGCGGCGGCGAGTACCTCCTCTCGCTGAACCACCCGCATGAGAACACCGCGGCCACGGAGGGCTATCCACCCAATGTGGAACTGTGCCGGGAGAAGCTGATCCCTCTGGGCATCGACCTCAGGGAGTGCAGCGACTCGTCCCGGATTCCCTTCCCGGATCAGTCCTTTGACATGGTGATCAACCGGCATGGGGATTTCACGCCCGGGGAATTATACCGGCTTCTCAAGCCCGGCGGCGTGTTTGTGACGCAGCAGGTGGGCGACGAGAACGACAGAGACCTGGTGCGCCTGGTGCTGCCAGAGATGAAAGCGCCGTTTCCCGGCCTCAACCTGCCCACGCAGAGAAGGGCCTTCGAGGAAGCAGGGTTCAGAATCCTGATGGCCGACGAGGCGTTCCGGCCCATCCGCTTCTTCGACATCGGCGCGTTCGTTTGGTTCGCCCGTATCATCGAATGGGAGTTCACCGGCTTCTCCGTGGACCGCTGCTTCGACAGGCTGCTCAGGCTGCAGGAGATGATCGAGGCCAACGGCATGATCGAGGGAACGACGCACAGATACCTGATCGTGGCGGAAAAGCCCCGCTGCGAAGCATAAGAAACCCGCCTGCCCGACTCATTGCCGGACAGGCGGGTTTCTTCAATGCAAATCACGTGACCGCAGCGACTTGCGCTTTCGCTCTGCCGAAGGACTTCGAGGCCGATCTCCGCCGAAGAAGTCCGTTTTCAGCAGCGCCAGCGCCAGTCAGCGGACACTGTCCGCTTACACGGGCATGGCGTTGTTCTTCTCGTCGCGGACGGAATTGTCCAGGCCAAGCTGCTTCGCCTGGCGGGCCTTGAAGAACTTCTGGGCCACCTGGGGGAACAGCGCGTAGGTGAGCACGTCCTCTTCCTGGGTGATGTACTCGCCGATTTCCTTGCGGTAGTTCTCCAGCTCGGGCTTGAGCAGGTCGGCGGGACGGCAGGTGATGACTTCCTGATCGCCGATGACCTTGCGGCGCACTTCCTCGTTCACGGGCGCCGGCAGCTTGCCGTATTCGCCGCGCATGAGGCCCTGGCTCTCCTTGGGGTTCATCTTGTAGCGCTCGCCGGCCAGCACGTTCATGACGGCCTGGGTGCCCACGATCTGGGAGGTGGGGGTGACCAGCGGCGGATAACCGAAGTCTTCGCGCACGCGCGGCACCTCGGCCAGCACCTCGTAGAACTTGTCGGAGGCGTTCGCCTGCTTCAGCTGGTTGATCAGGTTGGACAGCATGCCGCCGGGCACCTGATACTTCAGCGTGTTGATGTCAACGCCCAGCACCTTGGGATCCAGGATGCCCTGAGCCTTCAGCTTGTCGGCCACGCTGCGGAAGTGGGTGGTGGCCTCGGTCAGCGCGTCCAGATCGATCTCGGTGTCATAGGGCGTGCCGCGCAGGGTGGCGATCAGGGGCTCGGTGGCGGGGTTGGAGGTGCCGTTGCCCAGAGGAGACAGCGCGCAGTCCACGATGTCCACGCCCGCCTCGATGGCCTTCAGCACGGTCATGTTGCCCACGCCGGCGGTGTTGTGGGTGTGCAGGTGAATGGGGCACTTGACGGCCTTCTTCAGCTTCTTCACCAGGCTGTAGGCGTTGTAGGGCAGCAGCAGGTTGGCCATGTCCTTGATGCAGATGTTGTCCGCGCCAAGGCGCTCCAGCTGCTGGGCCAGCTTCACGAAGTACTCCTCGGTGTGCACCGGGCTGATGGTGTAGCTCATGGCCACTTCGCAGATGCCGCCGTATTTCTTGGTGGCCTGGATGGCCGCCTGCAGGTTGCGCACGTCGTTCAGCGCGTCGAAGATGCGGATGATGTCGATGCCGTTCTTGATGGACAGGCGCACGAACTCGTCAACCACGTCGTCCGCGTAGTGCTTGTAGCCCAGGATGTTCTGGCCGCGGAACAGCATCTGCAGCTTGGTGTTGGGCAGGGCCTTGCGCAGGGCGCGCAGGCGCTCCCAGGGATCCTCGTTCAGGAAGCGCAGGCAGCTGTCGAAGGTGGCGCCGCCCCAGCATTCGATGGAGTAGTAACCGGCTTTATCGAGAATCGGGCAGGCGGGCAGCATGTCCTCCAGGCGCATGCGGGTCGCAGCCTGAGACTGATGCGCGTCGCGCAGGATGGTTTCAGTAATAAGTACCTTTCCCACAGGATTATCCTCCTTTTACACTACAATCGGGCGAAAATCAGCCGAACAGGGAAATGAACACGCCGGCCGCGACAGCCGAGCCGATGACGCCGGCCACGTTGGGGCCCATGGCGTGCATCAGCAGGAAGTTGCCGGGGTTCTCCTGCTGGCCGACGGTGTTGGACACGCGCGCGGCCATGGGAACGGCCGAAACGCCCGCGGAACCGATCAGCGGATTGATCTTGCCGCCGGTGAGCTTGTTCATCAGCTTGGCCAGCAGCACGCCGCCCGCCGTGCCGCCGCCGAAGGCGAACACGCCCATGAGGACGATCAGCAGGGTGCGGATGGTCAGGAAGGTCTCGCCGTTGGTGGTGGCACCGACGGTGGTGCCCAGGAAGATGGTCACGATGTTGCACAGCTCGTTCTGCACGGTCTTGTTCAGGCGCTCGGTGACGCCGGAGACGCGCAGCAGATTGCCCAGCATCAGGCAGCCGATCAGCGTGGCCGCGTCAGGCAGCAGCATGGAGACCACGATGGTGACCACGATGGGGAAGATGATGGTCTCGGTCTTGGAGACCGGGCGCAGCTGCTCCATGACGATGGAGCGCTCTTCCTTGGTGGTCAGGGCCCTCATGATGGGCGGCTGAATGACGGGCACCAGCGCCATGTAGCTGTACGCGGCGACCGCGATGGGGCCCAGCAGCTGCGGGGCCAGGCGGGTGGTGACGAAGATGGCGGTGGGGCCGTCCGCGCCGCCGATGATGCCGATGGACGCGGCCTCTTCAGGAGTGAACGCGCCGGTCAGCATGGCCACGGTGAAGGCCAGGAAGATGCCCAGCTGCGCGGCAGCGCCCAGCAGCAGGCTCTTGGGGTTGGCCAGCAGGGGGCCGAAGTCGGTCATGGCGCCCACGCCCATGAAGATGAGCGGGGGATAGATGCCCAGCTTCACGCCGCGGTACAGATACCACAGCAGGCCGCCGTTGGCATAGGGCACGCGGTAAGCCATGGCGCCCAGCTCCTTGGAGTAGGCCATGACGATGTCGTCAAGGGGCTTGCCCTGGGCGGACATGTAGTTCACGGCCTCGTCCAGGGAGGTGAAGTAGTGATAGCTGGGGTCGGCCATCATGCCCGCGGCGGGCAGGTTGGCCAGCAGCATGCCGAAGGCGATGGGCAGCAGCAGCAGCGGCTCGAACTGCTTCACGATGGCCAGATACAGCAGCAGGCAGGCCACGGCGATCATCACGTACTGACGCCAGTTGCCGCTGGCAAAGCCGGTGCTGCGGGCGATGTTGCCCAGGGCCTCGAAGAAGTTGATGGAAGTGGTCTCAGCCTCGGTCTCGGCGGCCGCGTCGGTGTCGGCCTCGTCGCCGGCGGAAACCGTGCCGTCATCCGTGATCGCGCCGAACACGGTCGCTGTCTGCGCCTCGCCGGTCACGGTGTCGGCGCTGGCAGCCAGAACGGGAAGCATGGCGACGATCATCAGCAGGAAGAGCGTCACCAATACCCTGGTGCGTTTGAATTTCATGCGCGTGGCAACCTCCTCTTCAATTCATCAGTTTTTTGAATCACCGAATCAGTTCAGAGAAAGCAGCACGTCGCCGGAGGCCACGCTCTGGCCCTTGGTCACGTTCACGGACGCCACGGAACCGTCGCGGGGGGCCTTGATTTCGTTTTCCATCTTCATGGCCTCGAGGATGCACAGCACGTCACCCTTCTTCACGGCCTGGCCGGCGGTGACGTTCACGGCGTTGATGGTGCCGGGCATGGGGGATTTGATGGCTTCGGCGCCGGCGGGAGCGGCGGCAGCGGCCTTGGGCGCGGCGGCGGGGGCAGCCTTGGGGGCG
>CADASK010000059.1 GCA_902790495.1 uncultured Eubacteriales bacterium
TTGCCAAGCGTTTAGCTTATGGGTACCGTGACAACCTCTTCTTCTTTACGCTCGTCAGGTTCCTTTCGATTCGTTTCCCTAACTTTTCGTGAAGAACCTATAAAAAAGGCGCGGTCTCCGATGAACGGGAGCCGCGCCTTTTCTGTATGCGCTTTGCGGATTTACGTTGCCTCAAACGCCGCGAGCCTCTTCCGCCGCCAGGGAGTTGGCGCCCAGCAGCTTGCCGACGATCATGGAGTCCGCCAGGTTGTAGGCCTGCTGAAACAGGTTGCCGATCAGCAGGGGGATGGCGAAGAGCACCAGCAGCCGCAGCTGCGCCGTGCATAGGGGCTTTTTTGCTTACTTTGCGAAAGCGAAGGTCACCGTCCAGTCGGCGGTCTCGCCCTTGTAGCGCCCGCCGTTCTCCGTCACGGAGACCTTCATGGTCATCTTAAACCCGCGGTCCAGATCATTCTGGGTGACGGTGCGGGTCGCGGTGTTCTCGCCGATGTCGGGGTTGCTGTCGTTGTCGGTGATCACGGCCTTCACGGTCAGCGTGTCGCCGACGGCCAGGGTCACCTTGCTGCCCTCGCTTACCTTGCGCCCGTTGACGCTGAACTCCTGGGTCCAGTTGGAGCCGATGTGGTTCTCATCCTTGCACACGGCGCTGGGCGTCACGGTGAGGGAAGCGCTCTTGCCGCCGCGGCCGGAGGAGGCGGTGGAGGTCTTCGGCGCCGCGGTGGGGGAGACGGCCGCCTCGGCGTTCAGCTCGTACACGACGGCGGCCGTGTCCCAGTTGGAGCCGTTGTAGGCCTTGAAGGCGCCGCGGCTGACCGTGATGCTGTAATCGATGAAGCTCCATGTGGCGGACTTGCCCGTGGTCGAGGTGGGCTTGCCGTTCTCCGCGGTCACGATGTCCACCAGCGTGTTGTAGGTGCGGCTCAGCGCGTTGCTGGAGAACTTGCGGGTCTCCAGCGGCACGATGTAGGCCACCTTGCTGAGGGTGTAGTAGCTCTTGCCGGCCTCGCGCTGGGCGAAGTCGAAGTAGACGTCCACGGTCAGGCTGCCGATGTCCACCGCGCGCAGGGCCAGGGCCTTGTGGCGGTCGACGGTGACCTCCTCGAAGGACACGTCGCCGAAGGTCTCCTTGAACTTCGTGCGGGACATGCCCCACCAGCTGTCGTCCGGGTTCAGCGCCACGTTCGCCTCGGCCAGGGAGGCCAGGGGGACGAGCGCCAGGAGAACGAGGGCGAGGAACAGGGGTACAAAGCGTTTCATAGTCCATCCTCCTTACTGTTCTATGCAGGCAGTCTGGCTGCCAAAGATACCGGGATCAGGGCTGAACCGTGATATCTCCCTCGGCGATGGTCACCTCGCCGTTGATGTAACGCGCGTACACGCGCCAGTGTGCGGTGCCTTCCGCCTCACACTTGCCGTTCCAGGAGATGATCAGTGGGTTATCGTTAGGACCGCTCCAGCTGCAGTAAACGTCCGATGCCACGCTGGCCACGTGCTCGATCTGCAGGAGCTCCTCCACCACATCGCCGACCTGGGCCGTCTGAGGAATGGCGGGCATCCGGCTGAGAATGTCAGCCGCCTCCTTCGCCACGACGATGGTGACGGGCACATCGGTGGAGAGGGTGGTGCCGGGGTAGGTGACGTCGATCTGCAGGGTGCAGGTGTAGGTGCCGGGGGCGATGTCCTGCCGGTTGTCGATCATCAGCTGGACGGTGAAGCCCCACAGGCATTCCCGCGGATCCCAGGAATGGCGGTCGTACTTGGGGACGTCATAATTGAAGTCGTACAGCGTGTAGATATCCATGCTGTAGAGGTTGGTGGAGGAATATTGATCGAACTGCACGGGCACAGGGAAGTCGGCGCTGTTCTTCAGCCTGGCCTGGATTTCCGGCGTGACAGACTGGCCATTGACCTCTGTGGGTACGCGGACGAAGCCATTCACAGGGTATTCCGCCCAGGGATAGTTTTTGTCCTGCGGTTCCATCCTGTCGATATCGGAGCTGTAAACGCCGCGGGAAGCTTTGGGCTGCCAGGCGACGATCATGGGTGTCTCGGCCTGGGGCTGCTGTCTGTCGCGCACTTCGATCACGGTGCGGATCTCATTCCATGAGGCGAGCGGGTCGGAGCTGAGCGTCCTGCCCTGAGCGAGGTCGTCGATGTATTTGCTGCCGTTGTAGCCGGGGTAGTACAGGTCCTTCAGCTGGGCGTACCAGGAGAAGGGGTAATAGCCTGCGGGTACATCGACCAAAGCGGTGTCGGCATCCCAGATCTGATTCATGAATTCAAAGGAGAGATCCATGATCCCGGCGTCCGCGCCGGTCAGCCTGGGTGCGAGGACATCGCCTGTATAGATCACTGCGGGCAGCTCCAGGTCGAAATCCAGAACGGAACGGTTCTTGTCGGCGTAGGTGACGATGGTGATGTCCTTGGTCCATGAGGCGGAACCCTTTTGGAGATAGATGTGCAGGGTCGTCCTGCCGGACCGCACGGCGGGGCCGATCACAAAGCGCATGGTGGCCGTGTTTCCGTTGCTTTCCACAGAAACATTGCAGGTCTGCACAAGGCCCGGATCGTCGAGCGAGCAGGAAACGATGGCGTCTGCTGCCTGGTTCTGACTGGACAACCAGTACTGGGCGGAGAGAACACCCTCGAACTGACCGTCGGCGAACACGGGGACGGACAGCGGCTTCTCGGAGAAATTGCTGATGTCAAAGCCGTCGGTGATCTCGCTGGTCGTTGTACCCGTGGCGACCGTCTGCGTCCAGGTGAGTTCATCGCCGATGTTCGTCAGGTGCTTCCGGAAATCTATCGTGATCTGCGTGCTGCCCTCGGCGAGCGTCCGGAACGTCAGTGCCTCAGCGCTCTCGGATACGAACTGGACGATGGAAGGATCAGCGATGGTGACCCTGTACTCCCAGGCACGGTCAGGCGCCAGCGTCATGGCACTCAGGTTGGGCTTGGGCACCGTAAACGTCACATTGGGCGCATAGGTCTGAGCGGTAGAGCTTGCATCCCAGTCATAATGGACGGTGCGCACGCGCTCGCTGTGAAGATTCAGGGCAATGGGCACCGTCAGGCTGTCGTGCGCTGTGCTGAGCACGATGGACACGGTGTGATCGCCGGTCTTTTTTTCGTCGGGGAGGTAGGGGCCCCACAGGCCGACCTCCACCACGCCGCTTTCGTCCGGATCGCTGATCTGCACGGTCATGTTGACCTGCTCCAGTCCCTCTGCGCGAACGCTCTCGATGGCCGCGCCGTTCAGGAGCTGAACCTTCGCCATGGGCAGGTCGTACGCCTCTCCGCCGCGGTTGAGGTACAGATCAACGGTGTCGGGAACGGAGACCAGCTCGATCTCGTGCACCTGAGGCCGGATGACGGTGGCATGGGTGCATTCATACAGCGCCAGGTTGTTGACGGCTGTCTGCGCGCCGGTCACATGGATTTCCCGGAGATGAGAGCAGCCGCGGAAAGCGTGGCGCGACATATCGGTGAGAAGAGCGCCGTTCACCCGCTCTGGCAGGGTGATGGAGGAAGCAATCTGGGACGGATCGATCGGACAGAGCAGCGTGGCGGTGCCGTCCGTGTGGATCTGATAATAGAAGCCCTCGCTGGCATACAGCTCGTCAATCGGACAAAAGCCGGTATCGTAGGGCTTGCTCCCGGGCTGATAGAAGCTGTTGTTCGCCGGGGCAATGATCACCGGCACGTCGTACAGGGCTTCCTCGCCCAGCTGAACGTTGGCAGCGTCGATGCGAACCCAGATCAGATGGTCGCCGGAGAAGGCGTGGGCGCCGATCTCCGTGATCGTGTCGGGCAGGGCCGCACCGCAGATGCCCGTGCCGTAGAAAGCGTAGTCGCCGATGGACGAGCAGCCGTCAGGCACGCGCAGCACGCCGGTCAGCTTCCTGTCCGAGCGGAAGGCGTCGGCCTCCACACGCCTGGTATCCGCCGGAAGGGAAAAATCCGCCAGGGCGGCAGAAGCGGCCAGCATCACCAGTACCAAGAGAAGCGCGAATCCTGCTCTTTTCATCGCCGGAGACTTCCTTTCATATTTGCGTCAATGGAAGGGGCTTTCTCGCCCCTCACTCTTCCTCCGCCGAGACCTGGATGAAGGGGGCCACGATGGCGGGGTCGCCGCCCCAGTCCAGGAACTCCTGGATGGCGGCGTTCAGCTGGTCGTGGAATTCCTCCAGGCACAGGCCGTTCTCCATGATGTAGGTCGCGGCGGGGATGCCCACGTAGCGCATGTGCCAAGGCTCGAAGTTGATCTCGGTGACCTCCTCCTTGTCCTCGGGGTAGCGCAGGATGAAGCCGAACTCATGGCAGTGGGCGGCCATCCACTGGCACTCCGGGGCGGAGGCCATCTTCTCGTTCATGGACTTGTCCCGCCAGGAGCGGGGCACCACGTCGCAGCCCAGGCCGGTCTGGTGGTCGCTGGCGCCGGGCTTGGAGACCCAGCCGTCGTCCTTGCCGTTGTTCCGCTTCAGGCGGTTGTAGTACATGGTGTTCTGGGTCTTCCAGGAGCGGTAGGCGGACTTCAGGTAGAGGTTGTAGCCGTCCGCCCGCGCCGCCTCGCTCATGGCCACCAGGGCCTCCAGGCAGACGTCCTGCAGCTGCATGGCCGCGCCGGTGGCTTTCAGGACGCCGCCGTTGGTGTTCACGCCGTTCTTGTCGGCCTTGCGCTGCTTCGCAGTCACCAGGGACGAGGGCACATAGTCCTTGCTGAGGAGCATGTGCTTGTTGGCCAGCTGCACGTACTCGGGCACCATCTCGTCCAGGGCCACAGGAAAGCTCCAGAGCAGCTCGCTCTCGTCGGGGTTCTGCTCCTCGGTCAGCTCGATGATGCTGATCTCCAGATCCTCATCGTCCTCGGCCAGGGCCGGGGCGGCAGGCGAGAGGGCCGCGGCCAGCAGCACGCAGGCCAGCAGCGCCCTGAGCAGGTTCGTCCTTTTCCTCATCCGTTGCATAAGAATCACCTCAATCAAATCAATAAGATTGCTCTGAAAAGTGGCATGCGAAGGTTTCCAAAGGGCGATCGCAAAGCCCTTTGGTCGCCGCCCGCAGGCGGCGAAATCTCATTCGTCGGCTGATACCAGATCCAATAAAATCCCTGTGCGGAGGAGCTTCAGATACTCCTCCAGGGGCATCTCGTTCTCATGAATGCGCCGGGCGTGCTCAAGCCCCACATAGCGGAAGTGCCAGGGCTCAAAGCTGTAGCCCGTGACCTCCTCCCAGCCCTCGTCATAGCGCAGGATGAAGCCGAAGCGCCAGGCGTTATCCCGGCACCACTGGCCGCCGCGGGTGCCCCCAAAGCCCTCCTCCAGCGTGTCCTTGCCGCTGCGCTGGCCGATGTCCATGGTCAGCCCGGTCTGGTGCTCGGAGGTGCCGGGCCGCGCCACGTAGGCGTCGGCGGCCTCCTCATCGCCGCGCACGCTCTTGAGCTTGTTGCCGTAGATGCGCTCCTGCTTGTCATAATCGCGGTAGCCGCTCACGGCCACGAGGGTCACGCGGGCCTCGGCCTTCGCGGCGGCGAACATGGCCTCCTGCGCCGTGGCGGCCTCCTCGCGCAGCTTGCGCACCTGTCCCGGCACCTCGCTGACGCGCACCACCGGGGCGTAGTCGCCGCTGATACCCCAGTCCCGGTTGACCAGCAGGAGCATGCTCGTGTCGCTGTTCTGCGGCGCGGCCATGTCCAGCGCGCCGGATACCAGGAGCGAGCCCGCCGCCGCCAGGGAGGCGAGGGTCTGCAGGAGTGAGCTCAAACGGATCTTTCCTTTCTTATGCGCCCAGGCGCGGCCGCGATGCATTTTCCACTGGCATTATACGCTTTTATGCAGGGTGTGACAAGATTTCGGGCGGATTTTTCCATCCGGGCTGCCGAAGCTTTTCCCGGCCCTCGCTGTACAAGGCGGCGCATTTGTGTTATCATTTCCCGAGACAGGCCTATCGTCTGCCTGGAAATTGTATCTGTGCGGCCTGGCCGCAACCAAGGAGTTTTTATGAATCTCAACCTGCTCCACCGCATCCGCGCCAAGGGCGTGCTCAAGGGCAACTGGGCCATCGCCCTGCTGGCGGCGCTGATCGCCTCCGTGCCGTCGCTGCTGATGCAGATCGTCTCCACGCGTGTGTTCGGCAACTGGTACGAGAAGCTGATCCGCGCCTACTACACCGCCGGCACCGCCTTCGAGACCGAGGCCCAGCAGCTGGGCCTTCAGCTGCGGGAGGCCGCGCCGCTGCTGGTGGGCACCCTGCTGATCGCCATCGTGCTGACGCCCGTGCTGCACGTGGGCCAGCGGCACTACACCCTGGGCCTTCTGCGGGGCGAGGAGCCGGACGTCACCGCGGTGTTCCGCCGCCTGCCGATCCTGCTCAAGGCCCTGGGCCAGGCCGCGCTGATCCTGGTGCGCTGCCTGATCTGGGCGATCCCCGGCGTCGCGCTGACGGTGGGGCTGGCCCTTATCCCGTCCATCCCCCAGGCGCTGGCGACCCCTCTGGTGTGGCTCACCACCCTGCTGATCCTGGTGCCGGTGCTGCGGGAGTACCTGAGCTGCGCCATGGCCCCGTGGATCCTGGCGGACGACCCGGCCCAGGGCGTGTTCGCCTCCGTGCGCCGCAGCCGCGAGGTGATGAACGGCAAGCGGATGCAGCTGCTGTCCCTGTTCCTGTCCTTCTACTGGATGCTGTTCATGCTGAACCTGGCGCTGAACCTGTTCCTCGGCGCGCTGCCGGTGGTCATCTCGATGACCGTGGGCATGGCGGCGGAGCTGGCGGTGAACGTCTACATGCTCACCGCCGTGGGCTCGTTCTACGAGACGAATGTGCTCGGCCAGACCATCCATGTGCCGGGGATGGTAGAATAAGTCGTATTGGAAAGGGTCATCGCCTTGGATAAATATGCCATCCTGCGCCAGGTCTTCGGCCACGATACCTTCCGCGAAGGCCAGGAACCCCTCGTGGACGCCCTGCTCAGCGGACGGGACTGCCTGGGCATCATGCCCACCGGCGCGGGCAAGTCGATGTGCTACCAGATCCCGGCCCTCGCCCAGGAGGGAACGGCCCTGGTCATCTCGCCGCTCATCTCCCTGATGAAAGATCAGGTGGCGGCGCTGATCGCCTCGGGCGTCCCGGCGGCCTATATCAACTCGTCCCTCACGCCGTCCCAGATGAGCCTCGCCCTGGAGCGGGCGGCCCAGGGACGCTACCGCATCATCTACGTGGCCCCGGAACGGCTGGAGACCCCAGGGTTCCGGGCTTTTGCCGCGCGCGCCAACCTCTCCCTGATCGCCGTGGACGAGGCCCACTGCGTCTCCCAGTGGGGCCAGGACTTCAGGCCCGTGTACCTGCGCATCGCGGACTTTTTGGCCGCCCTGCCCAAGCGCCCGCCGGTGGGAGCCTTCACCGCCACGGCGACCGCCCGGGTGAAGGAGGACATCGAGCGCCTGCTGGCCCTGCGCGACCCGGTGACGGTGACCACGGGCTTCGACCGCCCGAACCTCTACTTCGAGGTGGTCACGCCGAAGGACCGCTTCAAGGCGCTGTGGGAGATCCTCAGCCGCCAGGGTGGCCGTAGCGGCATCGTCTACTGTGCGACGCGCAAGACCGTGGAGCAGGTCGCCCTGAAGCTGCAGACCCTCGGCCTGCCCGCCGCCCGCTACCACGCGGGACTGAGCGACGCGGAGCGCCAGCGCAGCCAGGAGGATTTCCAGTACGACCGGGTGCGGGTGATCGTCGCGACCAACGCCTTCGGCATGGGCATCGACAAGAGCAACGTCAGCTTTGTGATCCACTACAACATGCCCAAGTCCATCGAGGCCTACTACCAGGAGGCCGGCCGCGCGGGCCGCGACGGCTCGGAGGCCGAGTGCATCCTGCTCTACTCGCGCTCGGACATCATCACGGCCAAGTACATGATGGACAAGAGCGAGCCGAACCCGGACCTGACGCCGGTGGAGCAGGCGCGCGTGAGGGCCCGGGATCTGGACCGCCTCAACCGGATGATCGATTACTGCGAGTCCACCCAGTGCCTGCGCGCCCGGCTGCTGCGCTACTTCGGCCAGCAGGCCCCGGATCGCTGCGGCGCCTGCTCCCGGTGCACCGGCGGGCGCTACGCCTACACGGCGCTGAAGCTCCCCGCGCCCAGGGCCATCCGCCGGAGTGCCGTGGGGCCGGCTGACGAGGCGCCGGACTTCGCAGCCCTGCCGCCGACGATCCCCTACGAGGAGGACAGCCTGATGCCCGTGGAGGCGCAGGACGGCTATGTCTGGGACACGGACACGCCGGAGCTGCTGCCGATGAAGCCCGGCTACGTCCCGGGCAAGGGCATCGTGCGCACGCCGGAGGAGGAACTGCAGGAGCAGCTGTTCGAGCGCCTGCGCAGCGCCCGGCTGGAGCTGTCCCGCAAGACGAGCCTGCCGCCCTACGTCATCGCGGACGATAAGACCCTGCGCCAGATGACCCAGGATCTCCCGACGGACGAGGAGGCCCTCCTGCGGGTCAAGGGCATGGGCCAGGTGAAGGTGGTCAAGTATGGCAAGCCCTTCCTGAAGGTCATCGCCGCCTGGCTGAAGGAACACCCCGAGCTGGCCCCGCGTCCCGCCGCGCCCCAGGCGAAGGGAACGAAGGCGGCCCCCAGAGACGCCCAGCCGCAGCTGCCGCCCGGCATCGTCAGCCGCGGCCTGGAGCTGGGTCTCAGTTTCAAGGATCTGGCCTACCTGCTGCAGCGCCCGCTGGAGGAGATCGAGCGCGAGGCGGGGAAGAAGGGATGACAGACCGGGTCAGTCACCCAAAGCACATGGAAATGAAAAACACGCCTGAGCGTCTTCGGTGGAGAAGGGGCTCGGGCGTGCCTTTTTGTCAGGGGTGCCTGATGTGGGCTTTGTAGGCTTGTTCTTCGAGGGGGAACCCTTGCCGCACCAACAAAAAGGGAGCCTTCTCTCGAAGTCTCCCTCTGCATGAGCCCGGCGGGATTCGAACCCACGACCTTTTGATTCGTAGTCAAACACTCTATCCAGCTGAGCTACGGGCCCAAGTGCTGAAGCAATTCAGCTTGACTATCATATCATTGTTTGCGCACTTTGTCAAGCTGTAATTTTTGGAAGAAGAGCAGTGGAAGAAAAGCATATTTCTTTGGAAGAAGAGCAGCCGAAATGAGCCGGGAGGAGGAGCGAAACGATGGGCGGAAGGGCTGCAAAGGTTATGACAGGGGACAGTTCCACCTTTCCAAATCCCCCGTTTCGTGGTATAGTGGTTGCCGGCGGCGGCCTGGCTGTCAGAAGCTGCCGGCGGCGGCCGGCTCTTCGGGCCGTCCGTGAGTATGGAGAGAAGAAAGGAAGTTCTTATGCGCAAAAAGACCATCCTGGCCGTGCCGGCGGCATGCTTATGGGCGGTTATCTGCTTTTGCCTGGCGGGCATCGGCATCGGCTCCTTCATGGATCTGGACATCAGCAGGGCCCTGGCCAACAAGACGCAGCTGGGCACCTATTTCGCCACCTACAGCCCCTACCTGGCCTATTGCCTGCTGCCCGCCGGCGGCTCCTGCCTGTTCGCGGGGCTGAAGAAGAAGTCCGACGCCCTCAGGCCGCTGGCCTGGGCGGTGCTGGTGTTCAGCTGCTTCATGGCCGTATATTATTCCAACGGCTACTTCGGCAAGAACGTCCGGCCGATGCTCGGGTACACGCCGGGTGAATCCTCCGCCCTGCTGTCCGCGGCCAGCTGGCTGCTGTGGGTCGTGCTGTACGCCGCGGTGCCCTTTGTGGTGCTCCGCCTGCTGGACGATTCCGATCCGGAGAAGCTGATCCTCGTGGGGGCCGCGCTGATCGTCGCCACGGTGGCCGCGGACGCCCTGATGCAGTGGCTCAAGCAGGTGGGCTCCCGCCCGCGCTACAAGTACCTGCTGACGCTGGAGGACCCGGCCGGCGAGTTCCGCAACTGGTGGCAGATGATCCCCAACCTGGCCGGGAGCAATGACAACTACCAGAGCTGGCCCAGCGGCCACATGTCCATCGTCAGCGTGCTCTTCGCCCTGCCCGTGCTGACCGACTGCATGAAGAACAGGAGTCCGAAGAAGAACCTGGCGGCCTTCGCCCTCGTGTGCGTGTTTGTGCTGCTCTGCGGGTACAACAGGATCCACATGACCAATCACTTCGTGTCGGACGTGTGCTTCGGCATCCTGAATTCCACCCTGCTGACCGCCGTCATCGTCGAGGTGTTTGTGAGGGAGAAGGACGCCTTCGCTGAGTTAGGAAAGTGATATCACAGCGCCGCGGCATGATATGCTCCCTTTATGACGGACAGTAAAAAAGTAACTGTCTCATGAAGGGAGTATTAAAATGGGTCAACGGCGACGTATAAGCGAAGAAAAACAGAT
>CADASK010000060.1 GCA_902790495.1 uncultured Eubacteriales bacterium
CTGCCCTGGTGGTCTGTTTGTCGTACACATCTTTCGCTCCTGTTCTCCTGCAAATTTTCAGCCCTTAGGGGGTTGACTTTTTATTTGCAGGCTTCTGTTATCGCAGCTCGGTGGTGGGAATCTCGTCCATGTCGTCAAAGGCCTGGTTCTCGCCGCCCATGGCCCAGATGAAGGTGTAGTTGCTGGTGCCGGCACCGCAGTGGATGGACCAGGAGGGGGAGATGACGGCCTGCTCGTTCTGCATCACGATGTGGCGGGTCTCCTGGCCTTCGCCCATCATGTGGAACACGACGTTGTTCTCCGGGATGTCAAAGTAGAAGTAGACCTCCATGCGGCGCTCGTGGGTGTGGGCGGGCATGGTGTTCCACACGCTGCCGGGCTCCAGGGCCGTCATGCCCATGGAGAGCTGGCAGGTCTTGAGCACGGAGGGATGAATGAACTGGTTGATGACGCGCTTGTTGCTGGTCTCCATCGCGCCCAGGGGCTTCTTGGCCGCGTCCTGGATGCGGATGAGGCGGGTCTCGTAGGAGCAGTGGGCGGGGGCGGACACGATGTAGTACTTGGCGGGGTTCGCCGCGTCCTTGGAGCAGAAGAAGACCTCCTTGGCCCCGCGGGTGATGTAGAGGCAGTCCTTGTGGCCCAGGTCGTACACGGTGCCGTCCACGGTCACCTGGCCCTCGCCGCCCACGTTGAACATGCCCAGCTCGCGGCGCTCCAGGAAATACTCGGTGCCGAAGTTGTGCCAGATGTCGATGCCCTTGTCCAGCGGCACGCACTCGTTCACGGGCATGATGCCCAGGGTGACCATGCGGTCCACGTGGCTGTACACCGCGATGACCTCGTCGGCGGCGAACAGCTTCTCGATCAGGAATTCCTTCCGGGTCTCCTCGGTGGTATAGCGCTTAAAGTCGCGCTGGTTGCAGGAATAACGGATATCCATGGGAATAACCTCCTTCTCGTCCCCAGTGCGGCGGAGCCTCAGCCCCCGGTCCGCACAACCTCGGTTTCTTTATCTGATTCCACGTCGGGTGCCTGATTTCCTTCCATGCGCACCTGGTCGAGCACCAGTTTTTTCACCCCGCCGGCGATCACGCCGCGCAGGGCGCAGGGGGCCACGCCGTCGGCCATGGCGGGAACCATGGGCTTCGCGTCCGGGTCGAAGCGGAAGAAGCAGCGCTCCAGCCGCACCTCCTCCACGGGGCGCTCGGGCAGGCCCAGCAGGTAGGCCGCGCAGGCCTCGCAGCCCTCGGCCTCCACGTCGCGGTAGACGACGGTGCCGATGGTGGGGGTGCGGTCGTCCACGGGCAGCTTTTCGCGGCACTGCACATAGTCGCTGTGGCCGTCCGGGTCGCAGTAGTAGAGGCTGTTGAGCACCAGCGGGGCCTTGACGTGGTCCATCCGCACGCGCTCGAACACGATGTCGTCGATCACGCCGTTTTTGCCGCGGCCGCGCCGGGTCTTCACGCGAAGGCCGCGGTCAGTGGCGCGCATCAGGCACTGGCTGACCCGCACGTGCTTCACGCCGCCGGCCATCTCGCTGCCCACGGTCACCGCGCCGTGGCCGTCCTCCATCAGGCACTGGCGGATCTCAATGTCCTCGCAGGGGAGGCCGTAGGTTTGGCCCATCCAGATCTTGCCGGCCTTCAGGGCGATGCAGTCGTCGCCCACGGACAGCCTCGCGCCGATGAGCCGCACGTGGCGGCAGCTCTCCGGGTCGAAGGCGTCGGTGTTCGGGCTGTTCCAGGGGGCGGTCACCTCGATGTTGAAGAAGTCGAGGTGCTCGCTCATGAAGGGGTGCAGGTTCCAGCAGGGGCTGTTGGCGAAGTGGATGCCCTGCACGATGATGTTTTTGCACCCGCGCAGGAAGAACAGGTTGCCGCGCCAGGCGATGGTGCGGGTGTGGGTGTGCTGCCACCAGTCGCCGTCCTGGGCGCAGCCGTCCACCGTGCCCTCGCCGATGATGCGCACGTCCTCCACGCCCATGCCGGTGATGGCCGCGGCGAAGGTGTCCAGCGGGTTGCCCTCGTAGAGACTGAAGACGTCCTCCCGCGCCCCGTCGTCCGAGCGGACGATGCCGGGCAGGATGGGGAAGGCCTCGCGCTCGGTGCGCAGGGCCAGCCTCGCGCCGCGGGCCAGGTGCAGGGTCATGTGGCTCTTGAGGAAGAGCGGGCCGACCCGGTAATCGCCCGCCGGGACGAGGACGTGTCCGCCGTCGGGGCAGGTGAGGATGGCGGCCTGGATGGCCGGGGTGTCGTCGTGGCAGCCGTCGCCCAAAGCGCCGAAGCGCCGCACGTCGAGGGTGACGCACTCGGCGGCGGTGGTGAAGGTTAGCGTTTGCTCGGCTCCCTCGCACGCGGCGGTCAGGGTGTAGGCCGTGTCGGGAAGCAGGCCGTAGAGGGAGTGCACGCAGCGGTCGGCGCTGCCCGCGCTCTCGCCGTTGAGGGTGAGGGCATAGGGCCGCGCCGTCTCCCAGACGCCGCCGTCCTCGATCAGGATCGTGCAGGAGCGGCTGGAGACGAAGAGCAGGGAAAGCTCGAATGCAGTCGTTGCAGCCATGGCGTCACACCTCCCCTTGGGCGAAGGCACAGCAGGCCTCGCGCATCTGTCCGAGGGCGGCGTCGGCCTCCGCGCTCTCCTCCTCCGCCGGGCGGTAGCCCTGCAGGAGGGCCGCGTCGCGCAGGGCTTCCGGCAGGTGGCGCTCCTCGTCCAGCAGATGGAGCTGCAGGGCCTTCAGCCGCGCGAAGACGCACAGGGCCGCGGCGGCGAGGGTCTTACCGTCCGGGGCCTCGCCGGCGCAGGCGGCGACGGCCTCGCGGGCCTCCGGCAGCAGGGCCAGCACGCGCCGCCTCAGCTCGGTCTCCAGGGCGTGGCGGTGCTCGAAGATGCGCT
This sequence comes from uncultured Eubacteriales bacterium, assembly GCA_902790495.1. Lineage (GTDB taxonomy): Bacteria > Bacillota > Clostridia > Christensenellales > Aristaeellaceae > RUG11272. The sequence goes on from CADASK010000060.1 coordinate 2,890, forward strand.
CATCCAGGGTCTCGGCGGCCTCGGCCAGCGCCGCAAGATACCGCGCCTGGTCGATCAGCGGGGCCGGGGGATTCGCCCGGCCGTCCAGCGCGCGCCCCGCATCCAGGAGCAGGGCGGTGTAGGCGGCCAGGCGTCCCTTGCCGTGATCGTTGTCCCAGGCGATGGCCCGGGGGAGGCGGCTGATCAGATAGGGGTCACAGGGCCTCAAAATACGAATCACATCCTTCTATTATTCCACGCGCAGGATCAGCCCGAGGATGTGCCTCACGGCCAGCTCGAGATCCGCGCGGGTCACGGCGCCGGCCTGCAGGGCCTCGGCCAGGCGCTCGGGGTGGCCGGCGGCCATCTTCAGGTCGTTGCCGGCGGCGACCTCCTTGTAGTGCTCGCCGAAGGTCCACCAGTCGGTGGTCACCATGCCCTGCCAGCCCCACTCGTCGCGCAGGATGCCCTTGAGCATGTCGCTGTTCTCGCTGGCGCGGTGGCCGTTGATGATGTTGTAGGAGCTCATGATGGTCCAGGGATCGGACTGCTTCACGATGATCTCGAACTGCTTGAGGTAGATCTCGCGGATGGCGCGCATGGAGGCGCGGGAGTCGCAGTTCTTGCGGTTGGTCTCCTTGTCGTTGAGGGCGAAGTGCTTCACGCTGGCGCCCACGCGGCGGGACTGGATGCCGTTGACCATCGCGGCGGCCTGCATGCCGGCCAGGAAGGGATCCTCGGAGTAATACTCAAAGTTGCGGCCGCACAGGGGGTTGCGGTGGATGTTGACCGCGGGGGTCAGCCACACGGAGATGTTGTTCTCCAGCACCTCCTCCGCGCCGGCCGCGCCCACGGCGTAGACGGTCTCGGGGTCCCAGGTGCAGGCCAGCAGAGTGGAGCAGGGGAAGGCGGTGGTCTTCACGCCCACGAACTCCCGCACGCGCAGGCCGGCAGGGCCGTCGGCGGTCATGATGTTCGGGATGCCGCGGCGGGGGTTGTTGCCGATGCCGAAGGTGTTGGCGACGCCGGTGTTGGGCTGGCCGCCGCACAGCCAGATCAGGTCCTCGTCGGTGAGGCTGGCGATGAAGTCGTCCAGGGTGATCTTGCCCTCCGCCACGTCGCTGAGCTGGGTGGGCACCTCGTCGGCGTGATACACCTTCCAGCCGGGCATACCGCGGAACGGCGGATGCAGGGCCTCGCAGGCGTCGGGGGTCAAATGGGGCTGCAGCGCGCCGCTGTCGGGATCGTTGGGCTCGCCCTGGGGCAGGGCCTCCATGGTGCCGTCGGCGAGCATGCGCGCCTTCAGCTGGGTGGGGGCCATCAGGGGCTTGCACTGCTTCACCACGAGGTTCTCGTCCAGGGTCAGCTCGGCCTCGACGGGCTCGGTGTCCCGCACGCTGGTGCCCAGGTGCGCCCGGTAGGTGCCCTTCTCCAGCACATAAGCGCAGGCCTGCACCTTGCCCAGGTCGTCGAAGGAGGCGAAGTCCTTCAGGTCCACGGTGAGGGTCAGGGTCTGGGACTCGCCGGGCTGCAGCAGGCGGGTCTTGCGGTAGGCGGCCAGCTGGCGGGCGGGCTTGCCCAGCTTGCCCTGGGGGCACTCGAGGTAGAGCTGCACCACCTCGCGGCCGGCCACATCGCCCACGTTGGCCACGTCCGCCATCACGGCCAGAACGGTGCCCTCGGTGTCGCTGCCGATCTCGCTCACGGCGAAGTCGGTGTAGCTCAGGCCGTAGCCGAAGGGATAGACCACCTTGTCCTTCGCGCCGGGGATGGTCTCAAAGTAGCGGTAGCCGACGTAGATGTCCTCGTTGTAATCCACGTAGCTGTCGGAGTCGTAGAAGCCCTTGGTGGAGGGGTAGTCGCTCAGGGAGCGGGCGAAGGTGTCGCTCAGCTTGCCGGAGGGATTGCCCAGGCCGGTGAGCAGCTCCGCCGCGGCCAGGCCGCCCTCGATGCCGCCCTGCCAGGCCAGCAGCACCGCGCCGATGGCCTTGTCGTCGGAGAACCAGTTGGTGTCGAACATGCCGCCCACGTTCAGCACCACGACCACCTTGGCGAAGGCCGCCTTCACGCGCTCCACCAGGCGCTCCTCGGCCCTGGAGAGATAGAAGTCGCCGCGCTCGAAGACCTCGTTGGCCATGCGGATGGGGCGCGGGTCGACACCGATGTGGCTTTCCATGGGGTCGCTGTCGGACTTGCGGTCCCAGCCCTCGCCGGAGAAACGGCTGATGGAGATGATGGCGGTGTCCGTGTAGCTCGCCGCGGCGTGCAGCAGCTCCTCGGGCAGCTCGGGCTCCCGCAGCATGCCGGGCCACACGCCCTCGGCGTACTGCTTGTCCACCTCGGCCTGATAGAAATCGACGGTGTCCTGGAAGACGCTGACGCGTCCGTTGAGGGCCTCGAAGCCCTGGGCCAGGTTGCGGATGTAGGGCACGGTCACGTCGCCGCTGCCGCCGCCGCCCTTGACATAATCGATGGTTCCCTTGCCGAACAGCGCCACCCGACTCCCGGGGGCCAGGGGCAGCAAGCCGCCCTCATTCTTGAGCAGCACCATGCCTTCCTTGGCGGCGTTCTTGCTCAGCTCGATGTGCGCCTGGCTGGCGGTGACGCGCTCCCCGTTCTTCCCCAGGGGCATATTGGGGGTGAAGCGCGGCCGAACCCATCTTTCCATAGGCATTTCCTCCTGCTGCGGCCTTCGGGCCGCATCGCGTATTTCAAGAACAATATATACATGAAATCGCCCGAAAAGGCAAGGGAAAAAGCGGCGGGCCGGACATTTGTCTCCCCGACGCGCGGGGGACGGCGGCGTGGGTGGCGATGACAGAAACTTCACAAATGAAAAATTAAGTCTTTCGCAACAAAAAAGTCGAAAAACAGGCAAAAAGGCGCGGAAACGTTGTTGACAACAGCTTTTTCCGGTGTTAGAATTATGAGGTTGAATACTGCAAGAAATGCAGTGCGCTTTTTTGAGCGTGTGCATTCTGCGCGAGGAGGCGAGTCCATGGAGGAGCTGAAAGGCAGCCCGAAGGTGGTCGGCATGAAGCAGGTGCTTCGCGGCCTGAAGGAGGGCTCGCTGAAAAGCGTGTATGTAGCCAACGACGCGGACACCTTCCTGTATCAGCGCGTGGTGCGCGCGGCCGAGGCCGCGAACATCCCGGTGACGCGGGTGGCGTCCAAGCAGGAGCTGGGCAAGGCCAGCGGGGTGGAGGTTGCCGCCGCCACCGTCGGTCTGCTCAGATAAAGCAAGCCTGCTCTCTTATCACTCTTGCCTGCAAGTTTCCGAGGGTTGCGGAAACTTTGAAGGATAGACAATTGGAGGTGCTTCCATGCCCACGATTAACCAGTTGGTTCGCAAGGGACGCGAGAAGTCGGTCAACAAGTCCACCGCCCCCATTCTGCAGGGCTGCCCGCAGAAGCGCGGCGTGTGCCTGAGCGTGAAAACCACCACGCCCAAGAAGCCGAACTCCGCCCTGCGCAAGATTGCCCGTATCCGCCTGACCAATTCCATCGAGGGTACCTGCTACATCCCCGGTGAGGGTCACAACCTGCAGGAGCACAGCGTGGTGCTGATCCGCGGCGGCCGTGTGCGCGATCTGCCCGGCGTGCGGTATCACATCATCCGCGGCGCGCTGGATACCGCCGGCGTCGCCAAGCGCATGCAGGCCCGCTCCCGCTACGGCGCGAAGCGGCCCAAGAAGTAAGCCTTCCTGACCGCAGGAGAGCTGCTTCCAAAGCAAGCGAAGGATCGACAGGCTGTCCAAAGCGGAGCAGGGTGCCGCCGGTGAGCCTTTACCTCCCAGGAACCGGAGAGAAGGGGCAAGAAACCGCAACGCGCCGCTCCGTCCGACGCAATCTCGGCGTCGGGCCCGTGTGATGCTGACACACAGGCGGAGGAAGGGTTCGTCCTTGACGCTTCATGACACACACCGAGACCGGCAATCGAGGTCACCCAGCCTTGAGGATGCCGGATCCGCGCCCGCGCGAGGGTGCGGACATGAGATAGTAGGAGGGATATTATGCCCCGTCGCGGTTTTGTACCCAAGCGTGAAGTGCTGCCGGATCCCGTATACGGAACGACAGTCGTCACCAAACTGATCAACCAGATCATGCTCGACGGCAAGCGCGGTATCGCCCAGAACGTGTGCTACGCCGCCTTCGATATCGTGAAGGAAAAGACCGGCAAGGACGCCAACGAGGTGTTCCAGGCCGCTCTGGCCAACGTGGCCCCGTCCCTGGAAGTGAAGGCCCGCCGTGTGGGCGGCGCCACCTATCAGGTGCCTATGGAGATCCGCCCCGAACGCCGCCAGACCCTGGCGCTGCGCTGGATCGTCGAATTCTCCCGCAAGCGCGGTGAGAAGACCATGTCCGAGCGCCTGGCCGCCGAGCTGATGGACGCCGCCAACAACACCGGCGCCGCAGTGAAGCGCAAGGAAGAGATGCACCGTATGGCCGAGGCCAACAAGGCGTTCGCCCATTATCGCTGGTAATCCCCCTCGCACAGCCGAGAGAGATTTCAGCACTGAACAAGACAAGGAGCACACACGTATATGCCCAGGAGCCATCCGCTTGAGAGGGTCCGCAACATTGGTATCATGGCGCACATCGACGCCGGCAAGACCACTACCACTGAGCGCATCCTCTTCTATACCGGCAAGACCCATAAGATCGGCGAGACCCATGAAGGCACCGCCACCATGGACTACATGGCCCAGGAGCAGGAGCGCGGCATCACCATCACTTCCGCCGCCACCACCGCTATCTGGCACGATCCTCGCGATCCCGAGAACAAGAACAAGACCTACCGCATCAACATCATCGACACCCCCGGTCACGTGGACTTCACCGTGGAGGTCGAGCGCTCCCTGCGCGTGCTGGACGGCGCCGTGTGCGTCTTCTGCGCCAAGGGCGGCGTCGAGCCCCAGAGTGAGACCGTGTGGAAGCAGGCCGAGACCTACAACGTGCCCCGCATGGCCTACGTCAACAAGATGGACATCACGGGCGCCAACTTCTTCCGCGTGGTCGACATGATGAAGGATCGCCTGGGCTCCAACGCTGTGCCGATTCAGCTGCCCATCGGCTCTGAGAACACCTTCCGCGGCATCATCGACCTGATCACCATGCGCGCCGAGGTCTATTATGACGACCAGGGCGTGGACGTGCGCGATGAGGAGATCCCGGAGGATATGAAGGATCTGGCGCAGGAGTGGCACGACAAGCTGATCGAGTCTGTCGCGGAGACGGATGACGAGCTGATGGAGAAGTTCTTCGGCGGCGAGGAGCTGAGCGTGGATGAGGTCAAGAACGCCATCCGCAAGGCCACCATCGCCTGCAAGATGAACCCCGTCTGCTGCGGCACCTCTTACCGCAACAAGGGCGTGCAGCCCCTGCTGGACGACATCATCGAGTACATGCCCTCTCCGCTGGACATTCCGGCCATCAAGGGCACCGATCCCTTCGATCCCGAGAAGGAGCTCGAGCGTCATCCTTCCGACGACCAGCCGTTCTCCGCGCTGGCGTTCAAGATCCTGACCGACCCCTTCGTGGGCAAGCTGGCGTTCTTCCGCGTGTACTCCGGCCATCTGGCTTCCGGCAGCTACGTGATGAACTCCACCAAGCAGAAGCGCGAGCGCATCAGCCGCATCCTGCTGATGCACGCCAATCACCGCGAGGAGATCACCGAGATCTACACCGGTGAGATTGCCGGCGCCGTGGGTCTGAAGGACACCACCACCGGTGACACCCTCTGCGACGAGAACAACCAGATCATTCTGGAATCCATGATCTTCCCCGATCCCGTAATCGAGGTGGCCATCGAGCCCAAGACCCGCGCGGGCCAGGACAAGATGACCATGGCCCTGCTGAAGCTGGCCGAGGAGGATCCGACCTTCAAGACCTACACCAACAACGAGACGGGTCAGACGATCATCGCCGGCATGGGCGAGCTCCATCTGGAGATCATCGTGGACCGTCTGCTGCGTGAGTACAAGGTCGAGGCCACGGTCGGCAAGCCCCAGGTCACCTACAAGGAGACCATCCGCAAGTCCGCCAAGGCCGAGGGCCGCTTCGTCCGCCAGACCGGCGGTCACGGCCAGTACGGTCACTGCTGGATCGAGATCGAGCCCACCCAGCCCGGCGAGCCCTATTCCTTCGAGAATAAGACCATCGGCGGTTCCATCCCCAAGGAATTCATCGCGCCCATCGACCAGGGCATCCAGGAGGCCTCCAAGGCCGGCCCCGTGGCCGGATTCGAGGTCGTCGGCTTCAAGGCGAACGTCTATGACGGCTCCTACCACGACGTCGACTCCTCCGAGGCTGCCTACAAGATCGCCGGCTCCATGGCCTTCAAGGCCGCGGTGCTCAAGGCCGATCCCACCCTGATGGAGCCCGTGATGAAGGTGGAAGTGGTCGTGCCCGACCAGTACCTCGGCGACGTGATGGGCAACATCAACAGCCGCCGCGGCCGCGTGGAAGGCACCGAGATGCGCGCCCAGGATCAGATCATTCACGCCTACGTGCCGCTGAGCGAGATGTTCGGCTATACCACCGACCTGCGCTCCCGCACCCAGGGCCGCGGCATGTTCACCATGCAGTTTGATCACTACGATCCCGTGCCCAAGTCCGTCGCGGACAAGATCATCGGCGAACGCGCCAAGAACAACAACAACTAATATCACCCAGGCGCAGCGAGGCTGCGCACACTGACAACATACGATTTTAAGGAGGAATTCCGCTATGGCCAAGGAGCATTTCCAGCGGACGAAGCCCCATGTAAACATCGGCACCATCGGACACGTTGACCACGGCAAGACCACGCTGACCGCCGCCATCACC
>CADASK010000061.1 GCA_902790495.1 uncultured Eubacteriales bacterium
GAGGGCAAGGACGGGGCGGGGAACGCGCTGCGGGCGGAATACCCCGTGGTGATTCGGGTGCGCGACGGCGTCAAAGAGCCGCTTCGCCCCGGCTTGAGCTCGGTCACCTCCAGCCTGGCGGCGGGGGAGAACGGCCTGGTGAACGCCATCCTGACCAACACCAGCCGCTACGCCGAGATGCGGAACATCGAGCTGACCATCACAGACGACAGCGGCGACATACTGCCCGCGGGCTGGAACAAGGTGACGCTGGGCTCCCTCATGCCGGGTGAGTCGGCGCGGATCAGCTACCCCGTGTCGGTGAAGCCTACCGCCTCGGTGGCGCTGCACACGCTCTCCTTCAACCTGACTTATACCGCGCTGGACGAGCCCGCCGCCTGGACGGAGAATTTCACCCTGCCGGTGACCCAGGAAACGCGGCTGGAGCAGGGCGGTTTGCAGACGCCGGGCAGCGTGGTGCAGGGGGATTCGGCCACCATCAGCCTGCCGCTGATGAACATGGGCCGGGGGGAGCTGCGAAACGTGCTGGCCACGCTGAGCCTGCCGGGGATTGTGGAGCGGCAGAGCGTGCTGGTGGGCTCCATCGCCAGCGGAGAGACGAAGCAGGCCAAGCTGACTGTCACGCCGGGCAAAGATGCGCTGGGCCAGGTGAGCGGCGTCATGGAGGTGACGGCGGAGGACGAATGGGGCAACGCGACTGGGTTCTCGCTGCCGCTGTCGCTCACCGTGGAGCCGGCGCCGGAGGAAAAGCCCATGGAGACCACGGCGGATTTCGTGAAGGCGGTGGTGCCGGGCTACGTGTGGCCGCTGGCGGGCGGCTGCCTGGCGCTGCTCCTGGCGCTGATCGCCCAGGGCATGATCCTGCGGGGGCGCATACATCGGCTGGAGGAGGACAAACTGTAAACGGGCCGCCCTGTTCGCTTGACGGACAGGGCGGCGAATGATATAATGACATCAATAAACGAAGAAACAGGAGAAAGCCCATGAGCGACGCAAGACGCTACAGCCTCGGCATGGAACCGATAGAGATCATCGGCCTTGTATGGCTCCTGGGCGGCTCGGTGGCCGCGCTGATCGGGCTGCTGGCGCCGATCCCGGCGGCGGGCGCCCGCTGCTCGCTGATTGCCGGCTCTTTCGTCACGCTCATCGGCGCGGTGATGACCATTCGCATGGTCATCCGGCGAGGGAAGCTCCGGCGCGTCATCAGCGAAGGTCGGTTCGTCGTGGCGAAAGTGACGGAAACGGAGAGCAGCCCCAAACTGTTCTCGAGAAACAGGGGATTGGTCAGGTCGCCGAACCCGCGCTGTGTGACCTGCGTCGGCACGGACCCGGACACCGGAGAGACGCGTACTTTCCGCAGCAAATCCATCTATATGGATGGATTTGAGATGCCGTCAGGCGCGGAGGTCAAGGTGTTTGTCGGAAAAAACGGCCTGTATTATGTGGACATAGACCCACTCATCGCCCGGCACGCGGTGAACAACGGGCGCATGGTATAAAGATATGGGAGGTATGGACATGGAAAACAGAATCGCCGTCATCGGCATCATCGTGGAGAACTATGACTCGGTGGAGAAGCTCAACGGCCTGCTGCACGACTACGCGGACTGCATCGTGGGCCGCATGGGCATTCCCTACAGAAAGCGCCATGTGAATATCATCTCCGTGGCCGTTGACGCGCCGCAGGACGTGATCAGCGCTCTGGCGGGCAAGATCGGCATGCTGGACGGCATCAGCGCCAAGGCGGCCTATTCCAGCGCCATCTTCAACGAGAAATAAGCCATGAAGAAGATACTGAAGATCATCCTCTGCGCGCTGCTGGTGGTGCTCATCGCCGTGGCGGGCTACGTGGGCTATGTGTTCATCGCCTACCACCGCATCGGCAATCAGGACCTGGCCGTGGAGGGCAAGACCGATGGCGCGGCAGAGGTAGGCAAGGCCTACCGCGTGGTGTCCTGGAACATCGGCTTTGGCGCGTATGAGGCGGATTACGGCTTCTTCATGGACGGCGGCACCCAGTCCTGGGCCTGGTCCAAGGAGCGGCTGGACAAGAACCTGGCCGCCATCGCCGCCCGGCTGGCCGGCGAATCGCCCGATTTCTGCCTCGTTCAGGAGGTGGACATCGACTCCACCCGCAGCTATCACACCGACGAACGCCTGCCGCTGCGGGCGGCGCTGACGGAGGAGCAATACGCCTCCTCCTTCGCGCAGAACTACGACTCGCCCTTCCTGCTCTATCCCTTCACGCAGCCCCACGGCGCGTCGAAATCCGGCCTGCTCACCTTCTCCGCCCACGGCATGACCTCGGCCGCCCGGAAGGAGCTGCCCATCGAGACGGGCTTCATCAAGTTCCTCGACCTGGACCGCTGCTATTCGGTGAATCGCGTGCCCGTTCAGGGCGGGGGCGAGCTGGTGCTCTACAACCTGCACCTGTCGGCCTACACATCGGACGGCACCATCGCCACGGAGCAGCTGAGACGCCTCCTCGGCGACATGCAGGCGGAATACGAGGCGGGCAACTGGTGCGTGGCCGGCGGCGACTTCAACAAGGATCTGCTGGGCGACTCCAGCCAGTACTTCACCGCCGCGGACACGGTGTACACCTGGGCCCAGCCCATTCCGCCGCAACGCAGACGGCCCCTACAACGATCGCCAGTACGTGCTCACCGTGGACGGTTTCCTCGTGTCGCCCAACGTGGCGGTGGAGGAGAGCCGCGTGATCGACACGGGCTTCGCCTACTCCGATCACAACCCGGTGGAAATGACGATCTCGCTGCAATGACATGAACGCACAAAAAAGGGCCTGCCCCGCTTTGGGGACAGGTCCTTTTCATGTCTATCAGAATTACTTGGTGTACTTTTCGCGCTTCTGATAGGTGGTGTGCAGCAGCTCGTGAGCCAGATGGCTGCCGGGCTTGGTGAGGAAATCGTTGTAGATCTGCTTGATTTCCGCGTTCTCGTGGCTCTTGCGCAGGGGCTTCTCGCGGTCTTCGCCGTAGAGGGCCTTGGCGCGCTCCACGCGCACGTCCACGTCCATCTTGGTCTCCGCGGAGACGATGGGCTGGCCGCCGCCGTTGACGCAGCCGCCGGGGCAAGCCATGACTTCGATGAAGGCATAGGGCTTCTCGCCGGCCTTCACGCGCTCCAGCAGCTTGGTGGCGTTGCCGGTGCCGCTGGCTACCGCGACCAGAACCTTCTTGCCGCCGATGTCGATCTCGGCTTCCTTGATGCCTTCGATGCCGCGAACCTGATGGAACTCCACGTCCTTCAGGGTCTCGCCGGTGATGGTCTCATAGGCGGTGCGCAGGGCAGCTTCCATAACGCCGCCGGTCGCGCCGAAGATGACAGCCGCGCCGGTGCTCTCGCCCAACAGGCTGTCGAAGTCGCCGTCGGGCAGGAGGTTGAAGTTGATGTTGGCTTCCTTGATCATGCGGGCCAGCTCGCGGGTGGTGATGACCACATCCACGTCCGCCAGACCGTTGTGGCCCAGCTCGGGACGGGCGGCCTCAAACTTCTTGGCGGTGCAGGGCATGACGGAGACAACGGCGATGTCCTTGGGATCGATGCCCGCCTTCTCGGCGTAATAGGTCTTCACCATGGCGCCAGTCATCTCATGGGGAGACTTGCAGCTGGACAGGTTGGGCAGGAAGTCGGGATGATAGGTCTCGCAGTACTTGATCCAGCCGGGGGAGCAGGAGGTCATCATGGGCAGCACGCCGCCGTTGGTGATGCGCTCAACCAGCTCGTTGGCCTCTTCCATGATGGTCAGGTCGGCGCCGAAGTCGGTGTCGAAGACCTTGTCGAAGCCCAGGCGACGCAGCGCCGTGGCCATCTTGCCGGTCACGGAGGTGCCCATGGGCAGGCCGAACTCTTCGCCCAGCGCGGCGCGGACGGCCGGAGCGGGCTGCACGACCACGTGCTTGGTGGGATCCTTTAAGAGGTCCCAGACCTTCTTGGTGTCGTCCTTCTCATGGAGCGCGCCAACGGGGCAGTTCACGATGCACTGGCCGCAGTTGATGCAGCTCATCTCGCTCAGATGCATCTCCCAGGGAGACTCGATGGCCGTCTTCATGCCGCGGTTGACCGGGCCGATGACGCCCACGTTCTGAATCTTCGCGCACACGGACACGCAGCGGCGGCAAAGCACGCACTTGTTGTTGTCGCGCACGATGGAGGGAGACAAATCGTCGATGGCGTAGTTGATCTTTTCGCCGGCGAACTTGTCGCCATCCTCAACGCCCAGTTCCTTACAGAGGGCCTGCAGCTCGCAGTTCTGGCTGCGGACGCAGCTCAGGCACTTCTTCTCATGGGTGGAGAGGAGCAGTTCCAGGATGTTCCTGCGATACTCGCGGATCTGGGGCGTGTTGGTCTTGACCTTCATGCCGTTGGCGGCGGGCAGCACGCAGGCGGCCTGCAGGGAACGGGCGCCGGAGTCTACCACGCACATGCGGCAGGCGCCGATTTCGTTGATGTCCTTCAAGAAGCACAGGGTGGGGATGCGAATGCCGGCCAGTCTGGCGGCCTCCAGAACGGTGGAACCCTGGGGAGCCTGAACTTCGATGCCGTCAATCGTCAGGGTGATCATATTTTCCATTGCTCAATCCTCCGTACGATTAAATCTTGATGATGGCGCCGAAGCGGCACTTCTCCATGCAGGCACCGCACTTCAGGCACTTCTTCGGATCGATGACGTGCTGCTTCTTGACTTCGCCGCTGATGGCCTGAGCCGGGCAGACGCGCGCGCAGGCGGTGCAGCCGCGGCACTTGTCGGTGATGACATACTGCAGCAGGTTCTGGCAGTGATGCGCCGGGCAGCGCTTTTCCTTGATGTGAGCCTCATACTCGTCGCGGAAGAAGCGCAGCGTGGACAGCACGGGGTTGGGAGCGGTCTGGCCCAGGCCGCACAGGGCGGTGTTCTTGATGGTGTTGGCCAGCTCTTCCAGCTTCTCGATGTCGCCTTCCTCGCCCTTGCCCTCGGTGATCCGCTTCAGGATCTCCAGCATGCGCTTGGTGCCGACGCGGCACGGCGTGCACTTGCCGCAGGACTCATCCACGATGAACTCCATGTAGAAGCGGGCGATGTCAACCATGCAGTTGTCTTCGTCCATGACGATCATGCCGCCGGAACCCATCATGGAGCCCGCCGCGATCAGGTTGTCGTAATCCACGGGGGTGTCCAGCAGGGACTCGGGCAGGCAGCCGCCGGAAGGACCGCCGGTCTGCACGGCCTTGAACTTCTTGCCGTTGGGGCAACCGCCGCCGATATCATAGATAACGGTGCGCAGGGTGGTGCCCATGGGAACCTCGACCAGACCGGTGTTGTTGATCTTGCCGCCCAGAGCGAACACCTTGGTGCCCTTGGACTTCTCGGTGCCGATGGAGGAATACCAGTCGGCGCCCTTCAGGATGATCTGAGCAATGTTGGCGTAGGTCTCAACGTTGTTCAGCATGGTGGGCTTTTCAAACAGGCCCTTGACCGCCGGGAAGGGAGGACGGGTGGTGGGCTCGCCGCGCTTGCCCTCGATGGAGTGCATCAGAGCGGTTTCCTCGCCGCACACGAACGCGCCGGCGCCCAGGCGGATATGCAGATGGAACTTGAAGCCGGTGCCCAGGATGTCGTCGCCCAGCAGGCCGTAATCCTCAGCCTGGCCGATGGCAACCTGCAGGCGCTTCACGGCGATGGGGTACTCGGCGCGGACGTAGATGTAGCCCTCGCTGGCGCCGATGGCATAGCCGGCGATGGCCATGGCCTCGATGACGGCATGGGGGTCGCCTTCCAGAATGGAACGATCCATGAACGCGCCGGGGTCGCCTTCGTCGGCGTTGCAGGCCACATACTTCTGATCGTTCACGCTGTTATAGGCAAACTTCCACTTCATGCCGGTGGGGAAGCCGGCGCCGCCGCGGCCGCGCAGGCCGGACTTCAGCACTTCGTCGATGACCTGCTCGCGGGTCATGGTGGTCAGCGCCTTCTCCAGAGCGCGATAGCCGTCCATGGCCAGGTACTCGTCGATGTTCTCGGGGTCGATGACGCCGCAGTTGCGCAGCGCGATGCGCTGCTGATACTTGTAGAAGGTGATGTCTTCCAGAGCCTTTTCGGCGTTCTGCTCCTTGGTGGCATGATCGGTGTAGACCAGGTGCTCGACCTTGCGGCCCTTGAGCAGGTGCTCGCTGACGATCTCATCCACGTTTTCGGGCTTCACGCGGCTGTAGAAGGTGCCGTCCGGATAGACGATGACGACGGGGCCAGCTTCGCAAAGGCCGAAGCAGCCCGTGCGGATGACCTTGACTTCCTTTTCAAGGCCGGCTTCCGCGATTTTCTCTTCAAAGCGCTCGATCAGCTTCGCGGAACCGGAAGAAGAACAGCCAGTACCACCGCAGACCAGTACGTGTGCGCGATAAATATCCATGCTTATTTACTCCTCCGATCAAGCGTTCTCGGCAGCGCCAATGGTGTATTCCTCGACGGGACGGCCGTTGACAATGTGCTCGGCGACGATGCGCGGCACCATCTCGGGCTTCACGTGCACATAGGTGACCTTCTCCTTGCCCGGCAGATACACGTCCACCATGGGCTCGAGACGGCACATGCCCACGCAGCCGGTCTGGGACACGGTCACATGGTTCAGCTGACGGGTCTGGATTTCATTCATGAAAGCAAGCATAACGGGACGCGCGCCGGCAGCGATGCCACAGGTCGCCATTCCGATCACAACGCGCGTCGTATCGCCCTTTTCCTCGGTGCGTACGTTGATCTTGGAAAGCGTCGCCTTGCGGATAGCCTCCAGCTCTGCCAAAGATTTCATCGCATGATCCCTCCTAAAATTGGTTCAATTTCTTCCTGTAACGATTGCTGGATCCATTGCACCACTTCTGGCTCAGCCAGCGAGACCCCCTCCAGCGCGGGTCTGATCTCTTCAGTGGAAAATGACATTTCGCCTGCGGGTGAAGAACAGCTGATGGAAAACTCCGGCTTGTCCGGACTGCCCATGACGATGGTCGCCATGGTGGACGCCAGATCGCCCAGGGGCAGGCAGTCGATGGAGCCGGTATGGAAGGTGGCCGAAATGACCGTGCCCTTTCCAAGCTCGCTCTCGATGTCCACCTTGCCGCCGGACTGCATGGCGTTCTGCATCAGCAGGGGAATCCCCAGCCCCACCTTCCGCGTGGTGCGGGTGGTGACGAAGGGGCTGCGGACCCTGGCGACGAACTCCGGCGACATGCCGCAGCCGTCGTCCTTCACGGACATGGTCAGCACGCCGTCCGCGTCCAGATGAAAGCCGATGTCCACGTGGGCCGCACCGGCCTTCACGCTGTTCTGAACGATGTCCAGCAGGTGCAGCGCTATTTCCTTCACGCCTCTTCGTCGGTCAGGTTCTTATACTCATCAATGATGGCGGGGATGGCATCAGGCGTAAGACGGCCAAATACTCTGCCGTTGATCATCATGACGGGGGCCAGACCGCAGGCGCCCAGGCAGCGGGTCGCTTCCAGCGTGAACTTGCCGTCGGGGGTGGTGCCGCCGACCGGGATCTCCAGGACCTTGCTCAGCTTGTCCAGAATGCTCTGACTGCCCTTGACGTAGCACGCCGTGCCCAGGCAGACGTTGATCAGATACTTTCCCTTCGGATGGAGGGAAAACTGAGCGTAGAACGTGGCAACGCCGTAGACCTCCGCCAGGGTGACGCCAAGGCCTTCGGCGATGACCTTCTGCACGTCTTCGGACACGCAGCCAAAGATGCCCTGCGCGCCTTGCAGAACGGGCATCAGCGCGCCGGGCTGATCCTTGTGATCTGCAATGAGCTTTTCAAGCTCTGCAAACTTCGCTCTCTCGTCATCCATGTTTGAATCAATGCCTCCTTTTATCATCATGAGCTGCGCTCATAGTGTTTGTGAGTATTGCTCATGGGTACCATTACATTATACCATGAGACACATTGCTTGTAAATGCTTTAACAAACATTTTAGCATTGGGGAAAAAAGCCATGTTTTGTCGCTTCCGGTTTCCTCAGGCCACGGGCCGACCCCGGCGCAGATAATCCAGAAACGCCGCCGGCGAGCGCTCAGGCAGCTCGATGGAGACCTCCGCCTCCAGGATGTCGCCCAGGTAGTGGGCGTCGGAGGAATGGAGCACCACGCGGCCCTCCTGGGGGGTATGGGCGCAGGGCAGTCCCCGCCACACCTCCACCGCCGTCAGGTTCAGATCCTCCGGCACGAAGCCCAGGTTGATCAGCAGGCCGTTGGAGCCCCGGTTGATGTGGGCCGGCACGGGCACGCCCTCCGACTCCCGGATGAGCCCCACCAGCTCCGCCAGCGACAGATCGCACGCGCCGATGAGCAGCGCGTCCTCCTCCGCCACCACATTGTCGTCCTCGTCCATGACGAACTGATTGCCGAAGAGGGAGGGCTTGTTTTTCTTCTTCGGCATGTGCCCCCTGAGGAACTCGCTGAACGCCAGCGCTCTCTCCACCGTGGGGAAATACCCCAGCAGGTGAACCTCCTCCCGGGTGGTGATCTCCATGCCGGGGATCAGCAGCAGGCCGTAGGCGTCGGCGCAGGCCTTGGCCGCGGGCAGGTTGCGGGCGGTGTTGTGATCCGTCAGGGCAATCATCTGAAGGCCCTTGAGCATCGCCATGCCGCACAGGTTGGAGGGGGTCATGTCGTCGCTGCCGCAGGGGGAGAGGCAGGAGTGCATGTGCAGGTCGCAGAACAGCTTCTCCATGACTCAGGCGTGGGCCGGAATGCCCTGGGCGGCGATGCGGCCGCAGATCTCGTAGGCCGTGAGGTTGGAGGACAGCACGCACATGCCCTCGGAGGTGGCCTTGTCCAGGCTCTCCTGCTCCATCACGATGCCCTCGGGCAGGATCACGCAGGCCATTTCCGCCAGCGCGGCCACGGCCACCACGTTCAGGTGGGTCTGGACGGTCACCCAGGCCATGCCCTCCTCGCCGTGGGCCATGACCCAGCTGAGCAGGTCGCACACGTAGCCGCAGGTCACGTCGCGATCCAGGGCGACGTCCGGCGTCAGGTTCCGGGCGTCGATCAGGCTCATCACATCGGATACCTTCATCTTTCAATTCCTTCTTTCCTAATTGGCCTCGGGACACGTCATTCCCGCCGGGACTGGGCCAGCTCCACCATTTCCTCGGCCATCACCTTCAGCTTCTCGCGCAGCAGGTGCACGCAGTCCATCTCCGTGCAGTAGCCGCGCACGATGTCCTCGGCGAAGGAGGCGCAGGTGGGGGAGCCGCAGGAGCCGCAGTCGTAGCCGGGCAGGCGGGCGATGATCTCGTTCATGCGGTTCATCTTCCGCATGGCCTCCACCATGTTGTCGTCCAGCTTCTCGGCGGTGTTGGGCTCGATGGGCAGGTCGTTCTTCATGGGATACTTGTTCAGCATGGAGGAGGGCACGGCGGTGTCCGGGTGCTCCGAGGACATGTGGTGCACCATCTTGTGGATGGTGTTCTTGGCCACGTAGCTGTTCTCGAAGGTCAGCGGGCCGCCCACGCAGCCGCCCATGCAGGCGTTGCCCTCCAGGTAGGTGAGGTCGGACAGCTTGTCGTTCTCCACCTCCTCCAGCACGCGGATGACGTTTGATATGCCGTCCACGGAGAGGCTGTTGTCCGGGCAGACGGCGTTGGCCTCGCCGTTGGCCGTGCTCCAGGCCACGCCGTAGCCGGTGGCGGGCACGAAGTCGGGATCCCGTAGCATTTCGTTGATGTGGGGCAGCAGTTGTCCGTAGAGCTCCATCATGGAGATGGCGCCGTCCAGCTCGGATTTCTTCTGCCCGATGGGCGTGCGGATGGCGGTCATCTTGGCGGGGCAGGGGGTGATGAAGAAGCAGCCCACGTCCGCGGGGTCGCACTGATGCTTCTTGCAGAACTCCGCCCGGGCCACCGACGCCGCCACCTCCATGGGCTGGCGGATGTTCACGATGTGGTCGATCAGCTCCGGGAAGCGCACCTGGATCAGGCGCACCACCGTGGGGCAGGCGGAGGAAATCATGGGCTTGGGCTGGTTGGGCTCCCGCAGCTTCTCGCGGATCGCGCGGGTGACGATGTCCGCGCCCCGGGCCACCTCGAACACGTCGTCGAAGCCCACCCGCTTGAGCGCCTCCAGCACGTACTCCGGCCGGGCCAGGCCGCGGAACTGTCCGTACAGCGAGGGGGCCGGCAGCGCGATGCAATATTTATAGGCCTTGGTGTTGGCCATGACGTCGGTAAAAGCGACCTTGGCGTGATAATCGCAGATGCGAATGCACTCGCCGCAGTCGATGCAGAGATTATCCAGGATATGCGCCCGGCCACCGCGCACCCGAATGGCCGCCGTGGGACAATGGGTGAGGCAGTTGGTGCATCCCTTGCAGCGATCCTTGTCCAGGCGCACGGAGTGATAGCGTTTCTTCTCCTGCATGTCGTTCTCAAGCCGCCTTTCATTTGCGGCCTGCCGCTCTAGGTCGGCAGTTTGAACCGCATGGTGATGGTCGTACCGGTTCCAACCTGGCTCTGGATGTCGAATTCATCCGCGTTGCGCTTCATGTTGGGCAGACCCATGCCCGCGCCGAAGCCCAGGGAACGGGCCTCCTCGTTGGCGGTGGAATAGCCCTCGCGCATGGCCATGCTCAGATCCGGAATGCCGGGGCCCACGTCGGTGGAGACCAGCTGCACAGCGTCCGGGAAAACCGACAGAACCAGCTCCCCGCCCAGGGAGTGGATGACCAGATTCAGCTCCACTTCATAGGAAGCCACGGCCACGCGGCGAAGCACGTCGCCGCCCACGCCCAGCTGCTTCAGCCGGCGCTTGATGTCGGTGCTGGCCTGGCCGGCGCTGGTGTAGTCCGCCGAGGCGACGGGATAGGCGATGCGAAACAGCTCTTCCATCACTTGTCCTCCGCGCCCCAGCCGAGGGGTACCGGCACGCCCCGCAGGCCCAGATCGTAGAGCAGGCCGCAGGCGCTGAAGGCCGTCATTTTCGTCGTGAGCACCACGAGGCCCTGTTCCTCGGCGCTGTCGAGGATGTCATCCGTGGGCACCTTGCCGCGCACGAACACCAGGCACTTGAGATCCAGCATCTCGCTGGTGCGGATGACGTGGGGGTTGGTCAGGCCCGTGATCAGCACGGTCTTCTCATCTACGAAGGCCAGCACGTCGCTCATCAGGTCGGAACAGCAGGCGGTGTAGACGGGGGTGTCCAGCTTGTCGCCGCCCCGAAGCACTCGGGCGCTCAGCACGCGCACCATATCCTCGATGGTCACGAAAATCACCTCAATCAATAATGTCGTTTCTCGAACTATCCTATCACGCGGCCGATTGCCGCGTCAACCGTGAATTTCTGGCGGCTCAGCGGACCGCCGACAGCACCTTTTCAACGTCGTATTCCCTGTTGAAATCCATGATGAAGGAGGGCACCTGACTCGCCAGCGCGTCGACGAAGACGGCGGGGTCCTCGGTGTTCTCGGCGAACATGCCGTAGTGCATGGGCACGGCCAGTCTACACCCGATGCCCCGGGCCACCCGGGCGGCGTCCCGGGCGTTCATGTTGCCCAGCCGGCCGTTGATGCAGATGAAAAGGATGTCAACGCTGTACTCTTTCGCCGCCAGCAGCCGGTCGTCGTACTCCGTGTCGCCGGTCACGTACAGCCGCAGGCCCTGACAGTCGATGAGCACGCCGATGGAGTCCTCCGTGTGCCGGGCGTAGAGCGCGGTGACGCGGGCCTCCCCCAGGGCGGCGGTCTCGCCCGCGTTCAGCCGGAGCAGGCGGTCTTCCGGAATGCCCAGCGCCCTGAAATGGGCCACGCAGCTGGACGGCCCCGCGTACAGAGGCAGATCCGTCCTGGCGATGGTGTCCTCATCCAGGTGATCCTGATGATCGTGGGTGCAGACGACCATGTCGCAGGCCAGCTTTTCCGGCGCCACGGGAATGGGCGCGATGCGGCTGAAGTGATCCGTCAGGGCCACGGAATCGGACAGATAGGGATCGACG
>CADASK010000062.1 GCA_902790495.1 uncultured Eubacteriales bacterium
GGATTTCATGTGGGTATCGGAGATGAAGAAGAAGGTTTCGCCTGCGGCGGTGGAAAAGCAGCACAGCAAAAGGAGCGCGGCGATCAGCGGAATCATGCGCCTTCTCATCAGAATCATCTCCTATTCGATATGCAGTAGATTTCGTCATCTGCTATGCTTAGCAATAGCAAGGGTTCCGCGCCTGCGGGCGCGGGCAGGGGGCTTTGCGATCGCCCCCTGCACCCCTTCGCCCCGCGTTACTTGGGCTTGACGATCATTGAACAATTATATTCTTACTGCAGTCGGCACCCGATGCTTCACCCGCTGGATGGCCTCGGGGGTCAGATCCAGCAGCAGCTTGATCCGCTCGCCCTCTTCCTTGGCGATCATCGTGTAGTAGGGCACGTTCTCCGCGTAGGAGGTGTAGTCGAACTTCTTCACCTGCTGCGGGCCACCCTTGCGGAAGGGCGCGGCGGCGGGATCGTCCGGGCGGCAGAGCAGCTCCACGTCCGTCAGGCGGATCTCGTGCAGCACGAAACGGCCCGTGTCCCGCACCCGCTCGATGCGCAGGCTGTCGCGGTCGAGGGTGTACTCCCACTCGCGCCTGGTCGCGCCCGCGTACACAAAGTAGCCCATCGCCGAGAGAAGGCAGAGCAGCATCAGCCCCCGCGAGAGCAGAATACCGCCCAGCAGAAAAAACACCGCCAGGGCAATCATCACCCCGCGCAGCAGCTTTTCCGAACCGCGCTCCCTGCGCTTCA
Source organism: uncultured Eubacteriales bacterium (assembly GCA_902790495.1). Taxonomy (GTDB): domain Bacteria; phylum Bacillota; class Clostridia; order Christensenellales; family Aristaeellaceae; genus RUG11272. Next base: position 741 of record CADASK010000062.1, read on the forward strand.
CGGCCAGCACCAGGGTATCCATTCAGTCTTCCTCCTCCTCGCGGGCCGCCTCGATGGCAGCCTTCGCCTCGTCGTAACGGTAGCCGCGGCGGGCCAGCATGGCCAGCACGCGCTGCTCGGTCTTGCGGGGATCCTCCCCCGCCTTGGCGCGGCGCAGGCCCCGGGCCGCCATGCGCACGGCCTCCTCCGCCTGATCCTCCGCGCTGAGGTTCTCCAGCGTCCTTGTGATGAGTCCCTGCTCGATGCCCTTGCGCCGCAGCTCCTGGGCGATGCGGCTCTTGCCGAGGCCCGCGCGCATCCGGCTCTCCGCCCAGGCGCGGGCGAATTCCTCGTCGTCCATCACGCCGATCTTCTCCAGCTTGTACAGCACCATGTCAGCGGTCTGGGGCCGGTAGCCGGCCCGGGTCAGGCGGCTGTGCAACTCGCCCCGGGCGTAGGCGCGGGCGCTCAGCAGGGTCAGGGCGTAGTCCATCGCGGGCTTGTACTGGTGGAGCAGCAGCCACTGCTCGTACTCCTCCAGGTCGATGTCCTCCCCGGGCTGGATGGGGCGCTCGCGGTAGAGCGCGCAGGAGACCGTGAGGGTCTCCGTGCCGATGGTGAGGGTGACCTTTCGGCGGATGGTGCGAACGTCGGTGACTTCCATGGTGGTGGTTGCTCCTCCAAAGGTGATGATGGGGAATCTTTGCCTTGATTGCTGCCACAGATCAACCCCTCAGTCATCGCTGAGGCGATGACAGCTCCCCTCGTAGGGGAGCCAAGATAGCAGCGCGCCTTGCCTCCCCTATCAGGGGAGGTGGCAGCCCGAAGGGCTGTCGGAGGGGTTGTCTTTGTCGGTGACAGGGGTTCCGCGCCTGCGGGCGCGGGCAAAGGGCTTTGCGATCGCCCTTTGCAAACCTTCGCCCTTCGCCTGGGCTCTGTCTTTATGCAGAAGGCTGCTTGGGGTTGAGCTGCTTCAGACCAAAGCGCAGGATTTCGGCGTTGCACTGGCCGAAGCGGCCGCGGCGGGCCTCGCTGCAGCCGCCGTTGAGGAAGATGACCTGTTTTCCGGTGCCCTCTTCGTAAAACGCGCCGTCGGCGCAGCCGTAGGCAAAGCCCTGGTGGCCGATGAGGCGGCGGGGGCTGATGGCCGCGTCCTCCACGATCAGCAGACCGAGGCCGTAGCACAGCCGCGGATCGTCCGCACCGTAGGTGGCGTGGGGCCGCGCCATCTCCGCCACGGTCTCCGCCGGGAGGTAGCGCTCGCCCCGCCACAGGCCGCCCGAGGACAGCATCCCCAGCAGATGCGAGAGGGACGCGGCGTCCGTGTACAGGCTCCCCGCGGTCAGGCCGTAGTGGCGCTGGGGATCGGGCGTCTCCCGCGGCACGAGGCCCAGCGGCGGAATCACCATATCCGGGCCGCGGTGGGGCAGCACCCGGGTGATGGGCATGATGTCCTCCCGGGGCAGGGCGGTCGGCGTCAGCGTGGCCCGCATGGCCAGCGGCCCGAACACCTCCCGCGCGAACACGACATCCATCGTTTCGCCCGTCACCGCCTCGAGGACGCAGCCCAGCAGGCCGTAGCCGAGGTTGCAGTAGGCGAAGGCGCCCTCCGCGCCCTCCGGGTGCAGCGCCCGCGCATCGGCCTTCTCCGTCAGCTCGCCCAGGGTGAGGCCGTCGCGCAGCGCCTCGTCCACGGCGGGGATGTCCCGCAGGCCGGAGGTGTGGCTCAGCAGCCGCTCCACCGTGACGCCCTTCAGCCAGGCGTCCGCGCCCGTCAGCAGGGTGGAGACGTCCGTCTCCAGGCTCAGCCTTCCCTGGCCGCACAGGCGCAGCACCGCCAGGGCCGTGGCCATCTTGGTGATGGAGGCCACCCGGAACAGGGTCTTCTCCCCGCAGGGATGCGGCGGACGCGCCACCGAGGTGTGCACCTCGCAGCAGCGGTCGCCCTCGCGCACCAGCAGCGACGCGCCCAGCACGTGGTGCCGGCGCAGCAGGCGCTCATAGCCCCGCATATCTACCAGGGCGTCGCCGTGGATGCTGTGGCGCATGTTGTCCCGTCCCCGCGGCGAGGGCGCCAGCAGCGGCAGGGCCAGGCGGTAGAGGGTGTTCTTCAGGGGCGTGGTGGGCATGGATGGGGTCACCTCCGGTCAGGGTGAAGCAGGCGCAGAGCGGCGGCCAGCAGCAGACCGCCCGCGGAAAAGCAAAGGCACACGGCGGTCGGCACCGCGCGTATGGACGGCAGCAGGCCTGCCCCCGCAGCCAGCGCGGCGAGGACACAGGTCGCCATATCGAACAGACCGCAGGCCGGGCTGACCCGCAGCGCAGCCAGCGCCGCGCAGGCCGCGCCCAGCATCGCCAGGCACAGGGCGGCGGAGACGGGCAGCAGCCCCAGCCAGGCCAGCACCGCGGGAATCAGCGGCAGCGCGCAGAGAGCCGCCGGCAGACCCAGGCTCCGGACGGAGGCCGGGCGCTTCCCCCGCAGCGTGCGGAGAATCAGGTACAGGCAGCAGGCCAGCACCGCGGCGGCGGCCAGCAGTTGGCTGACGCGCAGGCCCTCCGCGCCGCCCACATAGAGGCTGTCGGTGCGGATGCCCTCCACCACCAGCCGCCCGGCTCCGTAGAGCAGGGTGTAGCGCAGGAAGGTGTCGCCGCGCCGTCCCCGGCCGCGCAGCCGCCACAGCACACAGAAGACGCACAGATCCCACAGGGATTCATAGAAGAAGGCGGCCTGGTGCCACACGATGCCCCCGCTCTCGGGGATCTGCACCGCCAGCGGAAAGAACTGCCAGCGCGGGTCGCTCACCACGCCGCCGTAGGCCTCCATGTTGAAGAAATTGCCCCACCGGCCGATGCTCTGAGCCAGCGCCACCCCCGGCGCGGCCATGTCCAGCAGGTCGCCCAGGGCGATGCGCCGCCTCCGGGAGAAGAGCACCATGCCGAGGATGCCGCCGATCAGCCCGCCGTAGATGGCCAGTCCGCCCTCCCACACGCGCAGGACGCGCAGCGGGTCGGCGGCGTAGGTCTCCCAGGTGAAGGCCACGTAGTACAGCCGCGCGCCGAGGATGCCCAGCGGCAGCGCGACGAGGGCCAGGTCGACGGCGGTGTCCTCCGGGAGGCCCATGCGCTTCTCCTCGCGGGAGGCCAGCAGGATGGCCACAGCCATGCCCGCGACGACGAGGACGCTGTACCAGGGCAGGCTGCCGATGAGGTAGCGGCTTGCGGGCATCGCGGGTTCATCTCCTTTGGGTGGTGGATGGGGGTATTATAGCACAATGGCAAGGCGCTGTCATGATGATCTTTCACGCACGCGAAAAGGGCCAGGCGTCACGCCTGACCCTTTGTCCGTTCCAATCAGTTGTCGTCCTCGTCCAGGTTCTCCCCGGAGGCGCCGTCCTGCGGCTCCTCCTCAGCGTCCCCGGCGGGGGCGTCCGTCTCCCCGGCCTCGGCGCGGGCGGCCTCGTAGGCGTCCTCCGCCTCCATGGCGCGTTTGCCGGCCTCCTTGGCGGCGGCGTCGGCCTCGTCGGCGCGCCTGAGCGCCTCGTTGAAGGCGTTCACGGCCTCGCGCTCGGCCTTCTCCAGCTCCTCCAGGCGGCGGCGCAGAGCCTCGCGCTGCTCCTGGGTCATGTGGGAGACGTCGATGTCGGCCTCCTCCCACACCTCCTTGAATTTCTTCACGGCCTCTTCCGTGACGGTCTGTCCCTGGCGGACGACCTCCTCGCCCTTGTCCACGAAGATCTGCAGCAGCTCTCCGCTCTTTTCCGCGATGGTCGCAATCGCGCCCACGCTGCCGTAGACGGCGGTCTTGATCAGCTTTTCCAGTTCAGTCATCGCAAAGCTCCTTTCACCGGGTTATCGCTGCCGATGCCCCGCATCGCCTGTCCCGGTATCCGCATGATAGCAGAAAGCGCCCTCCCGGTAAAGGGAAAGCGCTTCAAAGGCGACTTCCGGGGACTCAAACCATCGTTCTCAGGCCCCAAAGCGCAGGCGCTGCATGGCTTCGTCCAGGGCCGCGGCGAGGGCGGCGTCCGGGTCGGCGGTGTCCAGCCAGAGCTGGGCGGACTCCGGCGAGGCATGGCGCAGGACGGTCTCGGCGTCCTCTCCCGCCACGGTGACGCACAGCGCGCCGCCGTGCAGGGCCCGCTTCACCGCGCTGAGGAAGTCCTCGCAGGCCAGCATGGCCCCGTCCGCAAAGCCGATCAGCAGCGGCACGCCGATGCCCGTCACCTGGCGCAGGGCCGGAGCCGCGATGCGGTTGAGGGTGTCCGGCACCAGGGCGGTGACGGGCTTTTCGCCGTGCTCCGCGAGGATCACGCGGTAGGGCACGTCGTTGGCGTAGCCCATGGGCGGCTGGGTCAGCAGGTGCAGGGCCTCACCCGCGGGGTGACCGTTGAGGGCGAAGGGCTGCACGGTGTAGCCCGCCGGGTGGATGTTCAGGGCGTGGAAGAGGCGGGCGGCCACCTGGGTGGCGTTGGCGCCGGTGAGATAGATTTGTTGCATGGGCAAGCCTCCTTTGCGCGGGGTTTCGCCGTCTGCGGGCGGCAGGAGATTTCGCCGCCTGCGGGCGGCGACCAAAGGGCTTTGCGATCGCCCTTTGGAAACCTTCGCGGGTTCCGCGCCTGCGGGCGCGGGCAGGGGGCTTTGCGGTCGCCCCCTGCACCCCTTCGCTTCAGATAGCTGGCTTTTCGAGCGCCTGCTTCGCCTGGGCGATGGCGGCGGTGACGGCGGAGGGAGCGGGGCCGCCGGGAAGGGCGCGGCGCTCGACGCAGGCCTTGAGGCTCATGGCGTCGTAGACGTCGGCGTCAAAGGCGGGGTGGAAGGCGCGCAGCTCCTCCAGCGACAGGTCCAGCAGGGCTTTGTTCTCGTCCAGGCAGTGGGCCACCAGCTGACCCACCACGCGGTGGGCGTCGCGGAAGGGCACGCCCTTCACGGTCAGGTAGTCCGCGCAGTCGGTGGCGTTGGTGAAGCCGCCCGCGGCCCCGCGCTCCATCACGTCCGTGCGGAAGGTGGTGGTGCGCAGCATCGCCGTGAACACGGTCAGGCACTTCACGTAGGTGTCCCGCGCGTCGAACAGGGCCTCCTTGTCCTCCTGCTGGTCCTTGTTGTAGGCCAGGGGCAGGCCCTTCATCACCGTGAGCAGGCCCATCAGGTCGCCGTAGACCCGGCCCGTCTTGCCGCGGATCAGCTCGGCCACGTCCGGGTTCTTCTTCTGGGGCATGATGGAGGAGCCGGTGGAGTAGGCGTCGTCCATCACCGCGAAGCCGAACTCATTGGAAGACCAGAGCACCAGCTCCTCGGAGAAGCGGCTCAGGTGCATCATGCCGATGGACACGGCCGAGAGGTATTCCAGGCAGTAGTCCCGGTCGCTCACGCCGTCCAGGCTGTTCTGGGTGATGGCGGAGAAGTCCAGCAGCTCCGCCACGCGCTCGCGGTTGAGCGGATAGGTGGTGGCGGCCAGGGCGCCGGAGCCCAGGGGCATCACGTCCGCGCTGCGGTAGGCGGCGGCGAAGCGTCCCCGGTCGCGCAGGCACATCTGCACGTAGGCCATCATGTGGTGCGCCAGGGTGATGGGCTGAGCCTTCTGCATATGGGTGTAGCCCGGCATCACGGTGTGCAGGTGCTTTTCCGCGAGGTCCAGCAGCACGCGGATCAGCTCCTCCAGCAGCTGCACCGCCTCCGCGCAGCAGTCCTTCAGGTACATGTGCGTGTCCAGGGCCACCTGGTCGTTGCGGCTGCGGCCCGTGTGCAGGCGCTTGCCCGCCTCGCCGATGCGCTCGGTCAGCAGGGCCTCCACATTCATGTGGATATCCTCCGCGTCCTCGCGCCAGGCGATCTTGCCGGCCTTCGCGTCGGCCAGGATGCCCTCCAGGCCCGCGACGATCTTCTCCGCGTCCTCCTGCGGAATCACGCCCGTCTCGCCCAGCATGGTCGCGTGGGCGATGGAGCCCTGGATGTCCTGGGCGTACAGGCGCTGGTCAAAGCTGATGGACGAGTTGAAGTCGTCCACCAGGCCGTCGGTCGCCTTGCTGAATCTTCCACCCCATAACTTGGCCATCGTTGTCCTCCGTCCATACACTGAAATCCATCGTTTGTTATCCTCAGCAATTATACCACACTCCCATCTTCCGGGGCAACCTTTGCTCCCATCCTCCGCGTGAATTTTTTGTGAAGTCTCCACAGATGCCGCTTCATATGATATAATAGGCTGTATGCCTATGTCCGGAGGTGCGGTGATGCAAGACGCGGTGGATCTGATTCTGGCCTCGGCCTCGCCGAGACGGCGGGAGCTCCTGGCCCTGACGGGACTGCGCTTCGCCATCGATGCGCCGGACGTGGACGAGCATACGGGCCTGGGCGCGCGGGAGGCCGTGCAGGAGCTGAGCCGGCGCAAGGCGCTGGCCGGCGCGCAGCGGCATCCCGGGCAGATCGTGCTGGCGGCGGACACCCTGGTCGCCATCGACGACAAGCCCCTGGGCAAGCCCGTGGACGAGGCGGACGCCTGCCGCATGCTGCGGTCGCTGGCGGACCGCTGGCACCAGGTGTGCACGGGCGTGACCTGTGTGGACAGGGACGGCGGCCTGCACAGCGGACTGGACGTGTCCGACGTGCGCTTCGGCCCCATGACGGACGCGGAGATTCTCGCCTATGTCCGCACGGGGGAACCGATGGACAAGGCGGGCGCCTACGCCCTGCAGGGCGGCGCGGCCCTGTACATTGAGGAGATGCGGGGTTCGCCCTCCGGGGTGATCGGTCTGCCGATGCATCTGACGCGGGAGCTGCTGATGCAGTGCGGGCTGACATTGTTATCATGAAACAGGGTTCCGCGCCTGCGGGCGCGGGCAAAGGGCTTTCCGATCGCCCTTTGCAATCCTTCGGGCCCTCCTGGTATATTCTTGATCATCTATTGAGTTTGGGATAAAGAGGAGAAGACATGGGTTTTCGGGCACCTGATATAGCCATTGATCTGGGCACCACCAACACGCTGGTCTATGTGAAGCGCAAGGGCATCGTGATCAGCGAGCCGACCATCGTGGTGGTGGAAGCCAGGGACAAGCACCTGGTGCGCGCCGTGGGCGACGAAGCGGCGCTGCTGCTGGGCCGCACGACGGAGGCGCTGCAGGCCATCCTGCCCATCCGCGACGGCGCCATCCAGGATTTCGACACCGCGGCCGTGCTGCTGAAGTACTTTATCCGCAAGGCCATCGGTGTCAACCATCTGTTCAACAAGCCGCGGGTGCTCATCTGCGTCCCCGCCGGCCTGCCCGCCGTGGCGCGCAAGGTGGTCACGGAGGCCGTGGTCAACGCCGGCGGCAAGCACGTGATCCTCGTGGAGAAGCCGCTGGCCGCCGCCATCGGCGCGGGTCTGCCGGTGTATGAGCCGGTCGGCAACATGGTGGTGGACGTGGGCGGCGGCACCACCGACACGGCCATCGTCTCCATGGGCGGCCTGGTGGTGGCCCAGTCCATCCACGTGGGCGGCGAAAAGATGAACGACGCCGTCGTCAATTACCTCAAGAAGAACTCCGGCATGCTCATCGGCGACCGGACGGCCGAGGCGGTCAAGATCGACCTGGCCTCCGCCATCGCTCCGGAGGGCGACAACCGCCGCACCCACGTGCGCGGGCGCGACCTGCTCTCCGCCCGGGTGATGGACGTGGAGTTCACCGCGGCCCAGGCCCACGACGCGGTGCTGGAGCCCTGCATGGCCATCATGGCCTCGGTGCGCTGGGTGCTGGAGCGCACGCCGCCCGAGCTGTCGGCGGACATCATGCGCAACGGCATCCACCTGACCGGCGGCGCGTCCCAGCTGTTCGGGCTGGATCGGCTGATCGGCAGCCAGCTGGGGATTCCCGCGGTGCTGGCGAAGGAGCCGCAGGACTGCACGATGCTCGGCATGGGGTATCTGCTGGAGAATCCCGATCTCCTGGCGGATCTCGCGCATTCGAGTATCAATGAGAATCTATAGTTTTATCTAAGATGGAATAAAACCGTCAACCTATTCGTTATGGATAAATGCCAAATCCGGAGAAAGGAGGTGAGGCGTCGTGGCGCTGTGGCATAAGAAGAAGGCAGACTCCCCCGAGGAGAAGCCCGCCAAGCCCTTTATCGAGGACTACCCCTACGAGGACATTGATTCCATCACCGCCGACCTGCCGGGTCAGGACGAGCCGGACGAGACGGCGGCGGACGACGAGGCCTCGCTGACCCCGGAGGAGGCCATGGCGCGCTTCCGCCGCCAGCGCTCCGAGGCTCACGAGCAGGAGCCCGAGGGCCGGCAGCCCCGCGCCCTCCGCTCCAAGAAGCGGGCCGCGGCCGACGCGGATCAGCCCGCGAAGACCCTGCGCTTCCACCGCAAGAAGCCCCGCCGGGAGGAGCCGGACATTGAGGAGGACGACGAGGAAGCCGAGGATCTCACCTCCTTCGGCACGCGCCATCCAAGGCTGCGCACCGCCCTGCGCCTGCTCATCACCATCGGCCTGGCCGGCGTGATGGCAGTCATGGCCCTGAGCAACTTCCTGGGCCCGCGCTTTTACGACCTGCCCACCCGGGGCATCTCGGGCGTGGTGACGCCGGTGCAGAACGTCTTCTCCCAGGTGGTGGAGACTGTCGCGGGCTATTTCCGCGGCCTGAAGCTCCGCGCCAACCTCGAGGAGGCCTACAACGAGGTGGTGGCGGAGAACGAGCGCCTGACCTACGTCGCCCTGCAGGCGCAGGAGCTGCAGTACCAGCTCTCCCAGTTCGAGAACATGAGCGACGAGATCGCCGCCAACCAGCGCATGGAGCCGATCATCTGCCGGGTGATCGGGCGCAGCGACGGCAACTATTTCTCCACCTTCACCATCAACCGCGGCACGGCGGACGGCATCGGCCAGTACATGGCCGTGACCATCAGCGGCGCGCTGGTGGGCTACACGGAGACCGTGAAGGAACACGAATCCTCTGTGCGCACCATCATCGACAGCGAGGCCTCCATCGCGGGTCTCATCCAGTCCAGCCGCGACCAGGGCACCGTGCGCGGCACCCTCGGCGTGGACGGCACCGCCATGTGCCGCATGTACTACCTGCCGGAAGACCACCTGCCCCGCCCGGGCGATGTGGTGGTGACCTCCGGCGTCGGCATGTCCTTCCCCAAGGGCATCCCGATCGGCACGGTGCGCGAGAGCACCCGCCGCATGGAGTCCAACAAGCAGTTCATCGTGGTGGAGCCCACCGCGGACTTTGAGCACATCGAGTGGGTCATCGTGCTGCGCTACCAGCCCGACCCCGAGCCGGTAACCGGCGTGCAGATGGGCGCGGCGAGCGTGTCCTTCGTGCCGCTGGAGACGGCGCGCCCCTACCCGACCCTGCGCATCGGCTCCATGAACTACTTCGGCCAGACGGCCACCCCCGACCCCAACGCCACCGGCGGCCTGGCCACCATGACGCCCGCGCCCACCGCCACGCCGAGCCCGACGCCCGACGCGCGGCAGACGCTGATCCCCCTGCAGACCGTCGCGCCCGAGCCGACGGAGGAGAGCTGGGAGTACGTGCCCATCGACGGCAGTCCCACCGCGACGCCCACCGCCGAGCCGACGCCCTCGCCCACACCCTTCATCACCCTCGGCCCGCAGGACCTGACCCTGGAGGATGACGGATGGTGAAGCGCAGACTGAAGAGGCTGTGGCGGTCGACGCGGCGGCTGACCATCATCCTGGCCATCGTATGCCTGGGCTACCTGCTGCAGGTGTGCGTCATGCCCTATTTCGAGATCTTCGGCATCACGCCGAGCATCATGTTTCCCATCATGGCCATCGTGACCGTCTGCTTCGGGCGGCTGAGCGCCACCTGGATCGGCGTGTTCTACGGGCTGGTGATGGAGTCCATGCAGGCCAACGTCACCATGCTGAACCTGCTGATCTACCCGGTGACCGCCCTGCTGACCTGCGCCCTGTTCTCGGACAAGAGCCAGCAGCAGCTGGAGTACGAGCGCGGCATCGGCAAGGCCGGGCGCAACACCAACCCGCTGATCCGCACGCCCGCCTGCGCCGCGGTGGCCAGCGCCGTCTATGAGACGGTGAATGTGGCCTACATCTACCTGCGCGGCGCGGATATCACGGGCATCAACATCCTGCGGGCGCTGGTGGCGGTGGTCATCAACACCCTGCTGACGGTCGTCATCATGTTCCCCGTGCGGAGATGGTTTGGTTTCTCCAACCGCGTGGAGGAGGACGAGGCGCCGAAGCCTTATGTGAGTAAGGCGTAACAGTTCCATGAAAAACCCGCCCTTCCGGGAGAAAGGAGGACGCATTGAACGAAGCGGAAAAAGGCATTCGCTGGCGATTTCTTATCTTTATCCTCATCGTGATGGCCATGTTCTCCTACCTGGTCTACGGCCTGGCCCGGCTGCAGCTGCAGCAGAGCGAGGAATACGCCGAGCAGGCGGAGCTAACCCGCACCAAGACCATCGTGCTGCGCGGCAAGCGCGGCAACATCACCGACGCGGACTCGGTCATCCTCGCCAACGACGAGCTGATCTACAACGTCACCTTCTACAAGGATCCCTCGCAGACCTCCCAGAGCGACTACGTGACCTTCACGCAGTCCATCCTGGACACCATCCGGATCATCGAGGCCAACCGCGGCACCATGGCGCTGAACTTCAACATTCAGCGCAGCGAGGTCACCGGCGAGTGGGAGTTCAACTTCGGCTCCGGCGTGTCCGAGAGCGTGCTGAGCACCCGCGAGCGGCAGTGGCGCAACAACAACTACCTCTCCGAGAGCCGCTACCCCACCGCGGAAAACTGCTTCAAGCGCCTGTTTATCAAGTTCGGCTTCGCGAAGGTCGCCCCCACCCCCCAGTGGCGGGACGCCAAGCCCGAGGATCTCACCGCCGCGCTGAACGAGGCCGGCACCCGGGTCATCGACGAGGTGACCGGCGAGACCGAGCCCTTCAACGTGGCCGAGTTCACCACCCTGGACGAGGACACCATCTGCAAGGTGATGGCCATCTACTGCGAGATGCAGATGAACATCTTCAACTCGCAGCCCATCGTCATCGCCAAGGACGTCTCCTACGAGACCGTCATCGAGGTGGAGACCAAGTCCATGATGCTCTCCGGCATGGAGGTCGCCGTGGGCACCAAGCGCGTCTACCCGCGCAACACCCTGGCGGCCCAGGTCATCGGCTACATCGGCGCCATTCCGTCCCAGAGCATGTGGCAGACCCTGCGCGCCAAGGGCTACTCCTACAACGACAACATCGGCCGCGACGGCATCGAATCCTCCATGGAGGACTGGCTGACCCAGAACTCCTCCCTGCGCCAGGGCAGCCGCGTGGTCGAGCGCGACCAGATGTCCAAGGTGGTGCGCGAGCTGAGCTACACCGAGCCCACCGACGGCAACAACGTGAAGCTGACCCTGCGCGCCTCCTACCAGCAGCAGGCGGAGCGCGCCATCGCCTCCAACGTGGCGGATACCCGCGGCGTGCAGGAGCGCAAGGCGGTCAACGACTCCTGGCTGGAATCCAACAAGGAGGATCTGGCCAACCGCAACTGGGAAAAGTACCCGCTGGCCCTGGCCGAGCACGGCTGCATGATCGTGCTGGACATGCAGGACCGCGTGCTGGCCATGGCCAACTACCCCACCTACGACCTGAACGCCCTGGTCTCCGGCGGCAGGGACGCCATCACCATCCTGCAGGACGAGCGGAACCTGCTGCTCAACTACGGCATCCACGCCCGCGGCACCCCCGGCTCCATTTTCAAGATGGTGACGGGCTACGGCGCGCTCAACGAGGGAGAGCTGACCCTGACCGAGCGCATCACCGACATGGGCTACTACACCAAGTACAACTCCGATAAGACCACCGCGCCCAAGTGCTGGATCAGCGCCAACCTGCGCTGGAAGCACCAGAACCAGACCATCGTGGAGGGCCTGACCCACTCCTGCAACTACTTCTTCTATGAGCTGGGCAGCCGCCTGGGCGAGGAGCGGCTCTACCGCTACGCCTCCCTCTTCGGCCTGACCTCCCGCACGGGCATTGACCTTCCCGGCGAGGTGCGTTCGGTCGTCGGATGCCAGAACACCCTGTACGACCCCACCAAGCCCATGAACGAGGCCAACCAGGACACCTCCCTGCCCATAATCGTTTTCAACGCCATCAAGAAGCACCTGCGCAACTGCGGCTCCTCCCGCGGCCTGGACTACGACGACGAGCGCCTGTCCGTGTGCGCCAAGCGCCTGATGGACATGGCCGTGAATTACAACGAGAGCGCCTGGCTGGACAACATGCGCACCATCCTCATGGAGGAGCTGAGCATGACCAAGGAGATGGTCTACACCCAGGCCATCATCGGCGACACCTACAACTACATGAACACCATCAAGTGGGGCGGCGGCCAGACCATTCTGACCGGCATCGGCCAATCCGTGACGGTGCTCACCCCCGTGGCGGTCGCGCGCTACGTGTGCGCGGTGGCCAACAACGGCTACGTCTACAACGTGTCCCTCGTGGACTCCATCACCTCCCCCGAGGGCGAGATCCTCAGCCAGCGCTCCCCGCAGCTGGTCAACCAGCTGGACAACGGCGAGCTCTACCTGGGCGCCCTGCGCAAAGGTATGAAGGGCGTGGTGGACGACCAGGGTACGGCGGCGAAGTACTTCAAGGGCTGGAAGTACATCAACGACATCGGCGCGAAAACAGGAACCGCTCAGGTCACTAGCATCGACCTGGAGAACAACGCGTGGTTCGTGTGCTTCGCCCCCTTCGACAAACCGGAGATCGCCATCGCGGTGTTCATCCCCAACGGCTACTCCGGCGGCAACGCCTCCCTGGGCGCGCGCGAGTTCATCACCTGGTATCTGGATCAGGCGACCCTGCGCACGGTGGACTACAACCTGCCCTACGGCAATACCCTGGCCCCCTAATCTGCCAAAACTAAACGAGCTGCCCCGAAGCGTCCAGAGGCGACCGGAAAGCCTCTGGTCGCCGCCCGCAGGCGGCGAAACCCCTGCCGCTCGCAAAGCCCTCTCCGTCAGCGCTGCGCGCTGACACCTCTCCCAGAGGGAGAGGCAAGATCAAACACTCGCAGATAGCCACTCGCAAAGAGCAACCCCTCAGTCATCGCTAACGCGATGACAGCTCCCCTCAAAGGGGAGCCAAGAGTATACGTCTGCCGAAACAAAAGCCCTTATAATAGCTGCCGAAACAAGAGCGGCTGCGAAGGGGTGCAGGGGGCGACCGCAAAGCCCCCTGCCCGCGCCCGCAGGCGCGGAACCT
>CADASK010000063.1 GCA_902790495.1 uncultured Eubacteriales bacterium
CAGACCATTGCCTGTCCATTGTACAACTTAGGCAATGAGATGTCCCTCGCCCATGGCTGGTTGCCATGAACATGGGGCAAATATATAGTAACAGGAGGTGAGCGCCATGGCCGATTCCCAAGCCGTCACCCTCGCATTCACCCGTGCCCTCACCGAGCTGGGCTTCAACTATGACCTGCAGCCCAACGGCCAGTCGCTGGACCTCGGCTTTCGCCTGGGGCCGGACTGCGACGTGCACATGCGGCTGCAGTTCCGCCAGGCGGACTGTGTGCAGGAGATCTACGCCTCCCTCCTCTGCCCCGCGGACCGCGCACTGGACATGCTGGCGCTCATCAACATGATCCACCGCGCCATCGCCCACGCCTGCATCATCCTGATGCCCACCGGTCAGCTGATGTGCCGCTCCTGCCTCTACACCGACCCGATGCCCGGCCAGGAGCTGATCCGCAGCTTTCTGCTGGAGCCCCTGTCGCTGATGCAGCGCATCCTGCCCGCCTGCAGGATGATCGCCGACGGCAAGAGCGTGGCCGAGGCCGCCCAAACCCTGGGCGCCCAGGAGCGCAACGGGATGCTGAACTGAATCAAAAAAGAGCAGCCTCTCCGCGGTTTTGTGCCGCGAAAGGGGCTGCTCTTTTGCTGTTGTTATTTATGCGGGCTGGTGTCCCTCGATCAGCCGGGTGTACTCGGCCACCACGCGCTTGATGATCTCCTGCCAGCTCACCGGGATGGTCTCCCGGGCGTTCGCGCCGACCTCCTCCACCCGGGGCAGGGCCCGCATGATGGTCTCGGCGATGCTCTCTTTGGATTCGTCGGGGCTGATGAAGCCGTTGTAGTCGTCGGTGACGCCCTCGGCGGAGCAGCTGTCCTTCACCACCAGGCCCGGCGTGCCCATCACGGCGGCCTCGCGCAGCACCATGGGCGCGTTGTCGTACAGGGACGGGAACACCAGCAGGTCGGCCTTGCTGTACAGGGCCATCAGCTCCTCGCGGTCGCGCATGAAGCCGAGGAACTGGCAGCGGTCGGCGATGCCCAGGCCCATGGCCTCGTGCACGATGGCGTCATAGTCCGGCCCGTCGCCCGCGGTCACCAGCTGGAAGGGATAGCCCTTCTCCTTCAGGATCGCGCAGGCGCCCAGCACGCCGTGCAGATTTTTCTTGTAGTTGTGCTGGCCCACGAACAGCAGCGTCGGGATGCCCGCGTGCAGGGTCAGCCGCGCGTTGAGCCGGTCCATGGCGTCGGGGTTGAGCTTCTCGCGGTCGGTGCCGTTCTCCATGATGAGGATCTGCCCGCGGTAGCCGTACTCCCGCAGGACGTCGGCCGTGGCATTGTTCACCGTCCAGACGCCATCACACTTGTCGTAGAAGCGCACAATGTGCTGCACCACGCCCTTGGCCAGGGTCTTGGAGTGGGTCTTGGCCACCGCGTCGTCATAATACTTGGAGTGGAAGGTGCTCACCAGCGGGATGTCGCGCTTGCGGGCGATGCGCAGCGCCTCCTCGCCCGCGATAAAGGGATCCTGCGCGTGGACAATGTCGAAGGGAATCTGGCTGACCTGCTTGCGATAGCGCAGGTCGAGGCCCGGCACCTGCATACGGAACAGCTCGCCGGGCACCTTCAGGCTCGCAGAGAGGATCACCGGGATGCCGAAGACCTCGTCCGTGTTCGGGCTTTGCGGCGCGATATAATAAGCCTCATGCCCCATGGCCGTGAGGGTCTGGCAATAGCTGAGGGTAACGCGGCCCACGCCGTCCACCATGGGCGGATAGGTGTCGCAGAACTGACCGATAATCACAAAAGGGCCTCCTTTTATCTGTCGTTCGGCTCGATTATAGCATAACTGGAGCCGGGGGACAAGAGCGGGGCTTTCAGGCACGCGGAAACCTGCGAGAAAACGCTTGCAATCCACAGATAATCGTGTATGATAAGGATATCCCCCGGCGCTATCCGGGGCAAGAATGAAAGGGAAGTGTGACCTATGAATTTCTTCAGGAGTATTTTTGCCTGGTTCCTCTCCATCCTCATGGCGCTGGGCCTGCTGGCCGGCGTGGACTCCGAGAAGGTGGTCGCCACCGCCACGGACATCCAGGAGAAGGTGACCGAGCGCGTGGACGCCGTGGTCGATGAGGCCGCCGCCTTCGCCGACAGCGTGAACGAGCAGGTGCAGAACACGATCGACGAGGTTCGCTCCAGCGAGGCCGGCCAGAAGGCGGAAGAATTCGTGAACGATGTCCGCGAGGTGGTGGACAACACCGTGCAGGATATCCAGGAGCACTTCGGCCCCGAGGCCACCGAAGCGCCCGACGAGGTTGTGACGGAGGCGGAAGGCTCCGCGACCTGAGGGGGCTGTACCAGGGCTCACAGCGCGGGTCGGTGATGATCCGCGCTTTTTCAGTCGGCTGCGCTTGCAGGATTTCGCCGCCTGCGGGCGGCGACCAAAG
This sequence comes from uncultured Eubacteriales bacterium, assembly GCA_902790495.1. Classification (GTDB taxonomy): domain Bacteria; phylum Bacillota; class Clostridia; order Christensenellales; family Aristaeellaceae; genus RUG11272. Next base: position 2,439 of record CADASK010000063.1, read on the forward strand.
GGCTTTGCGATCGGTCCGGGGCTGCCGCCCGTTCTCCGCTGAAAACTCCATAACATGGAGTTTTCCGGGCGCTCCGAACCCCTTGGAAACCTTCGCCCGCCTCCCTATAACTGATTATTTTAAATATAAGTATGCTGCAATTAAAGGATATCCACAAGGAATACCGCACCGGGTCGCTGGTGCAGAAGGCGCTGGACGGGGTGTCGCTGGCCCTGCGGGACAACGAGTTTGTCGCCGTGCTCGGGCCGAGCGGCTCCGGCAAGACCACCCTGCTGAACATCATCGGCGGCCTCGACCGCTATGACAGCGGGGAGATGGCCATCCGCGGGGTGCCCACCAGCCGCTACAGCGACCGGGACTGGGACACCTACCGCAACCACACGGTGGGCTTCATCTTCCAGAGCTACAACCTCATCCCCCATCAGACCATCCTGCGCAACGTGGAGCTGGCCCTGACCCTCACCGGCGTCCAGCGCGCCGAGCGCAAGCGCCGCGCCGAGGAGGCCCTGGACAAGGTGGGCCTGCTGGAGCAGAAGCACAAGAAGCCCGCCCAGCTCTCCGGCGGCCAGATGCAGCGCGTCGCCATCGCCCGCGCCTTGGTCAACGACCCCGCGGTGGTGCTGGCCGACGAGCCCACCGGCGCCCTGGACAGCGACACCGGCGAGCAGGTGATGCAGCTGCTGCGCGAGGTGGCGAAGGACCGGCTCGTGGTGATGGTGACCCACAACCCCGACCTGGCCGACCGCTACGCCACGCGCATCGTGAAGGTGAAGGACGGGCGCATTCTCTCCGACTCCGACCCCTACGCGCCGGAGGAGGCCGAGGACGGCGCCCCGCGCAAAAAGCGCACCCGCGTGAAGAAGCCCAGCATGTCCTTCCTCACGGCCCTGTCCCTCTCGGTGTCCAACCTGCTCTCCAAAAAGGCGCGCACGGTGCTGGTGGCCTTCGCGGCCTCCATCGGCATCGTGGGCATCGCCATGATCCTCGCCCTCTCCAACGGCGCCAACGCCTACATCCGCCAGATGGAGGCCGAGGCCATGAGCCAGTACCCGCTGCTGCTCTCCTCCTCCGCCCTGTCGATGGAGGGCGCCATGGCGAGCATGATGCAGATCGCCTCCGAGCGCCAGAGCGTGCAGGCCGCCGACCAGGTGCGCGAGCAGCAGATGCTGGGCACCCTATTCTCCGGCGTGGGCACCAACGACCTCGCCTCGCTGAAGATCTGGCTGGACGGCGGGGGCGGCGGCATGACGGACGTGACCCGCGCCATCGAGTACGCCTACGGCATCAGCCCCCAGGTTTACCTCCCCGAGAAGGGCGGCTACCGCCAGGTCAACCCGGACCAGACCTGGGCGGCCATGGGCGTCACCACCGACGACAGCCTCACCAGCCTCATGTCCTCCTGGCGCGCCAACGACGCCTTCCTGCCCATCCCGGACAATCCCGACCTCTACATGGACAGCTACCATCTGCTGGCGGGCCACTGGCCGGAGCGGGACACCGACTGCGTGCTGGTGCTCACCGGCTCCGGCGGCGTGCCGGACATCCTGCTGTACACCATGGGTCTCAAGGACGCCGGGGAGCTGGACAGCATGATCAACAGCGTCCTGGCCGGCGAGGCCACGGACACCCGCATCAGCGCCTCCGCCATCTATGACCCCGCGGACTTCCTGGGCATCTCCTTCCGCGTGCTGCCGGCCTCCGACCGCTACATCTTCGACGCCCAGCTGGGCGTGTGGGTCGACCGCGCGGGCGATACCGCCGCCATGAAGGCCCTGCTGGACGCGGCGGATGAAATGCGCATCGTGGGTGTGGCCCAGCCCGCCGACGGCTCCAACATGGGCATGCTGCAGATGGGCATCAACTACCCGGCCTCCCTCATCCGCCGCCTGATGGCTCAATCGGCCGAGAGCCCCGTGGTGCGGGCCCAGCTGGCCGACCCCGGCGTCAATGTGCTGACGGGTCTGCCCTTCGGCGAGACCGGCGAGAGCGCCATGCGCTCCATGCTGGACATGGTCGAGGTGAAGCCCGAGCTGCTGCCCGGCGCGGTGAGTTTCGACTGGGAGAACATCGACACCCTCTTCACCGACGAGACCCGCATGACCTACACCCGGGCGGTGAAGATCCTGCGCGAATACACCCGCACCGGCGACTCTCCCACCTTCCGCGCCATGCTCGAGAAGGCCATGCCCCTGCTGACCGCCCTGGTGCACGTGGATGAGGAGAAGCTGATGGAGGCCGTCTCCCTGCGCATGGACGAGGCGCACATGCAGGAGATGTTCGCGGCCCGCGCCGCGGCGGCCTCCGCCACCTGCCAGAACAACCTGACCAAGTTCGGCTACGCGGACCCGGCCCGGCCCACCACCATCACCATCTACCCGAAGGATTTCGACGCGAAGAACGAGGTGCTATCCCTGCTGGACGGCTACAACGCCGGCATGCGGGCCCGCGGCGAGCCGGAGAAGGTCATCACCTACACTGACTATGTGGGCATGCTGATGAAGTCCGTCACCACCATCGTGGACGTCATCTCCTACGTGCTCATCGCCTTCGTGGCCGTGTCCCTCATCGTGTCCTCCATCATGATCGGCATCATCACCTACATCTCCGTGCTGGAGCGGCGCAAGGAGATCGGCATCCTGCGCGCCATGGGCGCGTCGCGGCACAACATCACCCAGGTCTTCAACGCCGAGACCTTCATCATCGGCCTGCTGGCCGGCGCCTTCGGCATCGGGCTGACGCTGCTGCTGCTCATCCCCACCAACCAGCTGATCCACAGTCTGACCGACCAGGACGTGCGGGCCTTCCTGCCGCCCAGGGCCGGCACCATCCTCGTGATCCTCTGCGTGCTGCTGACGCTGATCGGCGGCTTCATCCCCGCCCGCAAGGCCGCGCGCCAGGATCCGGTGACCGCGCTGAGAAGCGAATGACAGGAGGCTGCCATGAAGACGTACTTTGCCCCGGGCTGCGCCCTGCGCGCCTACAAGCCGCACCTCGTCGACCGCATGGCGGACTGGCTGCGGGAATCCGGCCTCGCAGGCGGGGTCTACACCACCTGCTGCAAGGACGAGCAGCGCTTTGACGAGGAGACGCTGCTCATCGTCTGCTGTCCCGGCTGCGCCCACAAGTTTGAGGCCTTCGAGCATGTGCGCACGGTCTCCCTGTGGAAGACGCTGCTGGAGACGGATTTCCCGCTGCCGGATGACGCCGGCAGGGTGATGGCCATCCACGACGCCTGCCACGCCCGGCACCGCAACTCCTCCGAGATGCAGGAGAGCGCCCGCGCCCTGTGCGCCCGGATGGGCATCCGCCTGCTGGAGCCCGCCCTGACCCGGGACGAGACGCCCTGCTGCGGCGGCAGCGCCGCGGACATCGCCACGCGAAAGCGCATGGCCTGCGAGCGGGCCGCCCAGCTTCCCGCGAAGGATGTGGCGCTGTACTGCACGGGCTGCGTGCGGTCGTTCAGCGTGACCGAGGCAAGGCCGCATCATCTGTTTGATTTGATCTTTGGGGAAGAGACAGAAGGGCTGACACTCAAGGTGCCTAATTGAAAAAACGATTGGTTTCCCAAATCGTTTTTCTTGCCTCTGAAGAGATTCCGCGCCTGCGTGCGCGGGCAGGGGGCTTTGCGATCGGTCCAGGGCTGCCGCCCGCTCTCCGCTGAAAACGCCATAACATGGCGTTTTCCGGGCGCTCCGAGCCCCCTGCACCCCTTCGCCGCTGCACTTGTTTTGGCAGCTATTGTAAATTATTTTGCGACGGCGAGCGTTCCATCTTGCCTCTCCCTCTGGGAGAGGTGGCAGCGCGAAGCGCTGACGGAGAGGGCTTTGCCTCACACCCCCGACCCCAGCGGGGTGAGGTCGAAATCGAAGAGCACCTGGTTCAGCTCGATCACGTCGTAGAGCTGGTGGGTGAGGAAATACTCCACCACGATGTCCTGCTTGCTGGCGTGGGTCAGGGTGTAGCCGGCCTTGCCCAGCAGGCTTTGGGCCTCGGGCAGGGACAGCTCCAGCGCCACGCAGAAGGCCATGGCCGTGGTCTTGCTCGGCTTGTAGGCCGGGTTGGAGCGGATCTTGCTGAAGAGCTTGCGGTCGACGTTGGCGCGCTTGTAGCACTCGGCGTCGGTCAGGCCCTTGCGGTCGATCAGCCGCAGCAGCGCCTGGGAGAAGCCCTCGTCGGTTCTGCGGAGGATCTTCTTCCAGTCCAGCTTGTCCAGGTTGGGCTTGGGCCGGCTGACGGCCTGCTGGGGCTTCGGCGCCGCCTCGACGAAATCCGCCGCGGCCGTCGGCAGGGACTGATCCGCCAGCTCCATCTCGTAGTCCATGGCGGCGCTCTCGTCCGCCTGCCAGAGCCTGGTGCGGGATTCCTCCACATTCCGCCGGTAATGGGAACCGGCATAGACATCGTCGATGTACTCCCGCACATCGTCGAACAGCTTGCGCCCGGTGGCCAGGGCGGTGCGGCCGAACACCACGATGTACACCGTCATCTCATGGCTGACGAGGAAGCGGGTGATCTCCGACACCGCGATGGACAGGGCCTCCTCCTTCGGGTAGCTGTAGGCCCCGGTGGAGATCAGCGGAAAGGCCACGGACTCGCACTTCGCCTGCGCCGCCAGCTCCAGGGAAGAGCGGTAGCAGGAGGCCAGCAGCTCCGCCTCGCCGTGCCCGCCGCCGTGCCAGACCGGGCCGACGGTGTGGATGACATATTTCGCGGGCAGGCGGTAGCCGCGGGTGATTTTGGCCTGGCCGGTCTCGCAGCCGCCGAGGGTGCGGCACTCCGCCAGCAGCTCCGGCCCGGCCGCGGCGTGAATGGCCCCGTCGACCCCGCCGCCGCCCAGCAGCGAGCGGTTGGCCGCGTTGACGATGGCGTCCACGCGCATGTGGGTGATATCGTTGCGAACCATCTGGATGGGCATGAGCGCGCCTCCTTTTTTTGTATCATTTATAAGGTAAACCTATTGTAGCACAGCCGGGCTGTTTTCGGTAGCATGATCTGCGTGACCTCATCCGTCAGCCCGCAAGCGGGCTGACACCTTCCCCATGGGGGAAGGCAAAAGAGCGGCCCCAAAGCCTTCCCCTCTGGGGAAGGTGGCAGCGTCGCAAGACGCTGACGGATGAGGTCCTGCCACCCGGACACCCCGCTTTCGTTCA
>CADASK010000064.1 GCA_902790495.1 uncultured Eubacteriales bacterium
CCGTCACGATGGACTGAACCCGGGTGCAGAACGGGGCGAAGGCCGCGCTCAGGGCCTCGAAATCCAGGCCCAGGGCCTCGGCGGTCTCGGTGTTGACGGTGGCGGTGCCGTTGTCGAAGGTCCTCACGGGAGTCACCGCCGGGTCCGCGCCGTTCACCAGGATGTCGTACACCATGTCCGCCGTGACCACGCCCAGGTTGGCGTAATCCACGCCGTAGCCCAGCAGCGCGCCGTTCAGGGCGAAGGAGTCCGCGCCGGTGTAATGCGGGATGCCGGCCTCGGCCAGCGCCTCGTAGATGGACAGCTCGGCGGTCATGATGGTGTTGTCGGTGGGGGTGAACACGGCGTCCACGCCGTCGGCGATGAGGGCGTCAGCGGCCATGATGACCTCGGTCACGTTGGTGCCGGTGTACTCCTTGTAGGCCACGCCCTTTTCGTCCAGATAGGCCTTGGCGGCGGCGATGGGCGTGGTGGAGGCGTCCTGGCCGATGTCGTACAGCAGGCCGATCATATCGGCTTCCGGGTCGGCGGCGAAGATCAGGTTCATCACGGCGGCGGTGTCGAGGTAGTCGGAGGTGCCGGTGATGTTGGCGCCGGGGGCCTCCAGGGATTCAACCAGCTCGGTGGCGAGGGGGTCGCTGACCGCGGCGAACACCACCGGGATGCCGGCGTCCTCGGTGGCGCTCTGCATGGCCATGGCCACGGGGGTGGCCACGCCCACCATCAGGTCCACGTCGTTGGCGATGAAGTTGGCGATGATCTGATTCAGCACGCTGGAATCGGCGTTGCAGTTCTTGTAGTCGATCTCGAAGGTGACGCCGTTTTCCTCGCCCAGGGCGGCCAGCTGATCCTGGATGTTGGCCACGATCTGGTTGAGAGAGGCGTCGTCCACATAGTTACAGATGCCCACCTTGTAGGTGGTCTGGCCCTCGGCGAAGGCGCAGGCGGACAGGGTCATGAGCACGGCGAGCATAACGGCAAACAGCTTTTTCATGGTCTTGCTTCCTTTCTTCTCTTGTCCTGGCAGTTGGGGTTCCCTTGTGAACGTTTCGGGGCGTGGGAAGACGGGGCGGTTCGGAGCGTCCCTTTTGCGCCCGGTCCGAATCGGGCATACAAAAAAGGATCCGTCCCATCGTTTCTGCTGGGACAGGATCCTCGAAAAATCCTGCGGTGCCACCCGGCTTGACGCGGCGTTGACCGCGCCCACTTGACGCATACGTTCATATGCTGACCTTTGTTGACGAAGGGCCGTCACTCCGTCTCGCCTACTGGGCCTTCGCCGTTCGGTTCGCTCTCAGGCGTCCATTCATCTCCGCGTTCCCTGCCGTGTTTCCAGCGCCCACGGCTCTCTGTGAGGGAATCTGTCGGGGACTACTTACCCGCCGTCATCGATTTATGGGGCTATTATAGTCAATATTATCCCGCCTGTCAAGCCCCAACGAACATTTTCCGCGCATTTTTTCTCAATCGTTCGGGGTAAAGGTTCAGGAAATTTGATGGGCGAAGCCTTCCCTCCTTGTCTGTCAAGGCATTTTTTTATCGACAGCAACCGCCTCGCAGGGAATATCCTCCACCGCCTGGCTCCAGTCTTTCACCCGCACCGTCCAGGCCGCGCGGGGCTCGGTGCGCTGCATGACCTCCGTCGATTCCCGAATGTCACCGTCCAGCGGGCCGCCGCTGCCGCCCGCGCTGTTCAGGGGCTCGCCGGCTTCATCCAGCAGGCAGAAATTCCAGTAGCTGGTATTCGGGCCGTCCTTCGCCAGGCAGAGGGGACAGGGCCGCTTGTCCGTGGCCTTCAGCTCCGCGCCGGTCATGGGCAGAGCGTTTTCCATGCCGCCGCACAGCCTGTCCGCGTGGAAGAACGTCCCGTTCTCCAGGGTGTAGTACGTGGCGTCCCCGTCGATGGCGAAGGCGTCCCCGTCCAGCGGCTTCTCCCGATAGCTCACCCGCAGGTAATTGGCCATGGGCGTGTGGGTGAGGGTTATGTCCAGGATGTCGATGTAATCGCTCTCCCGGCTGGGCGTCAGGCGATAGACCTGGGCCGGCGCGGCCTGAACCGCGAAGGGCACCTCCAGCTCCCCCAGCCGCACGACGCCGCTCAGGGAATCGGCGAAGTCGCCGTCGATCCAGCCCTCCTCGTAGAAGCTGAGGCCGTTTTCCGTGGGCTCCACGTCGACCACGTGGCCGTCGTAATCCGGGCAGTCCAGCTCCGCGAAGGACACGGGCAGCTCGACGCGGCCGGGCCGGGCCAGCTGCTCCTCGGTCCAGTCCGTCCAGTCGCTGTAGAGCCAGACACCCTCCCGCGCGGGTTCGGCGTCCAGGACGTAGCGAACGCCCTTGCCGTCGAACGCCAGCTCCCGCAGCGTGATGACGAGGTCCTCGCAGCGCGCCTCGCCCAGGTTGGTCTGAACATAGGCGTCCGCGCCGTCCGCCGCGATCAGCGGTTTCGCGCTGTTGCCGAAAAAGTCTAATACGCCCCACCGGTTCGCCGCCGCCACGGCCACGGTGGCCAGCAGCATGACCGCCGCGCAGGCCGCCGCCAACGCCACGCGAAGCCTGGGCCGGCGCTGAGGCAGGGCGATCACCTTTTCATCCGCCGCCCCGTCGAGGACGCGCCGCCTGAGCGAATCGCTCACCCGCAGGCCGCGCAGCTCGCTGTCGATAGCCTGTCTCATATTATCATTCTTCATCGAAGTACCACTCCTTCAATTCGTCCCTCAGCTTCTTTTTCGCCCGGGCCAGTCGGGAGGACACGGTGGGCCGGGGCAGCTTCAGCATGGTCGCGATGGCCCCTGTCTTCAGGCCCCGGTAATAGTGCAGCACCACCACCTCCCGCAGGGCGGGCGGAAGGGCCAGCACCGCGCGGGTGACAGTCGGGTCGGGCAGGTCCGGGTCGCTCACGGAGAGCGTCTCCAGGGCCTCCGGCCCCACCGTGTGACGCCGCCACGCGCTCTTCAGCATGTTGCGGCAGATGTTCGCGGCGATGGCGGTCAGCCAGGTCTTCTCCGAGCTGCGCCCCGCGAAGCTGTCGTATTTGGCCCAGGCGGCGGCGAAGGTCTCCTGCACGGCGTCCTCCGCGAGCGAAACGTCCTTCAAATAGAGAAAGCACATGCGCAGAAGGCCGTCGCCATACTGGCTGACCATGGCCTCCAGATCGGGCCTGCGCGTTTCCCTGTCCGGCGCCGGATGTAAGATCATGTTCACTCGCTCCCTTCTGCCCCATTAGACAGCGAACCGGCCCCAGCGGACTTCCTGGAACGCCAATTTACATGAGTTTCACATGACGTCTTGACAAGGAACCCATCTGAGCATATAATTAAGTAAAGACGGTGACGTCTATATTACTTTTGGGAGGAATTTGTTATGAAGAAATTGTTGGCTCTGCTGCTGGCTGTCATCATGACGGCCGCCTGCGCGTCCTTCGCGCTGGCCGACGAGATCGATCCCGAGCTCATCAAGGCCGCTCAGGAAGAGGGCGTGCTGACCGTGTACGCTTCCTGCGAGGAAGACTACATGAACGCGGCCTGCGACAAGTTCGCCGAGCTGTACGGCATCAAGGTGGAGCGCCAGCGCAAGTCCACCGGCGAAGTGCCCAACATCATCAGCGAAGAAAACGGCAACCCCTCCGCGGACGTCTGGTTCGGCGGCACCAACAATCCCTATGACACCGCCGCGTCCATGGACCTGCTGGACAACAGCTACGTGCCCGCCAACGCCGCCCATCTGCTCAGCGACCTGTACAAGGATCCCCAGGGCAACTGGTACGGCATCTACACCGGCATCCTGGGCTTCATGGTCAATAAGGACGAGCTGGCCCGCCTGGAGCTGCCCGTTCCGGAGAGCTGGGACGACCTGCTCAAGCCCGAATACAAGGACCTGATCTGGCTGTCCAACTACAACACCGCCGGCACCGCCAAGCTGGTGGTCAACCTGATGCTCCAGATGAAGGGCCACGACGAGGGCATCGCCTACCTGGTGGAGCTGGACAAGAACATCCAGATCTACACCAAGTCCGGCTCCGGCCCCTCCAAGAACGTGGGCACCGGCCAGTGCGTCATCGGCATCGGCTTCCTGCATGACGGCATCACCCAGATCCTGGACAACGGCTACGACAACATCCAGCTGGTCATCCCCAAGGACGGCACCGCCTGCGAAATCGGCCCGGTGGCCATCTTCAAGGGCGCCAAGCATCCCAACGCCGCCCGCCTGTTCATGGAGTTCGCCCTGTCTCCCGACTGCGTCAACATCGCCGATGAGAACGGCTCCTATCAGTTCCTGGTGCTGGACAACGCCGAGCAGCCCGAAGCGGCCGCCAAGTTTGGCCTGACCCTGGACGCCGTGTGGGACGGCTACGACTTCGCCAAGGCCGTCACCGACACCGCGCAGAACGTTGAAGATGTGATCACCGCCCTGGGCGACGCCGCCGACGATCGCTTCAAGACCGAATAATCTCCCGCGGCTGAACAAACACCCGCTACCCCGCCCCGCCCGGGGCGGGGCGCTTTTTAGGAAAGGAGAGGTTGCTGATGGCGCGCAGCCAAAGCGCTTCGCTGGATCGCAGAAAGCTGATGGGCGACCCCATCATGGTCACCACCATCGTGGTGCTGATCGCGTTTCTGACGGTGTTCATCCTGTATCCCCTGGCCATCCTGCTGGTGGACAGCGTGTACGGGAGCGAAGGCCTGTCCCTGAACACTTTCATCCGCATTTTCCAGATGCGCGCGTTCCGCACGGCGATCACCAACACGCTGAAGGTGGGCTTCGTGGTGGGCATTCTGTCCACGCTGATCGGCCTGCTCTTCGCCTATGTGGAGGTCTATGTGAAGATGCGCAGGGCGGTGGGCGGCCTGTTCAAGGTGGTCTCCATGCTGCCCGTGGTGTCGCCGCCCTTCGTGCTGTCCCTGTCCATGATCATGCTCTTCGGCCGGTCCGGCCTGATCACCCGCTTCCTGCTGGGCATCTACGACAACAACATCTACGGCTACTGGGGCATCGTCATCGTGCAGACGCTGACCTTCTTCCCGGTGTGCTACATGATGCTGAAGGGCCTGCTGAAAAACATCGATCCCTCCATGGAGGAGGCCGCCCGAGACATGGGCGCCTCCCGCTGGAAGGTGTTCACCACGGTCACGCTGCCGCTGCTGCTGCCCGGCCTGGGCAACGCCTTTCTGGTCACCTTCATCGAATCCATCGCGGACTTTGCCAACCCCATGCTGATCGGCGGCAGCTATGACACCCTGGCCACCAGCATCTACCTGCAGATCACCGGCGCCATGGACAAGGAAGGCGCTTCCGCCATGGCCGTGGTGCTGCTGTGCATCACCCTGGCCATGTTCGTGGTGCAGAAGTACTACCTGGAGCGCAAGACGGCGGCCACCCTGTCCGGCAAGGCCAGCCGCGCGCGGATGCTCATCGAGGACAAGTCGGTGGCCATCCCGCTGACCATCTTCTGCTCCCTGGCGGCGGTCTTCGTCATCATGATGTATGTCTGCGTGCCCATCGGCGCGCTGTTCCCCACCTGGGGCTACAAGTTCACGCCCCTCACCTTCAAGTGGTTCCAGCAGGTGTTCACCCGCTATCACGGCCTGCAGGCCTTCCGGGATTCCTTCGTGCTCTCCCTGATCGCCTCGCCCATCACCGCCCTGCTCTCCATGATCATCTCCTATCTGGTGGTCAAGCGCAAGTTCAAGGCCAAGGGCTTCATCGAGGCGGTGTCCATCCTGGCCATGGCCGTGCCTGGCACGGTGCTGGGCGTGGGCTATATCCGGGGCTTCTCCGGCGGCCTGTTCCACACGGGCATCCTGCAGGGCATCTACGGCACGGGGCTGATCCTCATCATCGTGTTCGTGGTGCGCAGCCTGCCCACCGGCACCCGCAGCGGCATCTCCGCCCTGCGGCAGATCGACAAGAGCATCGAGGAATCCGCCTACGACATGGGCGCCAACAGCCTGAAGGTGTTCACCTCCGTCACGCTGCCCCTCATCAAGGATTCCTTCCTCTCCGGCCTGGTCACCGCCTTTGTGCGCTCCATCACGGCCATCTCCGCCATCATCCTGCTGGTGACGCCCAGCTACCTGCTCATCACCGTGCAGATCAACGAATTCGCCGAGAAGGGCGCGTTCAGCATCGCCTGCGCCTTCGCCACCATCCTGATCCTCATCACCTACGGCTCGGTGCTGCTGATGAATCTCGTCATCAAGTTCTTTGGCACAAGCAGAAAAATGAAGGAGGCTGACTGACCATGGCTGACCTGCGCGTCAAACAGCCCAAGGGCGTCAAACTGGACCATATTTCGAAAATTTATCAGGATCCGAAGACCGGCAAGGATTTCTACGCGGTGCGCGACGTGGCCCTGGACATCGCGCCGGGCTCCTTCGTGACGCTGTTGGGCCCCTCCGGCTGCGGCAAGACCACCACCCTGCGCATGATCGCCGGCTTCGAGTCGCCGGACGAGGGCGAGATCTACCTGGGCGGCGAGCCCATCAACGCCCTCACCCCCAACAAGCGCGACACCGCCATGGTGTTCCAGTCCTACGCCCTGTTTCCCCACTACAACGTGTTCGACAACGTGGCCTACGGCCTGCGGCTGCGCCATGTGCCCAGGGCGGAGATTCAGCGCCGCGTGACCGAGATCCTCAAGCTGGTGGAGCTCTCCGGCATGGAGCAGCGCATGACCAACCAGCTCTCCGGCGGCCAGCAGCAGCGCGTGGCCCTGGCCCGCGCCCTGGTGGTGGAGCCCGGCGTGCTGCTCTTCGACGAGCCCCTCTCCAACCTGGACGCCAAGCTGCGCGTGCAGATGCGCACGGAGATCCGCCGCATCCAGCAGGCCCTGGGCATCACCGCCATCTACGTGACCCACGACCAGAGCGAGGCCATGTCCATCTCCGATCAGATCATCCTCATGAAGGGCGGCGTCATCGCCCAGATGGGCTCCCCCATGGAGATCTACTACCATCCCAACAGCGAGTTCGTGGCGGATTTCATCGGCGAGTGCAACTTCCTCAAGGGCCGCGTGGGCTTCAGCGCCGGCGGGCTCAGCAAGATCCAGCTGCCCA
>CADASK010000065.1 GCA_902790495.1 uncultured Eubacteriales bacterium
TTTCCTAAGCAAAAACTCTGGTTTCCGATTTGGTTCACCAGAGTTTTTTGTCCCAATTTTGTCTTTTATTTCACTGTCTACTTGACGGGAAGCGGTTCAGCATGCGGCGTTTTCTTTTTGCGCGGCGGCACTGCCGTGGTTTCCTTTTCCACCAGAAAATCCCTTTGCCAAGGCGCGGGGTTTGTGCTATGATGAAAACTGCGCGTTTCTGCGCTTTGCCTGACCGCAAGAGAAGAACATCACGATCCCCATGAGGTTCAAGCGTTTATGAAAAAGGAACTGAAGCTCGCCGGGCACTACGCCCGGCGCTACCTGTGGCGGTATGCCGTCGGCATCCTGTCCCTGCTGATGGTGGACGCCGTCAACACGCTGATCCCAAGGCTGACCGGCGAGGTCACCGACGGCCTGACCCAGCAGACCCTGCAGATGGACGGCGTGTGGCAGCTGGCCCTGCGCATCGTGCTGATGGGCGCGCTGATCGCCCTCGGCCGCTTCGGCTGGCGCGTCTGCCTCTTCGGCTCGGCGCGGCACATCGAGCGGGACATCCGCTACGACATGTTCGCCCACATGGAGCGCCTCTCCCAGCGCTACTACAACGAGCACAAGACCGGCGACCTGATGGCCCACTTCACCAACGACCTGCAGGCCGTGCGCCAGCTGATGGGCATGACCATCATCACCACCTTCGACGCCTCGGTGATGCTGGTGCTGGTGCTCTACAACATGATCGCCCACGTCTCCCTGCAGCTGACCGTGGTGGCGGTGATCCCGCTGCTGGTCATCATCGTGGGCGACATCTTCTTCGGCAAGGCGATGCACAAGCGCTTCCTGGCCAAGCAGGAGGCCTTCTCCGCCCTGACCGACCAGGCCCAGGAGAGCGTCAGCGGCATCCGGGTGATCAAGGCCTTCGTGCAGGAGCACAGGGAACTGGCCGCCTTCGCCCGCGCCAACCGCAACAGCAAGGAGAAGAACCTGGGCGTGGTGCGGCTGATGGCCCTGGTGTTCCCCATGCTCGACCTCATCATCGGCGTCTCCTCCCTGCTGACCCTGCTCTACGGCGGCTGGCTGGCCATCCAGGGCGACATCACCCTGGGCCAGTTCGTGGCCTTCAACAGCTACATCAACATGCTCGTGTGGCCGATGATCGCGGCGGGCGAGTGCGTCTCCTCCCTCTCCCAGGGCCTGGCCTCCCTCAAGCGCATCCGGCTGATCCTGGACGAGAAGCCGGACATCGCGGACGGCAAGGACACCTCCGTCACCGGGCTGCGCGGCGGCATCGAGCTGCGGCACCTCACCTTCAGCTATCCCGGCTCCGCCGCCAAGGCGCTGGAGGATATCAGCGTGAAGGTACAGCCCGGCGAGACCCTGGCCATCATCGGGCGCACCGGCGCGGGCAAGACGACCCTGGTCAGCCTGATCGAGCGGCTGTATGACACGAAGACAGCCGACATGGTGCTGCTGGACGGCAAGCCCGTGCGGGACATCCCCCTGCACGTGATTCACCGGGACATCGCCTACGTGCCCCAGGACAACTTCCTCTTCTCGGACACCATTGAGAACAACATCTCCTTCGGCCTGGACGAGGGGCAGGAGAGCCACGAGGCCGTGGTGGACGCCGCGAAGGCCGCCTGCGTGCACGAGAACATCATGGACTTCCCCGATCAGTATGAGACCCTGCTGGGCGAGCGCGGTGTGACGGTCTCCGGCGGACAGAAGCAGCGCATCTCCATCGCCCGCGCCCTGATGAAGCGCGCGCCGATCCTGGTGCTGGACGACTCCCTCTCCGCCGTGGACACCGACACCGAGGAGCAGATCCTCACCAACCTGAAGCAGCGCCGCGCCGGGGCCACCACGCTGATGATCGCCCACCGCATCTCCACCATCCAGCACGCGGATCACATCCTGGTGCTGGAGGAGGGCCGGGCCGCCGAGTACGGCACCCACGCCGAGCTGATGGCCCTGGGCGGCATCTACCGCTCGATCTACGACAAGCAGCAGCTGGAGAAGCAGCTGCGCGAGGACAGGGGGTGAGCGCATGACCGTGAACAAGAAGGAACCCGCCGCCGGGAAGAAGCCGGATAACGGCGTTCATGAGGGCATCGCGGACGTGCACTACGAGGGCAGCGCCATGAAGCGGCTGCTGGCCTACCTGAAGCCCCACCGCAAGACCCTCGCGATCTGTGTGACGCTGGTCATCGCCCTCACCGTGCTGGACCTGTACCGCCCCATTCTCATCGGCGACGCCATCGACCGCTACATCACCGGCTCCTGGCAGCCCGGTGAGGAGGCCCAGCTGCGCTTCATGGGCGTGCTGAAGGCAGCGGGCTTATACGTGCTGCTCCTGCTGGCGCGCTTCATCTGCAACCGCCGCCAGATGCTGATGATGCAGCAGGTGGGCCAGGACATCATCTACGGCGTGCGCAACGACCTGTTCCGCCACGTGGAGGAGCTGAACATGCGCTTCTTCGACATCACGCCGGTGGGCAAGATCGTCACGCGATTGACCAACGACGTGGAGTCCATCAACGAGATGTTCTCCAACATCCTCATCAAGCTGTTCCAGAACGTGCTCAAGATCGTCGGCCTGGCGGTCATCATGCTGAGCCTGAACGTGCGCATGGCGCTGTTCTCCTTCGTCTTCCTGCCGGTGGTGGCGGCGCTGACCTACTTCTTCCGCCGCATGAGCCGCAAGGCCTACCAGATCACCCGCACCCGCCTGACCGACATGAACACCTACCTCTCCGAGCACATCTCGGGCATGAAGGTGATTCAGCTCTTCGGCCAGGAGATCAAGAAGCTGCATGAGTTCTCCGACAAGAACGACAAGCTCTACCAGGCCGGCTTCAAGGAGATGATGGTCTACGCCATCTTCCGCCCGGGCATCTACTTCACCAGCATCCTCGCCCTGGCGCTGGTGATTGTGGCGACCTCCTCGTCCGTGCTGGAGGGCAGCATCACCCTGGGCACCATGTTCATTTTCATCCAGTACATCAAGTCCTTCTTTGAGCCCATCGAGGAGCTGGCGGAGCAGTTCTCCTCCCTGCAGAGCGCCGTGGCCTCCGCGGAGAAGATCTTCACCCTGATGGACGTGAAGCCCACCATCACCGAGAAGGAGCACCCCGTGAAGCCCGACGCCATCCGGGGCCGCATCGAGTTCGACCACGTGTGGTTCGCCTACCAGGGCGAGGACTGGGTGCTCAAGGACGTGAGCTTCACCATCGAGCCGGGCCAGCGCGTGGCCTTCGTCGGCGCGACCGGCGCGGGCAAGAGCTCCATCCTCAACCTGATCGGCCGCTACTACGACATCCAGAAAGGCGCGATCCGCATCGACGGCATCGACATCCGCGACATGAGCCGCGAGCAGATCCGCCGGGCCATCGGCCAGGTGCAGCAGGACGTGTTCATCTTCACCGGCGACATCCGCTCCAACATCCGCCTGCGGGACGAGACCATCACCGACGCCCAGGTGGAGGCCGCGGCCCGGGAGGTCAACGCCGACCGCTTCATCGAACGCCTGCCCTGGAAGTACGACCAGCAGGTGACCGAGCGCGGCGCGACCTTCTCCGCCGGCCAGCGGCAGCTGCTGTCCTTCGCCCGGACCCTGGCCTATGACCCGACCATCCTGATCCTGGACGAGGCCACCGCCAACATCGACACCGAGACCGAGCAGTGGATTCAGGAGGCCGTGCAGCGGCTGATGGAGGGCCGCACCACCATCATGGTGGCCCACCGCCTCTCCACCATCCAGCACGCCGACCGCATCATCGTGATGCACCACGGGCGCATCCGTGAGAGTGGCACCCACCAGGAGCTGCTGGAGCAGGACGGCATCTACAAGAAGCTGTATCTGCTGCAGATTGCGTAGTTTCGGCCTGCCGGCCGACCCGGGGGCTTTGCGATCGGTCCGGGGCTGCCGCCCGCTCTCCGCTGAAAACGCCATAACATAGCGTTTTCCGGGCGCTCCGAGCCCCCTGCACCCCTTCGCCCTTCCTCTGATCGGGAGGGGCGTTTTTCTGTGGGGACGGCGCAGAAGATTTTTCCAGAACCATCTTGACAATCAAGTTGTTTATGATAAAGTTATGTCATGGTTATCCCTAACTACTTTGAAAGGGGTGTCTCTTTCCTATGAAGAAACTTGTATCCCTTCTGCTCGCCCTGTGCATCCTGGCGACGATGGCCGTTGTTCCCGCCTTCGCCGCGGAGGCGGGCACCTACACCGGCGTCGGCAACGGCAAGGCCGGCGAGGGCTCCATCGAGGTGGCCGTGACCGTGGACGGTGACGGCAAGATCACCGCCGTGGAGGTCACCAAGGACGACGACAGCCTGGACGGCACCGGCATGAGCGCCGTGGCCACCGGCAAGCTGCCCCAGAACATCGTGGACGCCAACAGCCTCGCCGTGGACGCGATCGCCAGCGCGACCCTGACCAGCAACGGCATCCTGCAGGCCGTGGAGAACGCCCTGACCGGCGCGGGCCTCGACCCCGAAGCCTACAAGGGCGCCGCTCCCGCCGCCGAGGCCGCTGAGAAGACCGCCGTGGAGAAGACCACCGACGTGCTGGTGATCGGCGCGGGCATCGCGGGCTTCACAGCCGCCCTCTCCGCCAAGGAGAACGGCGCGGACGTCATGATCATCGAGAAGATGTCCATCCCCGGCGGCACCACCAACCTGGCCGGCGGCATCCTGGTGAGCGTGGGCTCCGAGCTGTTCAAGGACAGCCGTCTGGAGTCCGACAGCGTCGAGGCTGTGATGGACTACTGGAAGGCCCACATGTCCGTCAGCGGCGTCGAGAGCGGCTACCCGGACTGGAACCGCCTGGAGAGCGTCATCAAGGACACCGGCGCCACCGTGGACTGGCTGGTCGCCAACGACGTGGCCTTTGACGCCACCCCCTACGCGGCTTCCGCCACCTATCCCATGGCGCTGGCCAACGGCGGCGGCGCGGGCCTGATCAACATGCTAGCTGACTCTGCGGCCGCGAAGGGCATCTCCCTGACCACCGGCTGCAAGGGCACCTCCCTGATCACGGACGACAACGGCGCGGTCGTCGGCGCGATGGCCGAGACCGAGAACGAGATCTGGACCATCCACGCCAAGTCCGTGGTGCTGACCACCGGCGGCATCTCCCAGAACGAGGAGTTGGTGGCCAAGTACAGCCCCAAGCTGCACCGCGCGGGCCTGGTGCCCACCAGTGCCGCGGGCCACACCGGCGACGGCTTCCTGATGGCCCTCGAGGTCGGCGCGGGCACCTTTGACGTGTTCGCGACCCCCCTGTTCGGCACCACCGTGGATCCCGAGCTGGGCGCCCTGACCGACACCTCCGCCCTGACGATCTACGCCCAGCTGGGTGTGGACGCCGACGGCAAGCGCTTCGGCAACGAGGCCGCCAGCGCCGGCTGGGACACCCTGGACTACACCGCCTCCGACATGATCCAGAGCGCCAACGCGCCCTTCTGGTACATCTATGACTCCTCCGACGCGGCTGCCGTGGCGGCCCTGGAGGCCGGCGTGCCCGGCGGCATCGTGGCCAAGGGGAATACCATCGAGGAGCTGGCGCTGAACATGCACGTCTACACCGCCAACCTGAAGGCCACCTGCAAGGCCTATGGCGCGGCCGTGGCCGCCGGTGAGGACAAGGAGTTCGGCAAGCCCGCCGCCTTCCTGAAGCCCATCGAGCAGGCGCCCTTCTACGCCGTGAAGGTCTATCCGACCACCTTCGGCTCCGCCGGCGGCGTCACCACCACCGAGGAGGGCCGCGTCACCCGTCAGGACGGCACCGTGATTCCGGGCCTGTATGCCGCGGGTGAGATGAGCAACCGCTACTTCTACAACGAGAACTACATCCTGGCCGCGTCCCTGGCGATGTATTCCACCATGGGCCGCCGCGCCGGCGCCAGCGCCGCTGCCGATATCGCGAAGTAAGCGCGATTCCGACGGCGCAGGTCATCGAACCGACACCGCCTCCCCGTGCCATGTCTCGCCGGGGAGGCGGCTTTTTGCATCTTGAATCTACAATCTAAGTGCAACAGGGAAAAGAATAGTGACTCAAAGCTGAGAATCCCTTACAATACGAGTTGTCCAGACAAGCACGAAGGGAGCTGCAGCAATG
>CADASK010000066.1 GCA_902790495.1 uncultured Eubacteriales bacterium
TGCAATATCGAATTTGTGGTCTTTGGGAGGATTGCCTATAGCGATTTTCTTCTCAAGCACAAAAGTTCTATGATAGTGCTCTTCAAACCACTTTTTAACTTGCTCTTGAAAAACCGCTCCATTGTGGGGATTGTCAGAGTTGCTCATGCGATATCCTCCTCGCTTGGAATCATTCCTATTATACCATCATTGTATGAGGAACGACAGGCTAAAACCGTTATAAATAACGCCAATTTGGCTGAATGACCACTTTTGTCAACGTTCCCGTCCAGCTGATTGCATTCGCGCCGGGCTTCAGCCTCGGGAACTCACCGTTCATGTGATCATTCATCAAAGTTGTGCCCTGATAGGCTTCCTGCAACGCGGAATCAATATTCCTTTACCGAATACATACCATTCAGGCATACGCACCGCACCAAAGCATAGATTCTAGTATTCATGTGCCATGCCAAAACCAAAAACCGCCACGACCCGAATCTTCAGGTCATGGCGGTTTTCGTCACTGTGGCTTGCCGCTCTCCGTCCGCTCCCTTTCCCTGAGCTCGATCAGCAGCCTTTTGACGAAAGGCCGGAGGACATCCTCGATGTCCAGATGATACCTTTCCGCCAGATGCTCGAGGATGTCATAGGGGATCTGGATGCTGTTCTTGTCGCCGTGCAGACCGGCCATCCGGCCCAGCCCGTAGGCTTCGATCCGCACCTCCATGGGGTCCATATCCTCGCGCCAGATCCGGTACATCCTTTCCCTGCGCCTTTTCGTGAGCGCGTTGGAGATCAGCGCGATGACGGCGCTGACGGCGAGACCCAGCACGAGCAGGGCCGGAATCGCGAAGGCGGGCGACGCGTACTCCTGGATGTGGTAGATGTCCTCCCAGCCGCCGTTGGCCTCGCCGATCACCAGCACCTCAACCGTGTACACGATGAGGTAGGCGCAGAAGGGCGCACAGCCGAGCAGGCAGTGCTTCCAGGTCAGCAGGTGGCCGTTCTCCATCTGGAAGAAGGACAGCAGGATCAGCAGCGGGCAGACCACATGGGTCACCCAGTTGGAGTCTCCGAAGGCACCCCGCGGATGCACCCAGCTCATGAAGCCGAGCACGAAGACCATGACGATCGCGATGGAGGCGGTGGCCACGTAATGCAGGATGGCCACCCACTTGGGCAGGATGAACCGCTTCCTTCGGATGCCCTCCACCGTGTAGGGAAACACGAAGGCCACGGACAGAGCCGCAAACAGATTGGAGAGCATGGTGAAGTGGTTGAAGGAGAGGAAGGCGTTCTCCCCCAGCACGGTGACGGTGAGATCCACCCCCGCGATGATGCCATAGAAGGCGAAGACCAGGGACAGGATGCCGCTGACCAGGGCGATCACGCTGCGGTGCTTCAGGAAGACCGTCAGGTATTCGCGGGCCGGCGAAGGCTGTTCCGCGCGCGTGTTCATCATGCTTCACCTGCTTTTCTCGCCGCGATGGCGTCGGCATAGACCTGCAGCATGGCGCCCGCAAAGGCGTCGCAGGAGAAATCATCCGCCTTCCGCGCCGCGCAGTCTCCCATCTCCGCCCGAAGCTTTTCATCGCTGAGGATCTCTGCCGCAAAGTCGATAAACTCCGCCTCGGTGCGATAGGTCATGCCGTTCTTGCGCTGCTCCACCACACCCACCAGGCACGCGTCGTCCCGGCACACCAGCGGCAGACCGCAGACCATCGCCTCGTCATAGGTCATGCCCTGCACCTCAAAGGTGGACGCCGACACGAACACATCCCCCGCGTCATAGTACTGCCAGACATCCTCCGCGGGCACTCTCCCGGCAAAGATCACGCGGTCGGTCAGCCCCAGCTTCCCGGTCAGCCTCACCAGCTTCTGCCGATAGGGCCCGTCGCCGACGATCAGGAACTTGGTATCGGGCACTCTTTTCAGCAGCCCCGGCAGATAGGCGATCAGCTCCTGGATGTTCTTCTCCTTGCTGAGCCTCGACACCGTCACCAGCACGCCCGTCCCGTCGCCGATGCCCAGCGACGCCCGGAACGCGCGCCGCGCCTCCGCGGTGAAATGCCTCTGGTACTTCTCGATCTCCATGCCGTTGGGCACCACGGTGATCCGGTCCCGCACCGCGTCCAGAAAGGGAAACGCGGCCGCCTTGTGCGACGGCGTGGTCACCCGGTCGGCGCACCGGTAGAGGAGCTTTCCCGCCGTCCGCATGAGGGCTTTCACGGGCGCCGCCGTCTTCAGCCCATGGAAGATGAAGTGGCCGTAATCCGTGTGGCACGTCATGACCACCGGCACATGGCCCTGCCGTTGGACGCGCAGCGCCAGGCAGCGCGCCGATCCCTCGGTCTGGATGTGGATGACGTCGGGCTCCCACGCCTCCAGCTCCCTCAGCAGGGGATCCCGCACCGCAAAGCTCATGCGCATATCCGGATAGAAGGGCGCGGGAAAGGATCGGATGAAGAAATCGTCTCCATCCCGGAACGAGCGGTGGCAGTTGGAGAGGGCCAGCACCCTGACCTCGTGCCCGCGGCCGCGCAGCCCGGCGCTCAGGGCCAGCACAGACGTCGCGACCCCGCCCAGATTGTATCGATAGCCATCGGTTGCAATGAGAACTCTCATGGATACACCCTCGTCAACGGCATTCACGGGCTCCTCGCCCACGGAAATGATAGCATAATCCGGGACAGAATGCCAGATGGAGAGGGCCGCTTTTCTTTCATCCCTCCGCCGCTATGGGTTCTCCGGGCCGCCGTCCTCGTTCCGCACCTCCGGCAGCCCCGCCAAGCTCGTCATCAGGCTCAGCAGCCCCGCCAGCGCCGCGGCCGACGCCAGCACGCCCCAGTCCACCTCCGCCAGCACCACCGAGGCGCTCAGAGTCGCGGCGGCGGTCTGCGCCATGGTGCGCACCGCGCGGATCAGGGCGGCCCGCAGCCACCGCAGCCAGTGCGGCTGTCCGGACGTCTTCACGCCCTCGGTCATCCGGCCTCACCCGCCTTTCTCGCCCGGGCATCCAGCAGGCTCTCCAGGCGGCACACGCGCTCCACCAGCTGGCTGAGGCGGCTCACCTTCTCCTCCAGCTGCCGCAGCCGCCAGTCCGTCAGGCGCTGGGCGGTCAGCACGCCCATCAGCGAGCCGCACACCGTGCCGCCCACGGACACCAGGGCCGTCACCAGGCTCTCGCTCATCCGCGTCCCTCCTTCGCCTCCAGGGCCTCCACCCGCTTCTCCAGCGCCTCCACGCGCTCCTCCGTGGTCATCAGCCCCAGCGGCGTGAGGAAGCTGCTCATCATCCAGCCCTCATCCTCCCGCCACCGGACGCGGTGCCACCTGTCCCCCACCCCGAGGATCTCCACCTGGGTTCCCCGGGGCAGGCGGCGCAGCACCGCGGCCTTCGTGTCCGGCGCGGCCCGCAGCCGCACGGTCTCCCCGTCGGGGCACACGACCATCGCCAGCTCTGCCGTTTCGCTCTTCAGTCCATTCACCTCTTTCTTCCTGTCCGTTCCGCCCGTCAGCAGGCGGTCGATATCCTCTCCGTAGTCCAGGGCGTCCCACAGCCCCACGCGGTTCCAGCCGCCCGGGATGCTCCGGCCCGTGAAGGCGCTCTCCGCCACCCGGCCCAGCTTTTCCGAGGCGTGCACCGCGCCCTTGCCGCGGCCCGTCGCCACGCCCATGTGGCTCGCGTTGCCCAAGCCGTCATGATAGCCCCGGGCAACCTCGCCGCCGTCCTCCGCTAAGATGAAGAGGAAGGCCCCCGGCGGCACCCGGCCGAAGCGCCGGACGCAGGCCTCCGGGGTGCCGCGCCAGGTCATCCGCCGCCACCAGGCGTTGCTCCCGCGCAGATTCACGCGGAGACCCGCCTCCCGCAGCATGGCCTCGCACAGCGCCTGGCAGTCCATCCGGCTGTAGGGTGTGCCCAGAAAGCCCTCGCCCGCCGCGGCGAAGGCTGCCGCCAGGGGCTTCTTTTCCTCAGCCATACATCCTCCACCGGCTCCAGTCCTTCTGGGCGGGCACGGCGGCGGAGAGCCTCGGCCTGCGGCTGCCCAGGGTCAGCACCACGCGGCGCGGATCGCGCACGAGATCGGGCCAGGACCGCGTCGCCACCCGGCAGCGCACTTCGCCCGTCCAGGGCCCCGGCAGCCGGTCGGTCGGGATCACGCACAGCCGCCCCGGCGTGAAGCGGTCGGCGTCCTCGCCGGTCTCGGCGGAGAGCTCCCGCGCCTCCGCCCGCACGGACAGCACCGGCTCGCTCAGCCGCGCCAGCTCCTGCAGGGCCAGGTTCTTCAGCTGGGCGGCGCTGTCCACGTCCGGCCGGGAAAACATGCGCGAGGCCACGCCGTAGGCCGGGCTGTCCGTCAGCCGCACCCAGGGGTCGCCGCCGTTGACCCCGCGCACCGTCAGCCCGTCCTTGCCGACGGGATACATGCGGCTGCAGTAGTCGGTCAGGTCAGCCTCGCAGTTGAGGGAGATGAGGCTCCGGCCCGCGCTGAGGACGCAAGGCGCGCTCTCCGCCGCTGCGATGCGCAGGCCCCAGGGCGGCCCGTCCCCGCCGACCTCCAGCCGCCAGCCCTCGGGCAGGCTCGCCAGCACCGTGCTCACGGCCTCCCACACCGTCACCGCGACAAAGCCGGTCCGGCTGATGGCGGCGTCCGTCCCGGCGGAGGCGAGGGTCATCGGCGCGCCGCCGCTGGACAGCAGGGTGCGCACCGCGGCGGAGACCGTCGTGCCCACGCTCACAGCGTAGGGCAGGACGCAGTCGCACAGGCAGGCCAGGCTGTGCTCCAGCTCCAGCCGCAGGCGGCCGCCGCGCCCGGTCTCCGTCATCGCCCGGGTCACGCGGAACACACCCAAATCCTCGTCCGCCCCGTTCCAGAGCCGCACCATCCGGCCCACGCCGACCGCCGGCCCGCCGGCGAGCGCCATCACTGCCATGGCGATGCCGCCCGCCTCCTCGCGCACCGCCAGGGAGACAGGGTTCAGCGGCGCTTCGGGCCGGTACGCGCCGTCCAGCAGCAGGGGCTGCTTCACCGCGTCATGGCTCACAGAAACCGCCCCCTCGCCGTCAGCAGCGCCTCGCAGGCGTCCCCGCGCAATCGCACCGTCGCGCTGCCCGGAGCGGACCGCAGGCTGTCCGCGCTCCCGGCGGATCGGCAGGAGAAGGCGCTGCGGGCGCTGCCGTCCGCACCCTCGATGCGCCAGCCCCGGCGTCCCGCCGCGTCCGCTCCGAAGACCAGCGCCTCGCCCGCCGCCATGCCCAGGCCTGTGAAGGTCACTCTGTCCCCGCCGACGGTCAGCGTCACCGTGTCGAGGCCGCCCGCCCCGGCGGTGAGGCGCGCGTCCACCTCGGTCTCCGCCTGGCCGGACACGGCGAGGGTGCCGGCGGTCTCGCCGCCCGTGTGGGACAGGGCCAGGGTGTCGGGCGTCTCGCTCTCCCACCAAGGTATCCCGAAGGCCGTGAACTCCGCCCAGAGGCTCTCGTTCCAGCGCAAGGCGCTCCACGCGGGCCAGGCGGTGCAGCGCACGGTCAGCCGCTGTCCGGGCCGGTCCGACCAGGTGAGCAGGCCGCCCCGCGCCCAGTCCGCCGCGAGGCTCAGGGCCTGCGCCCGCCGCTTGCGGTTCACCTGCCGCACGCGGAAGCCCACGCGCACGGTCAGCTTTTCACGCCGCAGCCGGGTCAGCCACAGCCCATCGAGGCCCGCGCGGGGCTCCGTCTCCGCGGCCAGAGACGGGGCCTCGGTCACGTCCGTCACCACCAAACCCTCGGCCAGGGTGTCCAGGCGTATGCTGTCCAGGGCGACCCAGCCGCAGACGCTGCCGGTTCCGCTTGTCATACCGCTCATGCGTTCCACCTCCTCAGGGTGGCCAGGCGCGCCAGCTCCTCGTCGAGGGCGGGAGCCAGCAGGGCAGCCAGCTGGTCGCGCTCCGCAGTTGTCAGGCGCGGAAAGACAGGGCGGTCCTCCTCAGGCGGAGGGGATGCAGTCTGCCTGGGTTCCGGGGCTGTTGCAGAAGCACAAGAATCTGCAACAGCCCCTTTCCCATGTTGGCCTGTAGCGACAAAGCCCAAAGGCACCCGAAATAGCCGAACACAAACC
>CADASK010000067.1 GCA_902790495.1 uncultured Eubacteriales bacterium
CTATGTCGCCAACTCCAAGGCCGACGGCTACACCCTGCTGGCCTACACCAACGCTGTGGTCAACAATCCCCAGCTGAAGGAAGTCACCTACACCCATCATTCCTTCAAGACCCTGGGCATGGTGTGCTTCGATCCCGAGATCGTGGTCGTGCCGAAGGATTCTCCCTTCCAGACCTTCCAGGATCTGATCGACTTCGCCAAGGAGAACGACGTGAAGGCCGCGACCCCCGGCCACTCCACCGCTCACCACGTGGCGGCCATCCAGCTGAGCAACGAGTTCGGCGGCCTGAAGTTCAACTACATCCATGAGAACAGCGCGGCGATGCAGACCACCGACCTGCTGGGCGGTCACTGCGACGTGGCCTTCATGGCTGCCAGCGAGACCTTCGACAACATCCTGAACGGCTCCATCCGCGCGCTGGCTATCGGCAGCGAGACCCGCAGCGAAGTGGTGCCTGAGGTTCCCACCCTGCTGGAGTGCGGCTCCACCCTGGTGGCCGGCGCCTTCCGCGGCTTTGCCTGCCCCGCCGGCGTGCCCGATGACGTGTATGAGTACCTCTGCGCCGAGTTCGACAAGATCATCACCTCCGAAGCCTTCATCAACGCGATGAAGGAGAAGAACATCCCCTACTCCTATAAGAATGCGGCCGACTTCCAGGCCTACGCGGATGAAGTTTCCGCCAATCTGGCTGAGATCGTGCCCATGCTGAAGGCTGAGTAAGAGAAGCCGATCAGTCTCCGGGGCAATTGTGTCCCGGAGACTTTTTCAAAAACAGGCAAAGAGGTGAATGAGCTTGAGTAAGAAACAGCTGATCATCGAACTGTTCATGCCCGTGCTGATGATCGCCGTATCGGTCTACTTCATCGTTGCCTCCGTCCCGATGGGCGGCGAGGGCACTTTCCCCATGATATGCGGCGTGCTGCAGCTGATCACATCCATCTACCTGCTCGTAAAGGTGCTGGTGAAGCGCGATGTGGTTGTCAAACTGGAGGGGCTGAACGTCAAGAAGGCCTTCTTCACCGTGGTCGCGCTGGTGATCTACGTGCTGGTCATGGAAAAGATCGGCTATTGCCTCTCCACCTTCCTCCTTGTGGCCTTCGTGATCTGGTTCCTGGGCTACAAGAACTGGAAGATCATCCTGCTGTGCTCGGTGCTGACGGTGGCCGCCACCTACCTGATCTTCGGCGTGCTGCTGCATGTGCCGCTGCCCATGCTGTTCTTTCATTAAGGGGGAGGAGGCTCTCTATGTTTGAAGGAATTCTTGCGGGCCTGGGGGAGCTTGCACAGCCTATCACCCTCATTGCCCTGTTTGCCGGCACGCTGCTGGGCCTCATCGTCGGCTCGCTGCCCGGCCTGAACGACTCCATCACCATGGCGGTGCTGATTCCCGTCACCTTCGGCATGTCCCGGGAGATGGCGCTGGGCCTGCTGATCGGCATCTACTGCGCCTCCGCCTGCGGCGGCTCTATCCCGTCCATCCTGCTCAAGATACCGGGCACAGCCTCGGCCACGGTCACAGCTTTTGACGGCTATCCGATGGCGCAGGCGGGCAAGCCCGGCGAGGCCCTGGGCCTGGCGATTTCTTCCTCCACCTTCGGCGGCATCGCCAGCGCCATCGTGCTGCTGTTCCTCTCGCCCTTCCTCGCGCGCCAGGCCCTGCGCTTCGGCCCGCCGGAATACTTCATGCTGGCCGTGCTCGGCATGAGCACCGTCATCGGCATGGCGGGCAAGAACATCGCCAAGAACGTGTTGTCCATGACCATCGGCCTGCTCATCAGCTGCATCGGCATGAGCACCCAGACCGGCCGCGTCCGCTTCACCTTCGGGCAGGTCAGCCTGCTGGACGGCGTGTCCCTGATCCCCATGCTGATCGGTCTGTTCGGCATCACCTCCATCCTGGAGCTGATCGAGTCCATCAAGCAGGGCCAGGTGGAGCAGAGCGACGCGGTCGCCGGCAAGAAGCGCGTGCGCGTCAAGCTGCCTGACAAGGAGATGCGCAAACGCCTGCTGCCCATCTGGGCGCAGTCCGGTCTCATCGGCAACATCATCGGCATCATCCCCGGCGCGGGCATGATCATGGCCATCTTCATGGCCTACGACCAGGCGCAGCGCCGCCGCCCGAAGCTGAAGTTCGGCACGGGCGTTCCCGAGGGCATCGCCGCGCCCGAAGCCGCGAACAACGCGGTGGTGGCCAGCTCCATGGTGCCGCTGCTGTCCCTGGGCGTTCCGGGCAACTCCACTTCCGCGCTCTTCCTGGGCGCGCTGACCATCCAGGGCCTGAAGACCGGCCCGAGCCTGTTCAGCGACACACCCGAGATGGCCTACATGATCATCCTCGGCTTCCTGCTGTGCAACATCATCATGCTGCCGCTGGCCGTATACTACACCAACATCCTGGCCACCGCCGTGCTGCGCCTCAAGCGCGAGATCCTCAGCGGCATCGTGCTGGCCCTGTGCGTGACCGGCGCCTTCGCCATCAGCAACAACATCTTCAACATCGGCGTCATGGTCTTCTTCGGCCTTGTGGGCTACTTCTTCAATAAGTACAAGATTCCGCAGTCGCCGCTGATCCTCTCGTCCATCCTGGGCACCATGATGGAGAGCAACTTCCTCAAGAGCATGGTCTATGAGAACGGCTCGCTGATGGTCTTCATCCATCGCCCGCTGAGCCTGGGCCTGCTGATCGTGTCCATCATCTTCATCGCGATGCCCCTGTTCAAGAGCATCCGGGAGCGCAAGGCTGCGCAGAAGGCGGCCTGACCCACCAAAGGAGAAACCTGTCTATGCAGGAATACACACGGGAGCTGGTACACCATCTCCACGGCATCACCTTTGACAGCCTCTCCGCGCAGACGGTGGAAACCGCCAAGCTCTGCGTGGAGGACTTCATCGGCGTGGCGCTGGCCGGATCGCAGAAGAAAGAGGCCGAGATCTGGAACCGTTACATGGCGGGCAAGGTCACCGCGCCTGAGGCGGCCGTGATGCAGGCCGGCTTCGGCAGGAAGACGGCTGAACAGGCGGCGGCCCTCAACGCGGTGGCCGGCCATGTGATGGATCTGGACGACACTCACAACGCGTCGATCACCCACCTGGCCGTCATCACGGTACCCACCGCCCTCGCCCTGGGCGAGAAGCTGCACAAAAGCGGTAAGGCGGTGATCGAGGCCATCGTCGCGGGCTATGAGGCCGGCGCGAAAATCGGCGCGGCGATCAATCCCAGCGCCTATAAATACTGGCACACCACCGCGGTGGTGGGGCCCTTTGCCGCCGGCACTGTGGCGGGCAAGCTGCTGGGCCTGACGGAGGAGGAGCTGCTGCACTGCTTCGGCTCGGCCGGATCCGAGGCCGCGGGCCTCTGGGAGTTCCTGAAGACCGGAGCGATGACCAAGGTGCTGCACGTGGCCAACGCGAACCTCTGCGGCATGCGCGCGGCGGAGCTGGCCCAGCTGGGCTTTACCGGCGCGCCGGAGATCCTGGAGGGGGAGAGGGCCTTTGTGCGCGCCCTGTCGCCGGATTTCCACATGGAGCGCCTGGTGGACTTCAGCAAGGGCTATGAGATCGACCGCAATTCCATCAAGGCCTACGCCTGCTGCCGCCACACCCACTCGGCGAACTTCTGTGTGGAGCAGCTGCTGAAGGATCAGCCCATCGACCCGGCGCAGATCGAGTCGATTGAGGACCGCACCTACCACACCGCGATTGAGACGACGGACAATCCCTATCCGAACAGCCCCTATGCGGCGAAGTTCAGCCTCCAGTTCTGCATCGCGGCGATGCTGGTCACCGGCAGCCTGAACGACCGCGTCTTCACGGAGGAGAACCTGAAGAACCCCGCGATCCTGGCGCTGATGCCCCGCATCCGTATGATCGACGATCCGGCGATCAACGAGGCCTTCCGCAAGGATCCCTGCCGGTGGACCCACGACCTGACGATCACCATGAAGGACGGCAGCCGCATCCACGGCCGCGTGGACTATCCCATCGGGGATTTCAACAACGCCTTCGACCGTGAGATGGAGGACAGAAAGTTCGACATGCTGACGGACATGCTGCCCGACGCCCAGCGTGAAGCGCTCAAGGATCGCCTCCACCGGCTGGACAGCCTGGAGGATGTCGGAGAAATATTTGATTTTCAGGAGGATAAGGAACCATGAACATAGAAGTATCCAAGGCGGCGCTCCATGACGCGTGCCTGCGGGCGGTGACGGAGATCTCTGCTGATGTGAAGGGTCTGCTGCAGGCAGCCCTGGACCGGGAGACCAACGACACGGCCAAGAGCATGCTGTCCTCCATGCTGGACAACCTGCGGATCGCCAAGGAGCAGGACAAGGCGGTCTGCCAGTCGCCCGGATATCCCACGACCTGGATCTCCTTCGGCGACGGCAACTTTCCAGCCTTTGCCCACGATACCATTGCGGAAGCGCTGGGCGAGGCGACCCGCAAGGGCTATCTGCGTCCGAGCATCGTCGACCCCCTGACCCGCCACAACCCCGGCAACAACACCGGCGAGGGCGTGCCGAACATCGAGTACCAGTATCATCCCGGCCAGCCCTATGTGGACTACATCATCAGCTTTAAGGGCTGCGGCGCCGAGCTGGGCAACGCCATGAAGATCTTCACCACGGCGACGCTGAAGCTGGACAAGGACTTTGAGGGCCTCAAGCGCTTCGTGCTGGAGACCGTGATCAACGCCGGCGGCAAGCCCTGCCCGCCCTTCGGCATCGGCATCGGCATCGGCGGCCAGATGGACATTGCCTCCAAGCTGAGCCGCGAGGCCATCAGCACCCGCAAGTGGGACGACGAGAACCCCGATCCCCTGCTGAATCGCCTGGAGAAGGAGCTGCTCACCAACATCAACAAGATGGGCCTGGGCGCTGCCGGCACAGGCGGCGACACGGTCTGCCTGGCGCTGAAGATCGCCAAGGCCGCCACGCACACCGCCATCGCGCCGGTGGCCATCAACTTCCACTGCTGGGTGGCGCGCCGCGCCGGCATCCGCGTGTGGGACGACGGACGTGTGGAAACCATCCTGTGAGCCAGGGGAAGGAGGAGAAAACAATGAGCACCATCAACCTGAAGCTTCCTCTGAAGGAGGAGGACGTCCGCAGCCTGCACGTGGGGGATGTGGTGACCCTGACGGGCCGCATCTTCACCGCCCGGGATATGGGTCACCTGAAAATCCGCGAGCTCTACCAGGCCGGCAAGCCCCTGCCCAAGGATTTTGAGGGCGCGGCGGTTTTCCACGCCGGCCCCGTGTGCCTGAAGAATGAGGACGGCAGCTGGCGGCTGAACGTCATCGGCCCCACCACCAGCATCCGCATGGAGCCCCACGCCGATCTGGTGGGCAAGCTGGGCGTGCGCGCCGTGCTGGGCAAGGGCGGTATGGCCGAGGATACCCTGCGCGCCTGCGCCGAGTATGGCTATGTTTACCTGCAGGCCGCGCCGGGCTGCGCCGCCAAGCTGGGCCAGGGCATCACCTCCATCAACGACGTGACCTGGTTTGAGCTGGGCATGCCGGAGGCCCTGTGGGATCTGAACGCTGTGGAATTCGGCCCGCTGGTGGTGGGCATGGATACCCACGGCAACAGCATCTACAAGACCCTGCGCGAAAACGCCACCCGCATCATGAACGAGATCTATCCTGAGTAATCAGGAAACGATAAAGACGATAGGAGGACACAACCATGCGCGTGATCGATACCAAGAATGCCCCCGGCGCCATCGGACCCTACTCCCAAGGCTATGCCTGCAACGGCTTCGTCTACGCCTCTGGCCAGCTGCCGGTGAACCCCGCCGGAGCTGCAAGAACGTCGGCGCCATCCTGGAGGCCGCGGGCTCCGGCTTTGACAAGGTCGTCAAGACCACCTGCTTCCTGGCGGACATCGCGGATTTCGCCGCCTTCAACGAGGTCTATGCCCGTTTCTTCACCTCCAAGCCTGCTCGCAGCTGCTTCGCCGTGAAGGATCTGCCCAAGGGCGCCAAGTGCGAGATCGAAGCCATTGCGGTGGAATAAGACGAAGCGTCAAGACCCGTGACGGAAGACACAAAGGAGATAGACAGCGATGGGTTACCGGATTGAACATGATTCCATGGGTGAAGTGCAGGTACCGGAGGACAAGTACTGGGGCGCTCAGACGCAGCGTAGCCACGAGAACTTCCCGATCGGCGTGGGCATCGAGACCATGCCGAAGGAGATCATTCACGCATTCGGCATCCTGAAGAAGGCGGCGGCGCTGGCCAATCACACCGTGCAGCCCCAGCGGATGACCGACGAGAAGTGCAGCGCCATCGCGGCGGCGGCGGATGAGGTGATCAGCGGCAAGCTGGCGGAGCATTTCCCGCTGGTGGTCTGGCAGACCGGCAGCGGTACCCAGAGCAACATGAACGCCAACGAGGTCATCGCCAACCGGGCGAACGAGATCGCCGGCAAGAAGCTCTGCCATCCCAACGACGATGTGAACATGAGCCAGTCCAGCAACGACACCTTCCCGACGGCCCTGCACATCGCGGGCGTGCTGGCGCTGGAGGATAAGCTGATTCCCGCTGCGGAGAAGCTGATCGCCGTGTTCAAAAAGCTGGAGGCGGAGAACGAGGGCGTTGTCAAGAGCGGCCGCACCCACCTGCAGGACGCGGTGCCGGTGTCCTTCTCCCAGGAGATCAGCGGCTGGCGCACCTCCCTGGAGCGCGACGTGGAGCTGGTGAAGCTGGCGGCAGGCCCCCTGAAGGAGCTTGCCCTGGGCGG
>CADASK010000068.1 GCA_902790495.1 uncultured Eubacteriales bacterium
TTAAATTCATAGGGGGCGCCGATCATGTCTCCAAGAATTGCTCCGTACATGGATATACTTCCTTTCCGTCCGGTTCAGTTTTTTGCCCGGCATGTACGCCGGGCGGCCATGGCACATCGGTGAACGGAGGGGGACGGTCTCACAATTACATTATACATGATTTCCTTCCCGAACGCAAATTAAACCGGGCCGATTACACCAGCGGGAACAACGAATAACGAAAGAAGGCCAATGCCGAAGCATCGGTCTTCTTTCGTAGCGTTTAAACGGTTATTCCGCGGGCGTTTCCGTTTCCGGGGCCGCGGGGGCGGCGAGCTTGCCCGCGGCGGCGCCGCCGGCAAAGCCGGAGATGAGGGCGGCCAGGTCGATGCCGGTGGCCTCCTTCATACCCTCGATGATCTGGCTGGAGGACTGCATAACGTCCTTGACCAGGCGGGAGGAATTGCCGTCGCCGTACATGACGATCTTGTCGGTCTGGGCCAGGGGGGTGGCGGCGTTCTTGACCACCTCGGGCAGGGCCGCCAGGTACATCTCGATGATGGACGCTTCGCCCATGCGCTTCTGGGCCTCGGCCTTCTTCTCGATGGCTTCCGCCTCGGCGATGCCCTTGGCGCGGATGCCCTCGGCCTCCTGCTCCATGGCGTAGCGGGCGGCGTCGGCTTCGGCCTTGCGGGCCTCGGCCTGCTGCATGGCCTCGTACTTCTCGGCCTCGGCTTCCCGCTGGCGGCGGATCAGCTCGGCCTCGGCCTCCCGCTCAGCCTGATACTTGCGGGCGTCGGCGGCCTTCTTGATTTCCGCGTCCAGCTGGCGCTCCTTGATGGCGATCTCCCGCTCGGCCAGTTCAGTTTCCTTTTCGCGCCGGGCGATGTCCGCGTTGGCGCGGGTGATTTCGATGGTCTTGCGCTGGCTTTCCTGCTGGATGGAGTAGGCGGCGTCGGCCTCGGCCTTCTTGGTGTCGGCCTTCACCTGCATTTCGGCCTGCTGAACGGAGAGCTCCGCGTTCTGCTCGGCGATCTTCTTGTCGGCGTCCACCTTCACGGCGTTGGCCTCCTGCTGAGCTTGGGCCGTGGCGATGGCGATGTCTCGCTGGGCGTTGGCCTTGGCGATCTGGGCGTTCTTGCGGATCTGCTCCACGTTGTCGATACCCATGTTCTCGATGGTGCCGGCGTTGTCGCGGAAGTTCTGGATGTTGAAGTTGACCACCTCGATGCCCAGCTTCTGCATGTCCGGCACCACGTTTTCGGTGATCTTCTTGGCCACGCCCTGCCGGTCCTGCACCATTTCCTTCAGGCCCACAGAGCCCACAATCTCGCGCATGTTGCCCTCCAGCACCTGGGTCACCATGGCGATGAGCTGGGGCTGCTTCATGCCCAGCAGGGCCTCGGCCGCCCGCTGCAGCAGCATGGGGTCGCTGGACACCTTCACGTTGGCCACGCCGTCCACCATCACGTTGATGAACTCGTTGGTGGGCACGGCCTCGCTGGTCTTCACATCAACCGTCATCACCTGCAGCGAGATCTTGTCAACCCGCTCCAGGAAGGGCACGCGCCAGCCCGCCTTGCCGATGAGGATGCGCTTCTTCCCCAGGCCGGAGATGATGTAAGCCGTGTCCGGCGGGGCCTTCAGATAGCCCAGCACGAACAGCAGCGCCGCTACGGCCAGCACGATCAGCCCGATGAGCACTCCCACGTGCGTCATGAAAAATCCTTCCATTTGTCTGCCTCCTTTGTGTCCGGTCGTTTTCTTCATCCGACAGGTTCACTATACCACAGCGGACTGCGGGGCGCAATATATGGCGGCTGAAATGTCGGGAAACAGGAACCAAATGTACAATTTGCAATTCGCAATGCGCAATGCGCAATTTGGGGTCTGGCGTCAATCGGGGTAGCCTGCCCTTTTTCCCTGCCCCCACACTGGTGGGGAAGGGGGAGAGTCTTTTTGTGGGCTTCGCCCTGTACCCGGGGAACCTCATCCGTCAGCCCTGCGGGCTGCCACCTTCCCCAAAGGGGAAGGCACGGATTAACGCGACAATAGATGGGAGCCTTCCCCTCTGGGGAAGGTGGATCGGCGAAGCCGAGCCGGATGAGGTCTCGCGGCCGCAGCCGCGCCTTAATTGCGCATTGCGCATTGCGAATTGTGAATTGATATTGATAACATTTCGCGCTTGTTTCTCCGCCCGCGCCATGCTAAAATATCCTCAGCCGATCACTGAATACAAAGACGGGGCGGGCATGCGCGTCCACGCGGCGCGCGGAACGGAGTGCGATTCTCCGACAGGACCGCTGCTGTGAGAAGCGAGCCGAATCCCACGCGCGCGGCGCGGCCATTGGGGGCGACCCTGAGAAGGCGGGAGGAGGCGATCCCGCGCGATGTCCGCCGGCAGAGGGCAGCGCGCGAAGAGCTTCGAGTCAGAATACGGCCCGTCCCGATACACACGAAAGGCGCTCCCGGCATCGGAGCGGTGTGAACGTGTGTCCTTTGCAGGCAGTTCGGACACACATTATGAAAGAAGGCTGTTTCATGAAGAACACCGTCAGAATCATCGCCCTGGCGCTGACCCTTATGCTGCTGTGCGCCTGCGCCCTGGCCGACGCCGCCCAGCCCACCACCGACCGGGCCGGCAACGAAATCGCCCTGCCCGAGGAGATCAACAAGGTGGTCTCCCTGGCCCCCTCCACCACCCAGCTGCTCATCGACCTGGGCCTGGCCGACAAGATCGTGGCCGTGGACACCTACTCCGCCATGTATTATGAGGAAGTGGCAGACCTCCTGCAGTACGACATGATGACCCCCGACAACGAGGCGCTGGCCCTGCTGGAGCCGGACGTGATCTTCGTCACCGGCATGAGCTTTGCCCACGGTGAGAACCCCTTCCAGCCCCTCATCGACCTGGGCGCCTGCGTGGTGGTGCTGCCCTCCTCCTACAGCATCGAGGACATCCGGTTGGACATCGCCTTCATCGCGGACGTGATGGACGTTGAGGAAGCCGGCCAGGCCATCATCGACGAGATGGACAAGACCATCGCGGAGATCAAGGCCATCGGTGAGACCATCGAGGAGAAGAAGACCGTCATGTTCGAGATCAGCGCCCTGCCCTACATCTACGGCCCCGGCGACCACACCTATCTGGACGAGATGATCGAGCTCATCGGCGCGGTGAACGTGCTGGACGGCCAGGAGGACTGGGTGTTCGTCAGCGAGGAATCCGCCCTGGCCATGAACCCGGATGTGATCTTCACCTCCACCGACTACATTGAGGACCCCATCGGCGAAATCCTCTCCCGCGAGGGCTGGGGCGACGTGACCGCCGTGGCCAACAAGGCCGTATATCCCATCTCCAGCCAGACCAGCAACCAGCCCAACCAGCACATCGTTGAGGCGCTGATCGACATGGCCAAGGCCGTGTATCCCGAGTACTACGAGGCGCTGGACGAGGCCGCATGAAGACCGGCCTGAAGGCGCTGCTGAGCGTGCTGTTCTGCCTGACCTGCCTGGTTCTGGGCGTGGTCATCGGCAGCGCCGGCCTCAGCCTCAGTGACACGCTGGCTATCCTGATGAACCGCCTGTTCGGATACGCGCTGCCGGAGCGTATCCCCAACATCGCGGTGTCCATCCTGACCACCATCCGGCTGCCCCGGGTGGCGGCCGCGTTCCTGGTGGGGGCGGCCCTGTCCGTCAGCGGCGCGGTGATGCAGTCCGTGCTGCGCAACCCCCTGGCCTCCAGCTACACGCTGGGCGTGTCCGCCGGGGCGTCCCTGGCGGCGGCGGCGGTGATCCTCTCCGGCGCGGCGCTGCCGCTCCTGCCCTCCCTCACCCGCCCGGCGGCGGGCTTCGCAGGGGGCCTTCTCACCGTGTTCCTGGCCATGGGCCTGGCCGCCCGGTTCGACCGGAACATGGAAAACGTGACCATCATCCTCACGGGCATGGTGCTGGGCCTGTTCGTGAACGCCTTTCTCACCATCCTCACCGCCCTGTCCGGCGACCATCTGCGGCTGCTGGTGTTCTGGCAGATGGGCTCCTTCGGCGACATGAAGTGGCGCGCCTGCGGCATGGTGGGGGCGGTGCTGCTGGCCGGACTCATCGCCCTGATGTGTTTCGCCCGGGAGATGGACCTGATGACCTTCGGCGAGGAGCAGGCGCTGTCCGCCGGGGTGGAATTGAAGCGGGTGAAGACCATCCTGCTGATCGTCTCCACCCTGCTCACCGGCGCGGCGGTGTCCTTCGCGGGCATCATCGGCTTTGTGGACCTGATCGTGCCCCACGTCACCCGCCGCCTCTTCGGCAGCCGCCACCGGGTGTGCCTGCCCATGAACGCGGTGCTGGGCGGGGGCTTCATGGTGCTGGCCGACCTCATCGCCCGCACGGTCATGTCGCCCCGGGAGCTGCCCGTGGGCGCCATCACAGCGCTGGTGGGCGCGCCCTTCTTCGCCTGGATCTACTTCCGCCGGAGAGGAGGCGGGGCTCATGATTGAGCTCGTCAACGTGTCCGCCGGCTACGGCGGGCAGGACGTGGTGTTCGGCGTCAGCTGCCGGTTTGAGTCCGGCGTGAACTGCTGCCTGCTGGGCCCCAACGGCTGCGGCAAGACCACGCTCCTCCGGGCCATGAGCGGCCTCATCCCCCACAGCGGTGGGGATATCCTCATCGACGGCGAGCGGGTGGAGGCCATGCCCCGGCGAAGAATCGCCGCCAAGATCGCCGTCATGAGCCAGATCAACACCATCTACTTCCCCTACACCGTGTACGACACCGTGATGCTGGGCCGCTATCAGCACATGCGTCGGGGCCCCTTCGGCGGGGCCGGGCCCCAGGACCGGGCGGTGGTGGAAAAGTGCCTTGAGACCACCGGCCTCAGCGACATGAAGGACCGCCTGGTGAGCGAGCTCTCCGGCGGCCAGTGCCAGCGGGTGTTTCTGGCCCACACACTGGCTCAGGAGCCGGAAACCATCCTG
>CADASK010000069.1 GCA_902790495.1 uncultured Eubacteriales bacterium
CTGGAACGACGTGTTCATGCAGTACAACAAGCAGGCCGACGGCAGCTACATCCCGCTGGTGCAGAAGAACGTGGACACCGGCATGGGCCTGGAGCGCACCATCGGCGTGCTGATGGGCGCCAAGTCCGTGTATGAGACCGACCTGTTCTCGGACATCATCGCCAAGATTGCCGAGCTCTCCGGCAAGGAATACAAGCCGGACGACGAGTTCACCGCCTCCTTCCGCATCATCGCGGATCACATGCGCACCGCCACCATCATCATCGGCGACGACCGCGGCGTGACCCCCTCCAACGTGGATCAGGGCTATGTGCTGCGCCGCCTCATCCGCCGCGCCGTGCGCCACGGCATGAAGCTGGGCCTGCCGGAAGGCTTCACCTGCGAGATCGCCAAAGTCATCATCAAGCAGTATGAAAACGTGTATCCCGAGCTCAAGCGCCATGAGGACTTCATCCTGGAGCAGCTCAAGCTGGAGGAGGAGCGCTTCCAGCGTACCCTCAAGCAGGGCATGCGCGAGTTCGACAAGGTGCTGGGCAATTTGGGCCGCGTCACCGGCGCGCTGACCGCCCTCAAGACCGCCGTCGCCAACAAGGCCGACACCACCGAGCCCCTGAAGGCCGCCATCGGCACCCTGCGTCCCACCCCCGAGATGACGCCCATGCTGGACTGCCTCAAAAAGGCTCAGGAGACCGGCGACATCCCCGCCGACCTGGGCGAGCGGATCGACGCCTTCCTGAAGGGCATGACCGTGATCGACGGCCGCACCGCCTTCAAGCTGTACGACACCTTCGGCTATCCGGTGGAGCTGACCATGGAGCTGGCCAAGGAAAACGGCCTCACCGTGGACGAGGCGGGCTTCGCCGAGCGCTTCAAGGCCCATCAGGAGAAGTCCCACGCCGGCGCTGAGCAGCGCTTCAAGGGCGGCCTGGCCGATCACACCGAGGAGACCGCCAAGCTGCACACCGCCACCCACCTGCTGCAGGCCGCGCTTCGCAAGGTGCTGGGCCCGGAGGTCAACCAGAAAGGCTCCAACATCACCGCCGAGCGCCTGCGCTTCGACTTCAGCTTCCCCCGCAAGATGACCGACGAGGAGAAGAAGCAGACCGAAACTCTGGTCAACGAGTACATCAAGGCCGCCGTGCCCGTTACCTGCGAGGAAATGACCGTGGCCGAGGCCAAGGCCCAGGGCGCCACCGGCCTGTTCGAGAGCAAGTACGGCGAGCGCGTCAAGGTGTACACCATGGGCGAGTTCTCCAAGGAAATCTGCGGCGGCCCCCACGCCTCCAACACCGGCGACCTCAAGTCCTTCAAGATCGTGAAGGAAGAGGCCTCCTCCGCCGGCGTGCGCCGCATCAAGGCCGTCATCGGTCAGAACTGATCGCGCCTTTCATGCCGTCCGTTTCCCTCGGGAGGCGGGCGGTTTTTTGTCTGCTCATTCATTGCGGGAAAAGATTAGATTTTGCTTATGATTTGCTTATGCGGAAACAAAAGCCCTTCACAATGGGGCAAAAACATGGTATACTGTTTGCACTGAGATGAAGAAAAGGATGAATCGCACCGTGAGCAGGGATTTTGACTTCGAGTTTGACAAGGGCATGATCGGCGGCCTCATCATGCTGGTGATCTTCCCGCCCGTCGGCATCGTCATGCTGGCCAACCGCTTCCGCAAGTACGGGCGCGGCCGCAACAGGAGCCGCCAGCTGCGCAACATGGGCCTCACCGCCATCGTCGCCTCCATCGTCTACGCCTGGATCGGCCTGTTTGGCTGGGCCGCGCTGGCCATGCTCGCGGGCCTGGGCCTGGCCGTGTTCGGGCAGAGCGACAAGCGGCGCGAGGAGCGCTTCCGCAAGTACCTGGCGGTCATCGGCGGCAAATCCCCGGTGGGTCTGAGCGAGATCGCCGCCCGCAGCAACGAGCGCATCGAGACCGTGGAAAAGGACCTGCAGGACATGATCGACATGGGCTACTTCGGCCTGGACACCTACATCGATCACAACCGCCACTGCGTGGTGCTGGACGGCGTGGACGACCTCAACTGGAAGGCTTCCACCGCCCAGGGCCGCAGCGCCGACATCCACATCAACGTGGAGGACTTCGTGAAGACCGCGTCGGACATCTTCCACACCGTGCGCGACGAGGTCAAGAAGGAGTTCAAGACCGAGCAGCAGACCACCTCCCGCCGCGCCTCCACCGCCCAGCGGCCCCAGCCTGAGCCCGCGAAGAGCGAGCCCGCCAAGCCCCAGGCCGCGAAGCCCCAGGCCGGTCAGGACGACCAGTTCGCCCGCACGCTGAACCAGATTCGCGAGCTGAACGACCGCATCGCGGACAAGGAGATCTCCGACAAGATCGACAGGATCGAATCCATCACCGCGCGCATCTTCGGCATCGTGCGCAAGAAGCCCGAGCGCATCGGCGAGATTCGCAAATTCATGAACTACTATCTGCCCACCACCCTCAAGCTGCTGGATTCCTACGCGCTGCTGGAGGAGCAGGGCATCGAGGGCGACAACATCACCGCCTCCAAGCAACAGATCAGCCAGATCATGGACACCCTCATCAAGAGCTTTGAAAAGCAGCTGGATCAGCTGTTCTCCTCCCAGGCCATGGACATCTCCTCCGACATCGAGGTCATGGAGAACATGCTGGCGGCGGACGGCCTCAAAGAGAGCGATTTCAAGCTCCAGCGGCGGGGCGGCCACTAAGTCAATAACACATCGCGGCCCGACGGTTTGCACTCCGCCGGGCCGCTTTTTTATTCGCCCATTCTCTCAAACACCGGGATGCGCTCCAGCGGCGCGTCCACCTCCATCGAACAGCCGCCCGCATACTCCGCGCCGGTGTCCACATCCCGCCAGGCGCCGGCGGGCAGGTAAACCGTCCGCTTCCGCGCGCCGGGATACAGCACTGGTGCCACCAGGTAGCGGCTGCCGAACATGTACTGATCCTTCAGCGCCGCGCAGGCCTCGTCGTCGGGGAATTCATAGAACATCGCCCGCATGAGAGGTGTGCCCCTCTCGTGGGCCTGGCGCATCAGCTCGCGCACATAGGGCCGCAATGCCTCGCGGCGGGCCATGTACTTCGTGAGGAAGGGATAGGCCTCCTCGCCGAAGGACCATACTTCATTGTCCCCGCCGGAGCCCAGGGTTGGCGTGCCGTCCTTGCGGCGCACCGGCTCGCCGGGCTTGCGGTCGCCATGCAGGCGCATCACCGGGCAATAGCAGCCCCATTGGAACCAGCGGATAAGCAGCTCCCTAAAGCCCGGGTCGTTGATGTTGCCGTCGTGGAAGCCGCCGATGTCCGTGGTCCACCAGGGTATGCCCGCGCAGCCCATGCTCAATCCGGCGCAGATCTGGCGGCGGAAGTCCTCCCAGCGGCTCATGATGTCGCCGGACCACACCAGCGCGCCATAGCGCTGGCTGCCGGCCCAGGCGCAGCGCAGCAGGTTGACCGGGTTCTCCATGCCGGCCTCCAGCATGCCCTCATAGAAGCCCCGGGCGTACATCTGTGGATAGATGTTGCCCACCTGCTGGTTGCTGCCCAGGGAATAGCGGTAGTTCTTGAACTCATAGGTGCCGTATTCCGGCTCGGCCTCGTCCAGCCAGAAAATGCGAATGCCCGCGTCGAAGTAGTTCTTCTTCACCTTTTCCCATACGTAGCGCCGGGCGCGGGGATTGGTGGCGTCGTAGAACATGCTGTCCTCCACGAAGCGCATGCCGATCTGTTCGCCGTATTCCGCCCGCACCAGCAGGCCCTGCTGCTTCATTTCCCCGTAGTTCTCGCTGGTCAGCGCCACCTGGGGCCACACGCTCACCATCAGCTGAATGCCCATGTCGTTCAGCTCCCGCACCATGGCCGCCGGATCGGGGAAGAATTCCGGGTCGAAGCGGTAGTCCCCCATCTTCGGCCAATGGAAGAAATCACACACGATCACGTCGATCTTCAGCCCGCGCCGCCTGTACTCGCGGGCCACGCTCAGCAATTGCTCCTGATTCCAGTATCTCAGCTTGCACTGCCAGAAGCCCAGTCCATACTCCGGCATCATGGGCGCGAAGCCGGTGGCCCGGGCGTAGTTGTGGCTGATTTCGGCGGGTGTGTCCCCCGCCGTGACCCAGTAGTCCAGCTGCTTGGTGGATTCCGCCCGCCAGGTGGTGCGGTTCAGGCCGAAGCTCACAGAGCCAATGGCCGGATTGTGCCAGAGGAAGCCGTAGCCCCGGCTGGAGATGTAGAACGGCACGCTGGCCTGGGAATTGCGGTGCGCCAGCTCCAGGGTGCAGCCCTTCCAGTCCAGGATCTCCTCCTGATACTGGCCCATGCCGTAGATTCGTTCCCCCTCCTGCCCGTCGAAGGTGGCGGTGAGCATGAAGTCGCCGCCCAGATAGGGCTCAAACTTGCGGCTCTTCAGGGCCAGCGCGTTGGCCGGGGCAGTCTCCCGCAGCAGCAGCTCGCCCCAATGGTTGAGGAAGCTGATCCGCGCGTAGCGGTGCCAGCC
>CADASK010000070.1 GCA_902790495.1 uncultured Eubacteriales bacterium
CGGAAACGAACATTTCGCCTAAACTCATGTTTCACATCCTCCTTAGACCAGGTTTTCAAGGAACAGGGAGAAGGACCGCAGGAAGGACACGGTGCCGCGCGGCAGGTTGACGTTCAGCAGGCCGCTGAAGACGATGTGCAGCAGGATGCCCAGCACCACCGCGATGATGGCCAGGCGCCACCACTTCTTTTCGCCCAGCAGCATGCCGTAGCAGAACATGATCAGCGCGGCGGTCACCACGAAGCCCAGGGGCTCCAGCACCAGGGACGCGATCACCAGGATGATCATGCCCAGGAAGGTCTTGGACTTCAGGAAGGCCAGGGTGTTCCTGCCGAAGGCCGCGAAGGTGAACTCAGGGTTCCCCTTGTTCTTCTTCACGATCTTGTAGATGTTGACCGCGATGCAGACGAGCAGCAGCAGAATGATAACCTTCGGCCACACGTCCGGGTAGAGGACGTTCGGGTTCTTCAGGTAGGACTTGGGCACTTTGGCCTCAAGCACGTGCGTGAACCAGGTGTACCCCAGGAACACGAACAGGACAACGTTGCAAATCAGTTCAAACAATGCTCCTCAGCTCCTTTGCTGTTTGGCCGCAGACGGCTGTCCGGCTGCGAGCGCTTTTTTCTTTTCACGCTGCATGATGGGCCACCACTCCCTGAAAGCGAGCACGACGGGCACGCCCAACCCGATCACACTCATCCACAGGCAGTTGACAAATTCCTTTTTCGCGCTCTCGTATTCCTCGCTGTACAAGGTCTCCACCTCCTCTCCCGATCGCTTATGACCACGGCTTATCATACAATGATTCCGCGCTAATTTTGCGGAAAGAAAAAGCCGCGGGCCCGTCTTTTCGTCACGGCGCGCGCGGAATATGGTATAATGACAGGGCGACATCGGGAGGAAGAATGCCATGCTGAAGGGGAACGGGAAACGGATTGCGCGGGACGGCCTGGTCTTTGTGCTCATCATCGGCGGGGCGGTGCTGCTGTCGATGCTGCTCTCCGGCATCAACGACGACAACAACCCCTTCGCCATGGCGATTTTTATTTTGGCCGTGGTGCTGGTAGCCCGCCTGACCACGGGCTACGCCTGGGGCATCGTCGCGTCGCTGGCCGGCACCTTCTGCGTCAACTACATCTTCACCTACCCCTTCTGGGCCTTTGACGTCACCTATCCGGGCTATCCGCTGACCATGGCGGTGATGCTGATCGTCTCCATCGTCGTCAGCGCCCTGACCACCCAGATCAAGCAGCAGGAGAAGCTGCACTTCGAGGCGGAGCGCGAGAAAATGCACGCGAACCTGCTGCGGGCCATCGCCCACGACATCCGCACGCCCCTGGCGGCCATGCTCGGCGCCAGCTCGGCCCTGCAGCAGCAGGAGCTCTCCCGGGAGGATCAGCAGGCGCTGGTCGGCCGCATCCACAGCGACGCCCAGTGGCTCGTGCGCGTGACGGAAAACCTGCTCTCCATCACCCGGCTCTCCGCCGGCGACGTCACGCTGAAAAAGCAGGACGAGGTGCTGGAGGAGATCATCGGCAGCGCGATCCTGAAATACCGCCGCTCCGAAAACGCCCTGTCCATCGAGGTCGACCCCATGGACCGCATCCTGCTGGTGCCTATGGACGGCATCCTGATCGAGCAGGTGCTGCTCAATCTCTTCGACAACGTGGGCGAGCACGCCACCGGCGCGACGCGCATCTGGCTGCACATCCGCGCGGAGCGGGACGAGGTGATGCTCTCCGTGGAGGATGACGGCC
The DNA here is from genome assembly GCA_902790495.1 of uncultured Eubacteriales bacterium. Lineage (GTDB taxonomy): Bacteria > Bacillota > Clostridia > Christensenellales > Aristaeellaceae > RUG11272. The sequence continues at coordinate 1,758 of CADASK010000070.1, forward strand.
CGGGCATGCCCGCATCGCAGCGGCAGACCGTCCTGAACGGCAGCCTGCCGGACACCGGCGCGCACACGGACGACCGCCGCAGCATGGGCATCGGCCTGTCCGTCTGCGCGACCATCGTCCGAGCTCACGGCGGCAGGATGGAGGCGGATATCAGCCGCCACGGCGGAATGGCCTTCCGGCTGTATCTACCCTGGCAGGAGGAGGACACCGATGGCAGCCATCAAGCATAAAATCCTCATCGTCGAGGACGATCCGGGCATCCTCACCTTTCTGAAGACGACCCTCGCGGCGGAGGGCTACGACGTCCTCGTGGCCTCCCGGGGAGACAGCGCGCTGAGCTGCATCTCCTCCCACTGCCCGGACTGCATCCTGCTGGATCTCGGCCTGCCCGACATGGACGGGGAGGAGATCATCGCCAGCGTGCGGAAGTGGGCGCGCATCCCCATCGTGGTGATTTCCGCGCGCAGTATGGAGGTGGACAAGGCCGCCGCCCTGGACGCCGGCGCGGACGATTACATCACCAAGCCCTTTGGCACCATCGAGCTGCTGGCCCGCATCCGCACCGCCCTCCGCCACACCTACACCCGCGCCGAGAAGGACGAGATCGGCCTGCGCGAGCGCTACTGCGTCGGCGAGATGGAGATCAATTACAAGCTCTACCGCGTCACCGTACGGGGCGAGGACGCGCACCTGACGCCGAACGAGTTCCGCATCGTGGCCCTGCTGGGCCGCAACGCCGGCCGCGTCATGACCTACAAGGCCATTCTGCGCGAGCTCTGGGGGCCCTCCGCCAGCATGGACAACAAGATCCTCCGCGTCCACATGGCCAGCATCCGCAGGAAGATCGAGCCGAACCCGAACGAGCCTCGGTACATCTTCACCGAGGTCGGCGTGGGCTACCGCATGGCGGACAGCGCCTCGGAGGAGGGCCGCGCCGAGCCGGACGCGCAGCCGGACTGACCAGGCAACAGCTTCCTCCCTTGCGTCCGCGGCCGCAATGTGCTACAATCAAGCCGAAGAACAGAGGGGCACGGCCCGCGTCTGTTCCGCAGACATCTGCTGCCATACAGGAGGAATCACGATGACTATCACCAAAGAAACCACCATGGGCGAAATGCTCCGCTATGATATCGGTATCGCCGACGTGCTGATGCAGTGCGGCATGCACTGTGTCGGCTGCCCCTCCTCCATCGGGGAATCCCTGGAGATGGCCTGCATGGTGCACGGCCTGGACGCCGACCAGGTGATGGAGGCCATCGAGGGCTATCTCGAGGACTTCCATGACGGGTATCCGGAAAAGTAACGGGTTTTCTGAGAAAATGAAAAAACGAGCTCGATATGGGCTCGTTTTTTGCTGCACAAAAGCCACCGGATTTACCGCGTCATTCCGTTTTCTGGCCTTCCCCCATCTTCGGATACACAAAGGTCGTTTCGTCGCACGTATCCAGCACCTTGACATAGGCCGCGGCCTCGCGCTTGGCGTCCGCGAGATCGTGCTCAAGGTAGTTGCCACATTCGTTGTGTTTCGCGCCGGGAATCTCGCCCTCGAAGGCCGCCGTCCAGGCGAAGGCCTCGCGGGTCAGCGCCAGGGCCTCGGCCTTGCTGACCGTGTCGCGGAGAATCATGTAGCAACCGGTGCGGCAGCCCATGGGGCCGAAGTAAACCACCTGGTCGCCGTACTTGGAGGAGCGGATGTAGGTGGCGATCAGGTGCTCCAGCGTGTGGAGCGCGCCCTGGCTGATGTAATCGCCCATGTTGGGGCGCTTCATGCGGATGTCGTAGGTCACGTCGTTGCCGTCCACGCGGGAGATGTACAGGCCCGGCATGAGGATATCGTGGTCGATGGAAAAGGAAGCGATCTTCTGCAGCATGACAGTTCCTCCTGATGTTGTGTTGCTGAGGTTGAATATTGGACAAAGCGGCGCGAATCCCTGCCGCGGCGGGAAAACAAAATAAGAGAGACTCTTGCGAATCTCTCTATTTGGAATCCGGCAGCGACCTATCCTCCCGGGCCGTTTCCAGCCAAGTACTTTCGGCACTGAAGGGCTTAACTTCTGTGTTCGGGATGAACAGGTGTGACCCCTTCGTCATTGCCACCGGAAATTGTGAACTTGTTCTGCCGCTTTCCTCTCCCCGTCTCTCCTCGGCACTTTCCGCTTCACGTCGTTCCGGGGTTCCGCGCCTGCGGGCGCGGGCAGAGGGCTTTCCGGTCGCCCTCTGCACTCCTTCGGGTCGCGCCTATTTCGGGCTTTCCCTCTCGTATGCTTCGGGTTTCCTTTGTCATGCGGCTATTTCCGCACCCTGACAACTGCACAGGATGTGATTCTGTCTCTTACTCTGCTGACCTTTTCTGTTGTTTCCTGTTTTCCTTCCAGAGACCTTTTTGCTGGTCTCAGTCTCACGCGCTAAATCAAGCCCTCGACCGATTAGTATCATCAAGCTCCACACATTACTGCGCTTCCACCGATGACCTATCTACCTGGTAGTCCTCCAGGGGTCTTACTTCTTTCGAATGGGAGTCTTCTTCTTGAGGTGAGTTTCACGCTTAGATGCCTTCAGCGTTTATCTCATCCGCACTTCGCTTCCCTGCTGTGCCGTTGGCACGACAACAGTTGCACCAGTGGTGCGTCCATTCCGGTCCTCTCGTACTAGGAACAGTTCCTCTCATGACTCCTGCGCCCACGATGGATAGGGACCGAACTGTCTCACGACGTTCTGAACCCAGCTCGCGTGCCGCTTTAATTGGCGAACAGCCAAA
>CADASK010000071.1 GCA_902790495.1 uncultured Eubacteriales bacterium
GAGTTGGGGCTTTCAGACGGCAAGAAGACCACCGACGATCTGAACTTCACCGTGGAGACCGTGTCCTGCCTGGGCGCCTGCGGCCTGGCACCCGCCATGACGGTCAACGGCACTGTGTACGGCGCGATGACCCCGGACAAGGCAAGCGCACTGCTTGCCGAGATCAAGGAGAACCTTGCGAAGGAGGCGACGGAGGTATGACAAAGTTGATGAGCAGGCAGGATCTTCAGAACCTGCGTCACGTCTGTCAGAAGGCCCTGTCGCTGGAAACCAGGAAGATACTGGTCTGCGGCGGTACGGGCTGTGTGGCGGGAGGTTCACTGGACATCTATGACAGGCTGAAGGAACTGATGGAGGCACGGGGTATCCCCGTCTCTGTGGAGCTGGTTCACGAGCCCCATGATGAATCTGTAGGCATCGAGAAGAGCGGCTGTCACGGCTTCTGCGAGATGGGCCCGCTGGTACGCGTAGAACCCCAGGGTTGGCTGTATACCAAGGTGAAGGTGGACGACTGCGAGGAGATCATTGAAAAGACAATCCTCGACGGCGCGTGCGTGGAGCGGCTGGCCTACAGGCAGAACGGCGAGATCTACCGCAAGCAGGAGGAGATTCCCTTCTACGCCAAGCAGCAGCGCGTGGTGCTGGAGCACTGCGGCCACATCAACGCCACGTCTATCTATGACTACCTGGCTGTGGGTGGCTACCAGGCGCTGGAGAAAGCGCTGTTCGACATGACCGCGAGCGAGATTCTGGACGAGGTCTCGGAATCCAATCTTCGGGGCCGCGGCGGCGGCGGCTTCCCGGCGGGCCGCAAGTGGAAGTCATGCGCCCGGCAGAAGGAGACGCCCCGCTACATCGTCTGCAACGGCGACGAGGGCGATCCCGGCGCGTTCATGGATCGCTCGGTGATGGAGGGCGACCCACACCGCCTGATCGAAGGCATGATCATCGCGGGCATCGCCATCGGCTCCAGCGAGGGTTATATCTACGTCCGCGCGGAGTACCCGCTGGCGGTGGACCGGTTGCGCATGGCCATCGCCCAGGCCGAGGAGATCGGCCTGCTGGGCGACAACATCCTCGGCACGGAATTCAGCTTCCACATGCACATCAACCGCGGCGCGGGCGCTTTCGTCTGCGGCGAGGGCTCGGCGCTGACCGCCTCCATCGAGGGCAAGCGCGGCATGCCGAGGGTCAAGCCGCCCCGCACGGTGGAGCACGGCCTGTTCGACAAGCCCACGAACCTCAACAACGTGGAGACCTACGCCAACGTGCCGATGATCATCAACAACGGCGCAGCCTGGTATAAGTCCATCGGCCCGGAGAACAGCCCCGGCACCAAGGCCTTTGCGCTGACGGGTACCATCAGAAATACCGGCCTGATCGAAGTACCCATGGGCACGACGCTGCGGGAGGTCATTTTCGACATCGGCGGCGGTATGCGCGGCGACGGCAGGTTCAAGGCCGTGCAGATCGGCGGTCCCTCCGGCGGCTGTCTGACCGAGAAGGAGCTGGACATCCCCCTGGACTTCGACAGCCTCAAGAAGGTGGGCGCCATGATCGGCTCTGGCGGCCTGGTGGTCATGGACGACAAGACCTGCATGGTGGAGGTCGCCCGCTTCTTCATGAATTTCACCCAGAACGAATCCTGCGGCAAGTGCGTGCCCTGCCGAGAGGGCACCAAGCGGATGCTGGAGATCCTGGAGCGCATTGTGGCTGGCCAGGGCCAGGATGGTGATATCGAGCTGCTGGAGGAACTGGCAGACACCATCTCCAACACCGCCCTGTGCGGCCTGGGCAAGACCGCGCCCTCGCCGGTCATCTCCACCATCAAGAACTTCCGAAGCGAGTACGAGGCCCACATCTATGAGAAGCGCTGTCCCGCAGGGGCGTGCAGCAAGCTCAGGCGCTTCGTGATCGATCCCGAAAAGTGCAAGGGCTGCTCCAAGTGCGCCCGCAACTGCCCGGTGAACGCCATTACCGGCGTGGTGAAGAAGCCCTTCGAGATCGACCAGGACAAGTGCATCAAGTGCGGCGCCTGCAAGACCAATTGTTCCTTCGACGCTGTGAGAGAGGAGGCGTAACGTATGCGGCTTAAAAACATGATGACGGTGGACGGCGTGCCGGTGCTGATCGAAGGCGAGCGCAATTTGCTGGAAGTCATCGCCAAGGTGGGCACCATCATGCCAGTGTTCTGCTATCACAGCTACCTCTCCATCTACGGCGCGTGCCGCATGTGCATGGTGGAGGACGACCGGGGCCGACTGCTGGCAGCCTGTTCCACCCTGCCCGAGGAGGGCATGAAGATCCGCACCAACACCGGCAGACTGCGCCGGTACAGGAAAAACATTCTTGAGTTGCTGCTGGCTGAACATTGCCGTGACTGCACCACCTGCGGCAACTCCGGCAAGTGCAAGCTGCAAAACCTGGCGGCACAGTTCGGCATTCACGACATCCGCTTCCCCAACAGCCGCGTGAATCTGCCGGGGGACAATTCCTCGCCCTGCATCGTGCGTGAGCCGGGAAAGTGCATACTCTGCGGCGACTGCGTGCGGGAGTGCAACGAGGTGCAGCGCGTGGGGGCCATCGACTTTGCCCACCGCGGCAGCAGCGCGACCATAAGCACCGCCTTTGACATCCCGCTGGCCGAATCTCCCTGCGTGGGCTGCGGACAGTGCGCGGTGGCGTGTCCGACCGGCGCGATCATCGTGCGGGATGATACCGCGAAGGTCTGGGAAAGAATCGACGACCCGGACACCTTCGTCACCTGCGAGATCGCTCCAGCTGTGCGCGTGGGCATCGGGCAGGAGCTGGGCCTGGGCGACGGCGACAACGCCATGGGGCTCATCGTGGCAGCACTGCACAGGATGGGCTTCGACGAGGTGTACGACACCTCTACCGGCGCGGACCTGACGGTCATCGAGGAGGCCAACGAGTTCGTGGAGCGCGTCAGCAAGGGTGAGAACATCCCGCTGTTCAC
>CADASK010000072.1 GCA_902790495.1 uncultured Eubacteriales bacterium
GACTGCTATTGCCCCACTAAGCCTGCGGGAAATCGCCTTGAAATGCAGTCAAATCCACTCGAAACTGCATCTCCCGGCATTTAGAAACACACTCTAGGACTACGTGCCGACCCAGCGCCCCTGGTACCTGGAGACCATCGCCGACGACAGCGACGTCACATTCGTCAAGCCCTACCTGGACGAGCAGACCAAGACCGTGCTCACCACCATGGCCAAGCGGCTGTCCGACGGCGTGAGCGTCATCGCGCTGGACGTCACCCTGAGCTACATACAGGAGGTCACCCAGGAAATCGCCCTGCAGACCCCGGGCAGCTTCGCCATCGTGCTGGACAAGGGCGGCCACGTCATCGCCCACTCCGACAGCGCCGAGCTGGGCAAGGACTACCTGGAGGAGACGGACACCCTGGGCGCGGCGCTGGCCGCGCGGCTCTACGACGAGAGCAGCCCGCAGTTCGAGCTGCGCTTCAGCAGCCAGAAGTACATCGTGTTCACCGAGCGCATCGAGGGCGGCTGGCAGGCCGTGTCGCTGATCAACACCCGGGTGTTCTACCGGCCCCTGATCATCATACTGACCATACTGGCCCTGCTGACGGTGCTGGAGGCCGTCGTGTTCATGCGGGTGATCTACACCCAGAGCGCCAGGAACCGCGCCCTCGCCACGGCGGAGGCCGCCAAGAGCGCCAGCCGGGCGAAGTCCCAGTTCCTGTCCCGGATGAGCCACGAGATCCGCACCCCCATCAACGCCATCATCGGCCTGGACAGCATCCTCCTGCGGGATCAGGACATCTCCCCCCGCACCCGCGACGGGCTTGGCAAGATCGGCGCCAGCGCCCGGCACCTGCTCTCCATCGTCAACGACATACTGGACATGAGCCGCATCGAGACGGGCCGCATGACCCTCAAGTCGGAGATGTTCGCCTTCAGGGACTTCCTGGAGCAGATCGACATCATCATCGGCGGCCAGTGCCAGGAAAAGGGCCTGGACTACGTGACGAACGTGCTGGGAACGCCGGACGCATACTACGTCGGCGACCTCCTCAAGCTCAAGCAGGTCGTCATCAACATACTGGGCAACGCCGTGAAGTTCACCGACGCCCCCGGCACGATCACCTTCACCGTGGAGCCGACCGCCCGCGCGTCGGACCGCGCCGCCATGCGCTTCACCATGTCGGACACCGGCATCGGCATCGACAAGGCGTTCATCCCGAAGATGTTCGAGGCGTTCTCCCAGGAGGACACCGGCAACACCTCCCCCTACGGCGGCAGCGGCCTGGGCATGCCCATCACCAAGCGCATCGTGCAGATGATGGGCGGCGAGATCCAGGTGGAGAGCGAAAAGGGTGTGGGCAGCACCTTCACGGTGTACATCCCGCTGGGCCGCGTGCGCGCGGAGGACATTCCGAAGGCCCCCGCGCCGGAGGAAGCGCCGGAGGCGAACGACGCCCTCAAAGGCCTCAACCTGCTGATCGCCGAGGATCAGGAGATGAACGCGGAGGTACTCGCCGACCTGCTGTCGCTGGAGGACATGACCTCCGAATGGGCGGAGAACGGCCAGAGGGCCGTGGAGATGCTCGCCGAAAGCGCGCCGGGACACTTCGACGCCATACTGATGGACATGCGCATGCCGGTGATGGACGGCCTGACCGCCACCCGGGAGATCCGCAAGCTCGATCACCCGGACGCGAAGGCCATACCGATCATCGCCCTGTCCGCCAACGCCTTTGAGGAGGACGTGAAGCAGTGCCTCGCGGCGGGCATGAACGCGCACCTGTCCAAGCCCGTGGACATCGACCTGTTGAAGGAGACCCTGCGGGGCATACTGGAGACGGGCAGCGCGCCCGAATAAATGACATGATGGAGGGAAGACCCATGCTCGAGCGCCTCAACGCGGGCAACCGGCGCTACGTCAAAAGCGCCGACGCCGCCCTGCGCAACCGCCTGGCCAAAGAGGGCCAGCGCCCCTACGCCGTCGTCGTCACCTGCTCCGACTCCCGGGTCATCCCGGAGGTCCTGTTCGACGCCACGCTGGGCGAGCTGTTCGTCATCCGCGTGGCGGGCAACGTGCTGGATGCCCAGCAGCTGGGCAGCATACAGTACGCCGTGGAGCACCTGGGGTGCCCGCTGGTGGTCTTGCTGGGCCACACCGGCTGCGGCGCGATCGGCGCGGCGCTGGAGGGCCACGCCCACGGCTACATCTGCGCCATCGTGGATGGCATACTGCAGGCCATCGGCACGGAAAAGGACCCCGATAAGGCGTGCCGTCTCAACGTGCTGCACGGCGTGGACCGCATCCGGGCGGCCCTGCCGGAGGCCGACGTGCGCGGCGCGGTGTACGACATCCAGAGCGGCGCGGTGGAATGGCTCTGAACGCCTCAGGGCTTCGCCCGAGAGTGAAGAGTGGAGAGTGCAGAGTGCAGATATAGAATGCCCGGGAACGAAGCATCGTGGTTTTCATGATCAAGACCGGCTTGTTCCCAACAGGGCATGTATGAATGTCAATCAGACCGTCGTAGGGGCGATGCCCACATCGCCCGTCGAACCGAACTGCAAAACGCCTTCTTCGCGGGAACTGTGGATTGATTATCCGCCGTGTATCGTGCGCGGCTGACTGTAACTCCACTCTCCGCTCTCAAGCAAACTCCAATCAACCAAACGCTTAACCCGCAATGTATACTACACGACAGCCTCCCGCTGCCGCGCGGCGTAATCCCGCGGGTTGAGCCCGTAAGCCTGCCGGAAGGCGCGGTAGAACGCGCTGTAATCGGAAAAGCCGCACTCGACGCAGGCGGTCTGGGTGGGCGTGCCGCTCGATATCAACTGCCGCGCGGCCTCCAGCCGGTGCCAGCGGATGCACTCGCCGGGGGTCATGCCCACCTGCCGCTTGAACTGGCGGGTGAGGGTGTTCTTGTCCATGAAGAACTGGTCCGCCAGCCCCGAG
>CADASK010000073.1 GCA_902790495.1 uncultured Eubacteriales bacterium
GTATACGCAATCGAACTCCGTGTGCTACGCCGAAAACGGCATGGCCATCGGCGTGGGCGCGGGTCAGCAGAGCCGCATCCACTGCACCCGCCTGGCCGGCAACAAGGCCGACCTGTGGCATCTGCGCCAGCATCCCAAGGTTCAGGCGCTGCAGTTCGTGAAGGGCCTGGGCCGCTCCGAGCGCGACAACACCATCGACCTGTATCTCTCAAATGAGGAATCCGGCGACGTGCTGGGCGACGACGTGTGGCAGAACTTCTTCACCGAGCGCCCCGAGCCGCTGACCGCCGAGGAAAAGAAGGAATGGCTGGCGAAGTTCTCCGGCGTGGCCCTGGGCAGCGACGCGTTCTTCCCCTTCGGCGACAACGTGGAGCGCGCCCACCGCAGCGGCGTGAGCTACATCGCCCAGCCCGGCGGCTCCATCCGCGACGACCACGTGATCGCCACCTGCGACAAGTACAACATCGCCATGGCGTTCACCGGCCTGCGGCTGTTCCACCACTAAGATAAATTAGGAATTAGGAATGAGGAATTAGGAATTGTATTTTGTCCTCAGGCGCGGCCTTCGCTTCGCTCCGGCATACTTGGCTCCCCTTTCAGGGGAGCTGGCGCGAAGTGCCTGAAGGGTCGTCCCCTTCAGACAAACCATAATCCCTGATTCCTAACTCCTGATTCCTAATTGCGAAAGAAGGTTTTTCCCATGAAGATCATGGTTGTTGGCGGCGGCGGCCGCGAGCACGCGATCATCCGGAAGCTGAAAGAGAACCCATCCATCGAAAAGATTTACGCGCTGCCCGGCAACGGCGGCATCGCGCAGGACGCCGAGTGCGTGGCCATCGGGGCCAAGGACATCGACGGCATCGTTGACTTCGCCATGAAGAACGGGATCGAGTTCGCCGTGGTGGCGCCGGACGACCCGCTGGCCCTGGGCGCGGTGGACCGGCTGGAGGAGAAGGGCATTCCCTGCTTTGGGCCCCGGCAGAACGCCGCCCTCATCGAGAGCAGCAAGGCCTTCGCCAAGGACCTGATGAAAAAGTACTCGATTCCCACCGCCGCCTACGAGACCTTCGACGACATGGATAAGGCGCTGGCCTACGTGAAGACCGCGCCGCTGCCCATCGTGGTGAAGGCGGACGGGCTGGCCCTGGGCAAGGGCGTTCTCATCTGCCAGACCCGGGAAGAGGCGGAAGAGGCCGTGCGCTCCATGATGGAGAGCCGCGTGTTCGGCGACAGCGGCGCTCGCGTGGTCATCGAGGAGTTCCTGGAGGGGCCTGAGGTCAGCGTTTTGTCCTTCACGGACGGCGAGACCATCGTGCCCATGATCTCCTCCATGGATCACAAGCGGGCATTGGACGGCGACCAGGGCCTCAACACCGGCGGCATGGGCACCATCGCGCCCAACCCCTTCTACACGGAGGGTGTGGCGAAGCGGTGCATGGAGGAAATCTTCCTGCCCACCATCCGCGCCATGAAGGCCGAGGGCCGGCCCTTCAAGGGCTGCCTCTATTTCGGGCTGATGGTCACCAAGGACGGCCCGAAGGTCATCGAATACAACTGCCGCTTCGGCGATCCGGAGACGCAGGTGGTGCTACCGCTGTTGAAGAGCGACCTGTTCACCATCATGCGGGCCGTGTCTCAGGGCAGGCTCAGCGAAGTGCCGGTGGAGTTCAGCGACGAGGCGGCCTGCTGCCTCATCATCGCCTCCGGCGGCTATCCGGCACACTATGAAAAGGGCAAGGAGATCGTCGTGACCGACACGGCAAAGCTCAGCCAGGCCCAGGTGTTCCACGCCGGCACCGCCCTGAAGGATGGCAAGCTGGTCACCTCCGGCGGCCGCGTACTGGGCCTCACCTGCACCGCGCCAACCCTGGCCGAGGCCGTGGCCAAGGCCTACGACGCCGCGAAGGGCATCACCTTCGAGGGCGCGTATCATCGTGGCGACATCGGAGCCAGAGCGCTGAAGAAGAATTAGGAATGAGGAATTGCAGTTTGCTCAAAGGCTCCCCTGAAAGGGGAGCTGCCGCCCACAGGCGGCTGAGGGGTCGGAACTGAGGCGTGAGGGATTATGCGTGCGTTTGTATTTGCAGATGGCATAATTCCGACCCTTCAGTCAGCTTCGCTGCCAGCTCCCCTTTCAGGGGAGCCAAGGGGGCTCAGGCGCGGCTGAGGCCGCGCCTGAAGACAAACTGGAATTCCCCATTCCCCATTGAATCAAAGATTCCCTTTCTGAAAGGAAGATATAATTCGTATGGTCTACAGGCTGTTTGTGGAAAAGAAGCCGGCGTATCGGCAGGAGGCCGAAGCGATTCTCAGCGACATCCGCTCCTTCCTGGGCGTGAAGGCGCTGGAGGAAGTGCGGCTGATCAACCGCTACGATGTGGAGAACATCGACCCGGCTGTGATGGCGCAGTGCACGAGCACGGTGTTCTCCGAGCCCCAGGTGGACGACGTGTCCGCCGAGCTGGATGCGGAGGGCTATCGCGTGTTCGCCACGGAATACCTGCCCGGCCAGTTCGACCAGCGGGCCGACTCCGCCGCTCAGTGCGTGCAGCTGGTGAGTCAGGGCGACCGGCCGGACGTGCGCACGGCGAAGGTGTATCTGCTGAAGGGCGAGCTGTCCGAGGAGGACATGGCCGCCATCAAAAAGCACCTGATGAACCCCGTGGAGAGCCGCGAGGCCTCGCTGGAGCCCTTTGAGACCCTGAAGATGAAGACCGACCTGCCCACCACCGTGCCGGTCATCGAGGGCTTCATCCACATGGACGAGGCGGCGCTGGCGGGCGTGGTGAAGGATTAGCCATACCACCTTCCTCACCGCGCTGGACGAGGTGGCCATCGACGACCCCGCCGTGAAGGAGGCCTTCGGCCGGTACCTGGGCATCCGCGCGGAGCTAGGCCGGACTGAGAAGCCCATGACCCTCATGGACATCGCCACCATCGGCGCGAAGTATCTGAAGAAGATCGGCCTGCTGAACGACCTGGACGAGTCCGAGGAGATCAACGCGTGCACCGTGCGGGTTGACGTGGACGTGGCGGGGAAGACAGAGAAGTGGCTGCTGCTGTTCAAAAACGAGACCCACAATCATCCCACCGAGATCGAGCCCTTCGGCGGCGCGGCCACCTGCATCGGCGGCGCGATCCGCGATCCGCTGTCCGGGCGCGGCTATGTGTATCAGGCCATGCGCGTCACCGGCGCGGCCGATCCCACCCGGCCGGTGGAGGAGACCATTCCCGGCAAGCTGCCCCAGCGCAAGCTGACCACCACCGCCGCGGCGGGCTATTCCTCCTACGGCAACCAGATCGGCCTGGCCACCGGCATCGTGGACGAAATCTATCACGACGGCTACGCGGCCAAGCGCATGGAAATCGGTGCGGTGGTGGGCGCGGTCCCGGCGGAGAACGTGCGCCGGGAGGAGCCCCAGCCCGGCGACATCGTGGTGCTGCTGGGCGGCCGCACCGGCCGGGACGGCTGCGGCGGTGCCACCGGCTCCAGCAAGAGCCATAACGTGTCTTCCCTGGAAACCTGCGGCGCGGAGGTCCAGAAGGGCAACGCCCCCGAGGAGCGCAAGCTGCAGCGCCTCATGCGGGACCCCAGGGCCACGAAGCTCATCAAGCGGTGCAACGACTTCGGCGCGGGCGGCGTGTCCGTGGCCATCGGCGAGCTGGCCGACGGCCTGAGCATCGACCTGAACGCCGTGCCCCGCAAGTACGAGGGCCTGGACGGCACCGAGCTGGCCATTTCCGAATCCCAGGAGCGCATGGCCGTGGTGCTGGCGGCGGCAGACGTGGATGAATTCATCGCGCTGGCCGAGGGCGAGAACCTGGAGGCCACCGTGGTGGCCACGGTCACGGCGGAAAAGCGCCTGGTGATGCGCTGGAACGGCAAGGAGATCGTGAACGTGTCCCGCGCGTTCCTGGCCTCCAACGGCGCCACCAAGCACACCAAGGCCCGCGTGACGGCGGGGGAGACCTACGAGCGCGAGGTGCCCGCCGCTTTCGGCGAGGGCATCCGGACGCTGGCCGGGGATCTGAACGTGTGCTCCAAGCGCGGCCTGTCCGAGCGGTTCGACTCCACCATCGGCGCGGCCACGGTGCTCATGCCCTTCGGCGGCAAAAAGCAGCGCACGCCCATCCAGGCCATGGTGGCCAAGCTGCCCGTGCCTGGCCACGACACCACTACCTGCTCCGCCATGAGCTGGGGCTATAATCCCTTCGTGACGGAAAAGAGCCCCTATCGCGGCGCTTATCTGGCGGTGATCGAATCCGCCTGCAAGCTGGCTGCCTGCGGCGCGGGCATCGACAACGCGCATCTCACCTTCCAGGAGTACTTCGAGCGCATGGCGGGCGCTGAAAGCTGGGGCAAGCCCCTGGCGGCGCTGCTGGGTGCGCTGGACGCGCAGACCGGCCTGGGCCTGGGCGCCATCGGCGGCAAGGACTCCATGAGCGGCTCCTTCGAGCAGATGCACGTGCCCCCCACGCTGGTGAGCTTCGCCGTGTCCACCGCGAAAATTCAGGACATCGCCTCGCCGGAATTCAAGAAGGCCGGCTCCCGGGTGGCGTTCTTTGCCCCCGCGCTGAACGAATACGGCCTGCCGGACGCGGAAAGCGTGAAGGCGCTGTGCGGCCGGGTGACGGCGCTGCTGAGAGCGGGCAAGGCGGTCTCTGCCTGGACCTGCGGCTTCGGCGGCATCGCCGAGGGCGTGCTGAAGATGGCACTGGGCAACGGCGTGGGCTTCCGCTTCGCGGAGGGCTTCGACACCGGGCGCGTCTTCTCCCTGAGCTACGGCGGCTTCATCCTGGAAATGGCGGATGGGTGCGACGAGGGCGAGACCCTGGGCTTCACCACCGACGACGGCATGATCGCCCTGGGCGGGGACGCCGTGGCGCTGAGCGAGCTGGAGGCCATCTGGGAGAACAGGCTGGAAGGCGTGTTCCCCAGCCGCGTCCGGGCCAGTAAGCTGCTCATCCTGCCCATCACCTCCGACAAGCCCACCACCACCCGCAAAAAGGGTGAATCCATTGCCCGACCCCGGGTGCTGATTCCCGTCTTCCCGGGCACCAACTGCGAATACGACACCGAGTCCGCCTTCCGCCGCTCCGGCGCGGAGCCCACGGTGATGGTCATCAACAACACCACGGCCTCGGGCGTGCAGCAGTCGGTGGAGCGCTTCGGAAAGCTCCTGGATGAGTCGCAGATCCTGTTCATCCCCGGCGGCTTCTCCGGCGGCGACGAGCCGGACGGCTCCGGCAAGTTCATCACCGCCTTCCTGCGCAATCCCGTGCTGAGCGAGAAGCT
>CADASK010000074.1 GCA_902790495.1 uncultured Eubacteriales bacterium
TCCTCAAAAAGCTGGTAGAGAAGGATCTGATTCTCCAAAAGCCGTCGGACGAGCCCGGGGACAAGCGCGTCTTCCTCTACCTCTCCCCCCAGGGCGAAGTGCTGAACGAAGCCCACATCCGCTACGACGAGGTGCACGCCGGCGAGACCCTGGACCTTGTGCGGAAGGAATTCACGGACGAGGAGATCGACACCGCGTTCGACGTCATCCAGTGCTGGCTGAAGTGCAGGCGTCTGGTGCATGAGCAGCGCCGTGTGGCCCGGGAAGCGAAGGCAAAGGAAGCGCAGGCGCAGAAATAAGCCGCCGCCGCAAAACAATATCCATATAGAGGAAGGCATCTTCCTCCGGCTAGATGCCGCAATTCCCAGATTGGATATTGTTTTTTCCTGGCAAAGCACTATAATTAGTTTATCATCTAAACTACAATTCTCGGGAGGTGCCTCATGAATTACGCTGAAGAATCCTTGCGGCTGCACGGTGAGTGGCAGGGCAAGATCGAAGTGGTTTCCCGTGTGGATGTCAAGAACAAGGAAGATCTGTCCCTGGCCTACACCCCCGGCGTGGCTCAGCCCTGCCTGGAGATCCAGAAGGACTATGACAAGTCCTTCACCCTGACCCGCCGCCACAACCTGGTGGCCGTCATCACCGACGGCACCGCCGTGCTCGGCCTGGGAGACATCGGCCCCGAGGCCGGCATGCCCGTCATGGAGGGCAAGTGCGCCCTGTTCAAGGCCTTCGCGGGTGTGGACGCCTTCCCCATCTGCATCCGCAGCAAGGACGTGGACGAGATCGTCCGTACCATCTACCTGATCTCCGGCTCCTTCGGCGGCATCAACCTCGAGGACATCGCCGCGCCGCGCTGCTTCGAGATCGAGCGCCGGCTGAAGGAACTGTGCGACATCCCCGTCTTCCACGACGACCAGCACGGCACCGCCGTGGTGGTGGGCGCGGCCATGATCAACGCCCTGCGCGTGGTAAACAAGGATATCGGCGAGGCCAAGGTGGTCATCAACGGCGCCGGCAGCGCGGGCATCGCCATCGGCAAGCACCTGATGAACCTGGGCGTGAAGCACCTGAAAATGGTGGACCGCCACGGCATCCTCTGCGAGGGCGTCGAGATGAACCCTGCCCAGGCGGATATGGCGAAGATCACCAACCCCGAGAAGTTCTCCGGAAAGCTGGCGGACGCCATGAAGGGCGCGGATGTGTTCATCGGCGTCAGCGCGCCGCACATTGTCAGCCGTGAGATGATCCAGTCCATGGCGGAGAAGGCCATCGTCTTCCCCATGGCGAACCCCGTGCCCGAGATCGAGCCGGACGAGGCCCTGGCCGCCGGCGCTGCGGTGGTGGGCACCGGCCGCAGCGATCATCCCAACCAGATCAACAACGTGCTCTGCTTCCCCGGCCTGTTCCGCGGCGCTCTGGACGTGCGCGCCCGTGACATCAACGAGGAAATGAAGCGCGCCGCTTCCTTCGCCCTGGCTGACCTGGTCGCGCCGGAGGAGCTGAACGACAAGTACATCCTCCCCCTGGCCTTCGACAAGCGCGTCGGCCCCGCGGTGGCTGCGGCAGTCGCAAAGGCCGCGCGTGACAGCGGCGTCGCCCGTCTGTAAGCCTAGCTTTTCAGACAATCAGCCAATCATCGCGATATCTCTTGCGCTGCCTCACAGAACTTGCTGTGGGGCAGCGTTTTTTTGGAATAGAAAGTATGAAATTCAATGATTTGGGCAAAGCTTTCTTGCATTCCTGGTTTACATATGTTAAAATCATACAGAAGGAAATGCAAACCGTTGAAAGGGGATGCATGGATGATCTGCATTAAAGGCATGAAACACCCCTATGTTCAGCCTGCGCTGACGCTGCTTGCCGTCCTGACGCTGCTGTTTTTGTCGTGCGCAAACGCGTCCGCCGAGGATGCTGTCTATATTGAAAACCAATGGAACTACGTGGACATGGCCATGGACGTGTCGGCCGGCATCCCCGCGGAGGCCCTGGGCCGGCTGGCCCAGATCCGCGAGGCCGGCAAGCTGACCGTCGCGACCGAGCCCTACTTTCCGCCCCAGGAATTCATCGACGAGAGCAAAACCGGGCAGGATCGCTTTGTCGGCGCGGACATGGAGCTGGCGAGGCTGATCGCCGCACGCATGGGCGTGGAGCTGGAGATCGTGCCCCTCGCCTTTTCGGACGTGCTGACCAGCGTGCAGGAAGGCCGGTATGACCTGGCCGTCTCCGCCCTGGCCTTCACTCAAAGCCGCGCGGCCGTGCTGGAGATGTCCAAGGGCTATTACTACAGCAGCGACGAGGTGGCCAGCGGCATGCTGATCCGCCGGGCGGACGCGGAGACGCTCCAGACCCTGGCGACCCTGGCCGATTTAGAGGACCGTGACATCGCTGCCCAGAGCGGTTCCCTACAGGAGACCATGGCCGTGGACAGCGCCCTTCCCTGCCGCCAGTTCCGCCGTCTGCCCTCCGTGGCCGATGTGATCGCGGCCGTGGAGAACGGCACTGTGGACGCCGGGATCGTGGACAGCGACACCGCGGCCCTGTATGTCGCCGCGAACCAGGACGGCGCGCTGTGCTTCGTCCCGGTCGACAGCTTTAAGCTCAAGGACGAGTACCGGGGCGACCGGATCGCCGCGCGCAAGGGCGAGATCCAGCTGATCAGCTTCGTCAACGGCGTCATCAACGAGGTGCTTGAG
>CADASK010000075.1 GCA_902790495.1 uncultured Eubacteriales bacterium
GGTCGTGGGATTCAGGGCGGCGGCCAGCTGCCGCGCCCTGGCATCCGTCAGCCGCCGGCACTGGATCTTCAGCACGCGCTTCTGGGCAATGCGGTGCACATGCATCATCCCGTCCAGGCTGCGGCCGCTTCCGTCCTTGTGCAGGTCGTTCCGCGACCAGGCGAGACCGCCCTGCTGCACGCAGTCCGAGAAGTCCGCGCCGTTGATTGAAAATTTAGCAAGTCCCATAATTCACACCTCACGCGATGCCGCTGGCCCGGGCGCTCATGGCCATGGACCGCTGCACCGTTTTGCCGAGCGTGTACCCGTCGACGGTGATCTCCTTGCCCTCACGGACAGCGTCCAGAATGTCGGTGAGGATCATAAGAACCGCGCCGTTTCCGGATTCCTCCCGCACGACCTCGCGCCGCAGCCCCTCCGGCGTCTCGATGTTGTAGCCGGTGTGCTGGTCACCCAGCACCGCCGTGAACTCCCGGTTCGGTGGGATCACCGCGCCTTCTGCCAGATGCGGCACGGCCAGAGAGGTGATGTTTGCGAGGCCCGAGGTGACCAGGCTGCCCGCCGCGCTGATGACGGACGAGACCTTCGATGAGATCGTGCCGACCGCGCTGCTGATGGAGTTGCGGAGGTTCTGAAGAGAGGGAAGCGACGCCTGCAGGTTCGAGATGGCGTCCTTCACTTTCTTCACGACGCTTTCCACGATGCTGGACATGCTGGAGAAGGCACTTTTTACGCCCTCGATGCCGCTTTTCACCGCATTGATGAGGGGCTGGAAGACGCTCGAGTTGAAGTAGTTTCCGGCCTGCCCCCACGTTGTCTTGACGGTCTCCCATGCGGAGGCTGCGCCACTCTTCGCGCTCTCCCAGGCCTTCGCCGCGCCCTGATAGGCGGCGTCCCATGCCTGCTGTGCGGTGTCCCGGATCGTGTTCCAGGCATTGCTGCCCGTGGTCTTGATGTCGTTCCAGGTGCTCTTCAGCGTACTGCGCAGCCCGTTCCAGGTCTCCCGGACCTTTTCTGCAGCAGTCTGGGCGGCGCTCTTGACGTCCTCCCATGCCTGCTTGCCCCACTCCTTCAGTGGTTCGCTGACGTTGGTCTTGAACCAGTCCGCGGCTCCGTTCCACGCCTGTTTCATGCCGTCCACGGCCCGGGCCGAGACCTCCTTGATCTCGTCCCAGTGCTTGATGACCTCATAAGTTGCGACGCCGAGTGCGGCGACGATGGCCACGACGGCAGCTACGGGGCCCACCAGGGCAGCGACGCCTCCCGTGGCTGCAGCAGCTGCACCCGTGCCCGCGGTAAGGGCAGGTACTGCCACGCCTGTGATCCCCGCGCCGAGCATACCGGCTGCGCCGGCTCCGGCTCCGAATGCGCCGATGAGTCCGCCGCCTGCCGCAGCTGCCATACCGGCACCGGCAGCCGCGCCTCCGAATCCGATGGCAGCGCCGAGGGTAGTGGCCGCCGCTGCGGCGCCTCCTGCAGCGTTGGCGAAGGCAAGCAGCTCGCCGATGAGGTTCCCGAGTGTGACTGCGGCGATCAGCTGCAGACAGACCTGCAGGTTCTCCAGCGGGCTCAGGTTGCCCGCCATCCAGTCGCCGAGGACGCTGAGCGCGTGGTTCAGTTCGTCCAGGGCGGCCGTGATGGCGAAGCCCACGACCTCCGCGAACCACTTCAGGATCGGCCAGAGCGCCTCGAACAGAGGCTGCAGCGCAACGAAGACGCCGTGCAGGAACTTGAACGCGCTCGCAAGCGCTTCCACGAGCCTGGGCGCCAGCTCACTGATGGTCCAGCTCGCCAGAGGCTTCAGGACTTCCTCATACAGCCACTTGAGGGCTTTGCCGAGATCCTCGGACAGCGGCGCGAAGGCCTCCTTCAGCCGTCCGAAGGCGTCCTTCAGGTTGCTGAAGTCCAGGGAGCCCTTGAAATCCTCCCAGACCTTCTTCACCTTCTCCAGCATGTTCTGCAGCCAGCCGATGCCCTCGCCGGCCTCCTCCGAGGCGGTCCCGACCTCGCGGATCATGTCTGCCGTGTTCTCGGCGCTGTCCGCCACGCCGCTGTCGATGGGGCTGTAGTCGGGGGCACTG
>CADASK010000076.1 GCA_902790495.1 uncultured Eubacteriales bacterium
AGCTCCCTTCGTGCTTGTCTGGACAACTCGTATTGTAAGGGATTCTCAGCTTTGAGTCACTATTCTTTTCCCTGTTGCACTTAGATTGTAAATTCAAGGGCAAGAAATCTCCCCCACACGATATTAAAATAATTCCCCTTCCCCGCTGGCGGGGAAGGGGCTGGGGGATGGGGTCACATCCCCGCAATCAAACAGCAAGCGAGGTGAACACACATGACCATCACAGTTCCCGATGTGATGCGCGAAGTCTCCAACGCCTTCCCCAAAGCCCGCTGGGAGGGAGCCTTCACCCTCACCGGCGGCCGCCTGAACCTCGACGCCCTCCTCCCGGGCGACTGGATCGCCGTCGAGGGCTCCCTCCGCTTCGACGGCATCCACCAGCTGGACGCGGAGGGCCGCGTGCCCGGCGCGGCGGACGAGGGCTTCACCGGCGCGGTGTGGCTGCTCAGCCCGCCCGCGGACTTCCTGCGCCTGTGCGGGGAGATCGCCGCCTGGGCGGAGACGGCGGCCCAGCCCGGCGTGAAGCGCGAGAGCTTCGGCGCGTATGCCGTCGAATACCCCACCAACGCCCTGGGGCTGACGCCGGACTGGCGCGGGGCCTTCGCCGCCCAGCTCCGTCCCTGGCGGCGCATGGCGGAGGAGGTGCCGCTGTGCTGAGCGACTACATGGAGGCCTTCACCCTGCTGCGTCCGGCGGAGACCGACGACGGCATGGGCGGCACGGCCGTCACCTGGACGGAGGACGCAGGCGGCGCGTTCCGCGGGGGCGTCACCGCGGCGGGCGGCAGGCTGGAGGGCTTTGCCGGTGGGGTCTCGGGCCAAGCGCAGCCGATGCTGGTGCATGACCGGTCGGTGCATCTGCGCCCGCGTATGCTGGTCAGACGGGTGCGGGACGGCGCGGTCTTCCGTACGCTGGGGGACAGCACGGACATGGAGACCCCGGCGCGGATGCGTCCCGCCTTCGCCCAGGTGCCCGTGGAGAGAAGGGAGGCGCTGACGGATGCTGCCGGAGACTGAGGTCAGGAGACTGCTGACAGAGCTTTTGGGCGGGCTGGATCTGCCGGTTTATGAAGAGGGCTTCGTGCCGGAGACCGCGCCGCTGCCCCGGGTGACCTGGGAGCTGCGCGTGGGCACAGACGGCGGCGAGGCCACCGTGCGGGTGTGGTGTGCGGATCACGCGGGCTGCGTGGCGGCGCTGGAGGCCCTGCGAGGGCTGATCCCCTTCCCGGGCGTGCTGCTGCGGGGTGATAGCGGCTGCCTCGCCCTGACGCCGGCGGAGAGCCGCGCCGAGTGGGATGCCCGGCAGCCGCCCCGGGCTGTGCTGCGAATGGAGGTGACTGCGGATGTGCGCTGAGAGGCTGAAGCTCTGGCCGGACGCCACGCCGCACAGCCTGCGCCTGCCCCTGGGGCCGGGGTGCCTGATGGCACAGCCTGATGCGACGGAAGACCTGAGCGCACTTTGGGCGCGGGCGGAGGCGGGCGATGCGGACGCGGTGATCGCACGGACGCTCACGGGATCACTGACCTGCGAGAACTTCTGGTGCGACCTCTCGGCGGGCGCGAGAGCCCTGGAGGCCGGCAGCCTGGCCTCGGACGGTCAGCGGGTGCGGCTGCTGCTGACCATCCATCGCGCGACGCCCGCTCTGCTGGCCCTGGCCGCGCCCGGCACCGGGGTGACCGCGTCAGCGCAGGAGACCGTGTGGACGGCCGGCCCGCCCACCCCGGGCCCGGCGGCGCTGCCCGCCCTGCTGTGGATGGGCCGGACACCCTTCGGCCTGGCCGCGGTGCGCTTCGCCCACGCCCTGTGCGAGGACGGCCTGCGGCTGGACTTCGGCGCGGGAGGCAAGGGCATCCCCTGCGGTTTCACGGCCATGACAACGGTACCGGAAGAACCGACGGAAGAGCCAGAGTGCTCCTGGCAGGTGACCTGGCTGGAGGTGAACCCATGAGCTGGACAGACCGACTGAAACGAAAGAGAAAGGGGCTGTTGCACAACCCCCAGCACAAAAAACGGAGCTTTCGACCACTGAGGAGGTGGAAGAAAGCTCCATTTTGTTGTAGAATGTATCTGCAATG
>CADASK010000077.1 GCA_902790495.1 uncultured Eubacteriales bacterium
GCCATCAAGGCGACCTACGAGGCCGCGCATCCCGGTGTCACCGTCACCTACAACTTTGACTCCTCCGGCACGCTGAAAACCCAGATCCAGGAGGGCGCGGACTGTGACCTGTTCATCTCCGCCGCGCCCAAGCAGATGAACGCGCTCGACGCCTCCTGCGACGCCGACAAGAACCCCGACGGTCTGGACTTCGTGATGCAGGGCAGCCGCGTGAACCTGCTGGAGAACAAGGTCGCGCTGGTCGTGCCCGAGGGCAACCCCAAGGGGATCGCGTCCTTTGACCAGCTCGCCGAGCTGCTGAAGGCGGGCGACGTGTTCCTGTGCATGGGCAACAGCGACGTGCCCGTCGGCCAGTACACGCAGAAGATCCTCGCCTTCTACGGACTCAACGAGGAGGAGCTCGCCAACGCCGGCAAGATCACCTACGGCACCAACGTCAAGGAGGTCACCACGCAGGTGAAGGACAGCGGCGTGGTGGACTGCGGCGTGGTCTACGGGACCGACGCGTTCAGCGCCGGGCTTGAGGTTGTGGACACCGCCACCAAAGACATGTGCGGTCAGGTCATCTATCCCGCCGCCGTGATGAAGACCAGCGCCCACGCCGATGCCGCCCAGGCCTTTCTGGATTACCTGAAGGGCGACGAGGCGATGGCCGTGTTCGAGGGCGTCGGCTTCTCCCGCGCCTGATCCCCGGGCAAAACAGCGCCCGGAACCTGTGAGGATGAAAAAACGATGGATTGGTATCCTCTGATCAACTCCCTGCGCATCGCGGCCATCAGCTGCGTGCTGGTCTTCTTTACGGGGATCTTCTTTGCCTACTACGCGGCAAAGCTGCCGCGCGCGGTCAAGGGCGTGCTGGACGTGTTCCTCACCCTGCCGATGGTGCTGCCGCCCACGGTCTGCGGCTATTTCCTGCTGGTGATCTTCGGGGTGAAGCGCCCGCTCGGGGCATTTCTCGCGCAGTACGGGGTCAAGTTCGTCATGACCTGGTACGGCGGCATCCTCGCCGCGGCGGTCGTGGCTTTCCCGCTGATGTACCGCACGGCGCGCGGCGCGTTTGAGGCCTTTGACAAGACCCTCGCCTACGCGGGGCAGACGCTCGGCCTGTCGGACACGTATATCTTCTGGCGCGTGCGCATGCCCGCCTGCCGTCAGGGCATTCTGGCCGGGACGGTGCTGGCCTTCGCCCGCGCGCTGGGCGAGTACGGCGCAACCAGCATGCTCATCGGCTACACCCCCGGCAAGACGGCCACGATCTCGACCACGGTCTACCAGCTCTGGCGCACCAACGACGAGGCGGGCGCCTTCTTCTGGGTGATGGTGAATCTCGCCATCAGCACGGTCGTGCTGCTCACCGTGAACATGCTGGAGGCCCGGCAGAAGAAGGCGGTGAAGGCATGAGTCTGCTCGTCGATATCCGAAAACAGCTCGGCAACTTCCGCCTCGACGTGCGCTTTACGGCGGAAAACGGCGTCACCACGCTGCTGGGCGCCTCCGGCTGCGGCAAGAGCATGACGCTCAAATGCATCGCCGGGATCGAAAAGCCCGACGAGGGCCGCATCGTTCTTGACGGCGAGGTGCTGTTCGACTCCGAAAAGAAGATCAACCTGCCGCCGCAGAAGCGGCGCGTCGG
The DNA here is from genome assembly GCA_902790495.1 of uncultured Eubacteriales bacterium. Taxonomy (GTDB): domain Bacteria; phylum Bacillota; class Clostridia; order Christensenellales; family Aristaeellaceae; genus RUG11272. The sequence goes on from CADASK010000077.1 coordinate 1,634, forward strand.
CTATCTGTTCCAGAACTACGCCCTGTTTCCCAACATGACCGTGCGGCAGAACATCCTCTGCGGCCTGTGCCGGGAGAAGGACCGGGCGGTCAGGGAGAAGCGCCTGCGGGAGATGCTGATGCTCATGCAACTCGAGGGGCTGGAAAACCACAAGCCTGCCCAGCTCTCCGGCGGGCAGCAGCAGCGCACGGCCCTGGCCCGCATCGTGGTCAGCGAGCCCCGCGTCCTGCTGCTGGACGAGCCCTTCTCCGCGCTGGACGGGCATCTGCGCGACTCGCTCAAGATCGAGCTGCGCGACCTGCTGGACCGCTTCGGGCGCGAGGTGCTGATGGTGACGCACGACCGCAACGAGGCCTACAACATGAGCTCCCG
>CADASK010000078.1 GCA_902790495.1 uncultured Eubacteriales bacterium
CACTGCCCGACCCTGACCTTCAACACCATCGGCCGCCACCAGAGCCGCATCGTCCGCACCCGGGTGGCCAGCAACCTGAGTCCCTGGCTGCGCGGCGCGCAGGTCGGCGAAGTCTACAGCGTGCCGATCAGCCACGGCGAAGGCCGGTTCCTGGCGGAGGAGAGCCTGATCCGCGAACTGGCGGCGAAGGGACAGATCGCCACCCAGTATGTGGACCTGGACGGACAGCCGACCATGGACCTGCGCTTCAACCCCAACGGCAGCCTGTACGCGATCGAGGGCATCACCAGCCCGGACGGCCGGGTCTTCGGTAAGATGGGCCACAGCGAGCGCGTGGGCAAAGACCTGTATAGGAACGTTCCCGGCAACTACGACATCAGGATGTTCGAATCCGCAGTCAGATACTTCAAATAATACAGAAATAAGGAGAAACCGCCATGGCCTACTTAACTGACATCGAGATCGCCCAGCAGTGTGAAATGAAGCCGATCATGGAGATCGCCAAAAAGGCCCACGTGGATGAGAAGTACGTGGAGCAGTACGGCCGCTGGAAGGCCAAGATCGATCCCGCCCTGATCGACGAGACCGACCGGAAGCCCGGCAAGCTGGTGCTGGTAACGGCCATCACCCCCACCCCCGCGGGCGAAGGCAAGACTACGACCACCATCGGCCTGGCGGACGGCCTGAGCCGGATCGGCAAGGATGTGACGGTTGCCCTGCGTGAGCCGAGCCTCGGCCCGGTCTTCGGCATCAAGGGCGGCGCCGCCGGCGGCGGATACGCCCAGGTGGTGCCCATGGAAGACATCAACCTCCACTTCACCGGCGACTTCCACGCCATCGGCGCGGCGAACAACCTGCTGGCGGCATCCAGCAGGGGAACGCCCTGGGCATCGACGTGAAGAAGATCACCTGGAAGCGCTGCGTGGACATGAATGACCGCCAGCTGCGGTTCGTGGTGGACGGCCTGGGCGGCAAAGCCAACGGCACGCCCCGCGAGGACGGTTTCGACATCACCGTAGCCAGCGAGATCATGGCGGTGTTCTGCCTGGCTTCCTCCATGAAGGACCTGAAGGAGCGCCTGGCCCGGATCATCGTGGCCTATACCTATGACGACAAGCGGCGCCATGGCGGCCCTGCTGCGCGACGCCCTGAAGCCGAACCTGGTCCAGACCCTGGAAGGCACCCCCGCCTTCGTGCACGGCGGACCCTTCGCCAACATCGCCCACGGCTGCAATTCCGTGATGGCGACCCGCATGGCCATGCGCATGGGCGACTACACCGTGACGGAAGCCGGTTTCGGCGCGGACCTGGGCGCGGAGAAGTTCCTGGATATCAAGTGCCGCATGGCGGGCCTGACCCCCGACGCGGTGGTTGTGGTCGGCACCGTGCGCGCCCTGAAGATGCACGGCGGCCTGGACAAGAAACAGCTGGTCAACGAGGACCTGGCAGCGCTGGAGAAGGGCATCCCGAACCTGCTGCGCCATGTGAACAATATCAAGAACGTATATCAGCTGCCATGCGTGGTGGCCATCAACCGCTTCCCGACGGACACCGACGCGGAGATCGACTTCATCATCCGCAAGTGCCGGGAGCTGGGCGTCAACACCGTGCTGTCCACCGTGTGGGCGGAAGGCGGCAAGGGCGGCGAGGACCTGGCCCGCGAGGTCGTGCGCCTGTGCGAGGAGGAGAAGGGCAACTTCACCTTCTCCTATGAGCTGGACGCTTCCATCGAGGAGAAACTCGAGGCCGTTACGAAGAAGATCTACGGCGGCGCCGGCGTCGCCCTGACCCCGAACGCGAAGAAGCAGGCGGAGCGCCTGACCGAGCTGGGCTTCGACAAGATGCCCGTGTGCGTGGCCAAGACCCAATACTCCTTCTCGGACGACCCGGCCCTGCTGGGCGCGCCGGAAGGCTTCACCGTCACCGTGCGGAACTCTCCCGCCGCCGAACGCATCGACGTGGACGACGCCACCGGCAAGATCACCGGCCTGTTCTGATTGGGCAGCAATATAAAAGGACACCCGTTCGGGTGCCCTTTTTTGGCGTCATCCTGAGCGAAGCGAAGTCTTATTTTGCTTCTTTCTTTTCATCCGCCTTTTCCAGGAAGGACATCATCACATAGCCCTCGATCACGTCGGTTTTGACGTGGAGCCAGCCGGCGACCTCGGCTTCCTCCAGCACGATCAGCTGCTGGTGTTTGTACAGGCGGCGGACGACCTTCGAGCCGGCGGAGGGCTTTTCCCGCAGGTTCAGGGTGCTGTCGTCGTCGATGTGTTCCACCGTGGCCAGCCAGGCGCCTTCCGGCAGGCTGTCCGCCGTCACGGGCATCAGCGTCGGCCTGGGCGTGGCGGTGGGGATCGGGCCGGGTGTCACGCCCAGCAGGGGATCCGGCGTGGGCGGAAGGGGCGCTTCCCCTTCATAGCGCTTAAGTTTCGCGCCGGGATAGTAGAAATCCAGGATCTCTTTAAACTTCTTTTTGCCCTTGGACGCCTGGTACTGGGCGCCGCGCTGGCTCATGCCCACGCCG